>DALYJJ010000072.1:0-30857 GCA_031969915.1 Bryobacteraceae bacterium | reverse complement strand
TCGCTCTCGAGCGTCTTCGCGTCGGAGTACGGGCGGCGAGTGTCCTGCGCCAGCGTGATGCCCGCCGAACCCAGGAACTTCAGGTCCGGCCGGTATCCGGTCATCGCCAGCACAAAGTCGTTCGGGAGCGTCACCAGCCCATCCGGCGACAGCACGTCGATTTCCCCGGGGCGAATCGCGGTGACGCTCGAATTGAAGTACGCCGCGATCTCGCCCGCCTTGATGCGGTTCTCGATGTTCGGCTTGATCCAGTACTTGACGTGGTTGTGAATCGCCGGTCCGCGATGGATCAGCGTGACCCGCGCGCCACACCAATGTAATTCGAGAGCCGCGATCGCCGCCGAGTTCTTCGCCCCGATCACCGCCACGTCCATATTCCAGTACGGATGCGGCTCTTTGTAGTAATGAGTAACTTTCGGCAGATCCTCGCCCGGACAGCCCAACCGGTTGGGGATATCGTAGAAACCGGTGGCGAGAATGACCTTCTTCGCCCGGTACGACTGCTCTTCCCCGCGCCGGTCCCGCGTTGTAATTGCGAAATCGCCGTCCGTGCCCCGCACCGAAAGCACCGTTTCATACTGGCGGACATTTAACCGGTAATACTCGGCAACCCGGCGATAGTACTTCAATCCTTCGAGACGCGTCGGCTTCTCGTTGAGCGACGTCATGGGGATGTCGCCGATCTCCAACAACTCCGGCGTTGTGAAGAACGTCATGTAAGTGGGATAGTTGTAGAGCGAGTTACACAGACACCCTTTGTCCACGCAAATCGCTTCGATCCCGCGCTTCTTCAGTTCAATGGCGCACGCCAGGCCCGTTGGGCCCGCGCCAACCACCACCACGCCGGTGTCAGACATCGCTTAGAGCAAGCTCTCCACCCACTCGTAGACGCTCGCGAGCGCCTGGGGTAACGCCGCCACATCCTTGCCGCCCGCCTCCGCCATATCGGGCCGCCCGCCGCCCTTGCCGCCCACCTGCTGCGCCACTGAACCCGCCAGTTTCCCGGCATGCACCTTCGCCGTCAGGTCCTTGGTCACCGCGGATACGATCGAGACGTTCGAGTCTTCCGCGGCGGCCAGCACGATCACTCCCGTCTTCCACTTGTTCCGTAGCTGGTCCGCCAGGGCGCGCATCTGGGTACGGTCCACTCCCTCCACCTGCCCCGCCAGCACGCGCACGCCTTTGAGCGTCCGCGCCTGTTGCTCCAGGTCGCTCAACTGCGATTGCGCTACCTTCGCCTTCAAGTGTTCGATCTGCTTCTCGAGCGTCCGCTGTTGCGTCATCAGCCGCTCGGTTTGCTCGATCAACTCCGGTTCACTGGTGCGGATCAACTGGGTCAGGCGCGCCAGCGACGCCGAGGCTTCCTGGAAACGGTTCAGTGCCCCTTCTCCGGTGATCGCTTCGATGCGCCGCACGCCCGCCGAGATGCTTCCCTCCGTGACGATCTTGAACAGGCCAATGTCACCCGTGCGCGCCACGTGCGTGCCGCCGCACAGCTCGCGCGAGAACTCGGGCACCGAAACGACGCGCACCCGGTCGCCGTACTTCTCGCCGAAGAGCGCCATCGCACCCGTGGTGAGCGCCTGGTCGAGTTCCATCACATCCGTCTCGACCGCGGTGTTGCGCAGGATCTGTTCGTTAACGATCCGTTCCACCGCGGCGATCTCATCGGCGTCCATCGCCGTGTAGTGCGTGAAGTCGAATCGCAGGCGGCCCGGCTCCACGACGCTGCCCGCCTGTTTGACGTGCGTTCCCAACACCTGGCGCAGCGCCGCGTGGAGCAGGTGCGTGGCAGTGTGGTTGCGCTGCGTGGAGGAGCGGAGCGGTGCTTCCACGGCCGCCCGCACCACGGCGCCGGCCGCCAGATCCTGCGCCGCCACCACCCGGTGAACACTCAAGCCGGGAACGGCCGGGTAGACCGAGGACACGCCGGCCACCTTCACGCCGCCCTCTCCGTATAATGCGCCTGTGTCGCCGGTCTGTCCGCCGGCCTCGGCGTAGAACGGCGTCCGGTCGAGGACCACTTCGCCCGCCTCGCCCGCGGCCAGCGACGCGACGGGCTGCTGATCGCGGATCACCGCGAGAATCCGGCTCGCTCCGCACTCCAGCGTTTCGTAACCCAGAAACTGCGTCCGCCCGTGCTGTTCGAGCAATTGGCTGTAGGCCGGCGCGACGTGAGCTTTCTCGGCGCCTTTCCAGGACGCGCGCGCCCGCTCGCGCTGCTTCTCCATCTCCTGCTCGAATCCGATGCGGTCGATCGCCAGCCCGAACTCGCGCGCCATCTCTTCCTGTTCGTCCAGCGCCAGCCCGTACGTGTCGTACAGCTTGAAGGCCGCGGCGCCCGGCAGCACGCCTCCCGCGGCGGCCTTGGCCTCGTCGTGAAACACCTTCTCAGCCACCTGGAACGTGGTGGCGTAACGATGCTCCTCATCCTTGACGATGCGCGCCACCCGCTGCACGGACTCCATCAATTCGGGATACGCGGGCCGCATCAGCTCGGCAACGAAGCCCGTGAGCTGATAGAGGAACGGCTCGGTCGCGCCGTTCATGCGGGCGTGCCGCATGGCCCGCCTCATGATCTTGCGCAGCACGTAGCCGCGGCCGTCGTTGGCCGGCAGTACGCCGTCGTGGATCAGGAACGTTGTCGCGCGGGCATGGTCGGCGGCGATGCGCAGCGCCACGTCGGCCTTCGCGTCTTCCCCCACGGTCAGGTTCAGCAGCTCCGCGCCGCGGGCGATGATCGGCTGGATCAGGTCCGTGTCGTAGTTCGTGATCTTGCCCTGCAGCACGGCGGCGATGCGCTCCAAGCCCATGCCCGTGTCGATCGAGGGCCGGGGGAGCGGCGTCAGCACCCCGTCCGCCGAGCGGTCGAACTGCATGAACACCAGGTTCCAGATCTCCACGAAACGTCCCCCGGCGTCGTTGGGAAACTCCTCGTGCTCGCGCCCCGGCTCAGCCGCATCCACGCCCAGGTCATAGTGGATTTCCGAACAAGGTCCACACGGCCCCGTCTCGCCCATCTGCCAGAAGTTGTCTTTCTCATCCAGCCGGAAGATCCGGCTCCTGGGCACACCGGCTACTTCCTGCCATAGCTTCTCCGCGTCGTCGTCTTCGCGGAACACCGTGACATACAGCCGGTCCTTCGGCAGCCCGTAGTGGCCGGTCACCAGGTCCCAGGCGTAGGCGATGGCTTCTTTCTTGAAGTAATCGCCGAACGAGAAGTTCCCCAGCATCTCGAAGAACGTGTGGTGCCGCCGCGTGAAGCCCACGTTCTCCAGATCGTTGTGCTTCCCTCCCGCGCGCACGCACTTCTGCGACGTCGCCGCGCGGCTGTAGTCGCGTTTCTCCAATCCCAGGAACGCGTCTTTGAATTGATTCATGCCCGCGTTCGTGAACAGGAGCGTGGGGTCGTTGGCGGGCACCAGCGAGGAACTGCGCACTACACGGTGCCCGTGGGAGGCAAAGTAATCGAGAAACTTCTGGCGGACTTCGTTACCGGTCATGGGGTGAATCCTCATTGTGGCACAGGGGTCGCGCCCCGCCTCCCGCACCCGGTGCTACCATCCGTCACCATCCAAAGTGTCGGCGCAATCAATGTCACCACCACGCGGGGCCCTGCATCTGTAAAGATGTGCCGGAATGGGCGGTTGCGATCGTGGTCCTGGGTGGGTGGTTTGCGCTGAACAGGTGGGTGCTCCCCAGATTGGGCGTGCCCACTTGAATGGCGCCTCCTGGCGACGCCGCGGGACGGCGTGGAGCGTGCGGCGGCGAGGCGCGCCCTGAGGTGAAGAAAGACGTAGAATGAACGCTTCAAGCCTATGATGCTCGGAGCGGTCACCTACGAGATTCTCAAAGACTGGGACGTCGAGACGATCCTGAAAAACCTGGAAGAAACGGGGTTTCAGGCGGTCGAGTTGCGAACCCAGCACAAGCACGGTGTGGAGCCCAGCCTCGCCCCGGAAGACCGCGCCCGTCTGCGCGCGCGCTTCGAACGTTCCAAAGTCCGCTTGCTCAGTTACGGTACGGTCTGCGAGTTTCACAGCCCGGATGCGGACGTCCGGAGAAAAAACGTCGAAGAGGCGAAACGTTTTATCGATCTGGCCCACGACACCGGCGCCTGGGGCATCAAGGTCCGGCCGAACGGCATCCCGAAAGAGCTGACCCGCGAGGCGGCCTTTGCCCAAATCGCGGCCTGCCTCCGCGAACTGGGCGACTACGGCGGCGGGCGCGGCGTCGAGATCTGGGTGGAGGTGCACGGCGCCCAGACCCAGGAGCCGGAGGCCTGCGCGGCGATCATGCGGCTGACGCGCCACGATCAGGTCGGTCTCTGCTGGAACTCCAACCCCACCGACATCCGGAACGGTTCCGTGAAGTGGGCCTTCGATCTGCTCAAGCCCTGGATCAAGAACGTCCACATCAATGAGCTGGCCAACCCGGCGTATCCCTGGCGCGAACTGTTCACCCTGCTGCGGCAGGCCCGCTATGAGCGGTACACGCTGTGTGAGGCGCGCGCTTCCCGGGAGCCCGAACGCTTTCTCCGCTGGTACGCGGCGCTCTGGAAGGAGTTGGCCCGCCCATGAGGCAGCTCGGCGCCGCGCTCCTGCTGACGCCCCTCCTGCTGGTTGCACAGACGGCGCCCCCGGTCCCCTCGCCGGAGTCGTTCTTCGGCCACAGCATGGGCGCCAGCCGTTCGAGCCTGGAATGGCCTCGCGTGGTGGAGTACTTCCGAGTGCTCGAAAAGTCCAGCCCCAAGATCGCCGTTCGTGAGATCGGCGCCTCCACCGAGGGCCGCCCGATGATCGCCGCCTTCTTCTCGGCGCAGCAGACCATCAAGACGCTGGACCGCTACTCCGCGATGCAGCGCCGTCTCGCCGACCCCCGCCGCACGCCGCCCGCCGAGGCGGAGAAGATCGCCGCTTCGGGCAAAGCCGTGGTGATGATCACCTGCGCGATTCACTCCACTGAGGTCGCCTCCACGCACACCGCCGTCGAGTTCGCCCACCGCATGGTGACGGCGTCAGATCCCAAGACCCGCGCCATTCTCGACAACGTGATCTTCATCCTGGTGCCCTCCCTCAATCCGGACGGCACCGACCTGGTCACCCGCTGGTATCGCAAAACCCTCGGGACGCCGTTCGAAGGAACCTCGCCGCCAGAGCTCTACCAGAAATACGTCGGCCATGACAACAACCGCGACTGGTACGTCTTCTCCCAGGTGGAATCGCGAAACGTGGTCTCACAGCTACACAACGTGTGGCGCCCGCAGGTGGTGTACGACGTGCACCAGCAGGGTGCCTTCGCCTCCCGCCTGTTCGTGCCGCCCTGGCTCGATCCGATCGATCCGAACATTGACCCCATGGTCACGCAGCTCTCGAACATGATCGGTATGACCATCGCGCACGACGTGACCGCTTCCGGCCGCCGCGGCGTGGCCGTGAACGCGATGTACGATTCCTGGACCCCCGCGCGCCACTACCAGGCCTATCATGGCGGCGCCCGCATCCTGAGCGAATCGGCCAGCCCGCGGCTCTCCACGCCCATCACCGTCAAGCCTGAGCAGATCGGTTCGCAGGCCCTCGGCTACAACCCGCGCGAATCGTCCTGGAATCACCTGGAACCGTGGATGGGCGGCGAGTGGCAACTGCGCGACATCGTCGACGACCAGTTGATCGCCATGGAGTCGTGCCTCTACACCGCCGCCACCCGGCGCGCTGACCTGCTCCGTAACTTCTACACCATCGGCCAGCGGGCCCTGGCGCGGCGCGAGCCCTACGCCTTCGTCATTCCCGCGCGCCAGCAGGACGCCGACGCCGCCGCGAAGATGCTCGAGTTGCTCGCGTTCGGTCTGGTGGAGATCGAGCGCGCCCCGCAGCCCTTCGAAGCCGAAGGCCGCAAGTACGACGCGGGTTCGTATGTGATCCGCATGCAGCAACCCTACTCGGCCTACGCGAAGACTCTGCTCGAACGGCAGCGCTACCCCGATCTGCGCCAGTACCCCGGCGGCCCTCCCCGGCGGCCCTACGACGTGACGGCCCACACCCTGCCGCTCCTGATGGGCGTGGAGGTGGTGACCGTGGCGCAGCCTTTCGAAGCACCTCTGGCGGCCGCGCAGGCGTTCCCCTTCCTTCGCCCCCGCACGATGCGGCCCTCCGATACCGGTTTCTGGCGCAAGGGCGCCCGGGCCGCCAACCCGCGCGTCGGCCTCTATCGCTCGTGGAACCCCTCGATGGACGAGGGGTGGACGCGGTGGCTGCTCGAGGAGTTCGGCTTCGATTACTCCTCCCTCCGTAATGCGGACGTTCAGAAGGGCGGCCTGCGCGACCGTTTCGACGCGATCGTGTTCCCCGATCAGAGTTACGAGTCGATCGCGAACGGCTACCGGGCCGGCTCCATGCCGCCTGAGTTCACCGGCGGGTTGGGCGAAACGGGTGCGAAGGCGCTGGCGGAATTCGCCCGGCGCGGCGGACGCCTCGTCTTCCTCAACCGCTCCACGGAGTACGCGGTGAAGGCCCTCGGCGCTGCCGCGCACGACGTCACCGAAGGCCTCGGCAACCGCGAGTATTATGTCCCCGGTTCGCTGCTCCGCGTGAAGCTCGACCCGGAGAGCCCGCTCTCGCGCGGCCTCCCGGAGGAGATCGCTATCTGGAACGAACAGTCGCCGGCGTGGGAGGCCCCCGGACCCGTGCGCTATCTCGACGCCAACCTCCTGGCTTCCGGCTGGCTGTTGGGCGAGAAGCACCTCGCCAACCGCACCGCACTGCTCGACCTGCCCTTCGGCGAGGGGCGCGTGATCCTGTTCGGACTGCGCCCGCAGTATCGCGCGCAAAGCTATCAGGCGTTCAAGCTCTTCTTTAACGCGCTCGCCTACGAGAAGCCATGACGCGCCGCCTGGCCATCGGCTTCGCCGCCGCCGCACTGGTGCGGGCCGGAGCGGAAGATGAGATGCGCGCGGCGTTCGCCTCGCTTGCCGCCGCGCTGGCCGAGCGTGACGTCCATGGTTTTCTCGCCGCCTTCGACACCGGCTTCCCCGCCCGCGGCCAACTCCGAGCCAACGTCGCCGCGCTGGTGGACCAGACCGAGCTGACGTCCTCGATCGCCTTCCCGGAGGCGTTCGACGAGAGTGGCCTCGCGGCGCGCGCGGACTGGGCCCTGACCCTGCGCACCCGCGACGGAACCCAGCGCCTGGAACGCCGCCGGGCGGCCGTGGAGGTCCGCTTCCGCCGCGCCGGAAAGCGCCTCCGGATCACCCACTTCGAACCACTTTCGCTTTTTGATCCCCCCCGCTTCTCGGATTAGCCATGAGAACTATTCCGGACCTCCGGCACCTGTTCTTAAGGTGCCGGTCCTCGAACTGATCGACGGGCTCGTCTTGAGCGCGTTACCGCCGCTCGCGGTCTATCTGCTTGTGAGCGGCCTGGACGACTTCCTGGTCACCTGCGTCGCGCTCGCCGCCCGGCGCGCTCCCGCGTTCGCCCCCGACCCTTCCGCCACCGAACGGCCCATCGCCATCCTGCTCCCCTTGTGGCACGAGGCGGCCGTCGTCGAGCGCATGGTGGAGCACAACCTCGCCGCCATCCAATACTCGGACTTCGTCATCTTCGCCGGCGCCTACCCGAACGATGAAGACACCATCGCCGCGCTGCGCCGCCTGGAAGACCGGTTCCGCCGCGTCTCCATCGCGCTCTGCCCCCACGACGGTCCCACATCCAAGGCCGACTGCCTGAATTGGATCTATCAACGCCTGCTTCTCTACGAAGAGGAGCACGGCGTCCGCTTCGAGACCATCGTGACCCATGACGCCGAGGACCTCATTCATCCTCACAGTCTGCGGTGGCTCAACCAACTGTGCCGGAACCACGACATGGTGCAGATCCCCGTGCTGGCCCTGCCCACCCCCTGGCGCGAGTTGACCCATGGTGTCTACTGCGACGAGTTCGCGCAATACGAAATGCTGGACGCCGTCGCGCGTCAGGCCCTGGGCGGTTTCATGCCCTCGAACGGAGTGGGCACGGGCTACCGCCGTGACGCCCTGGACCGGCTCGCCGGCCGCTCGGGCAACCGCATCTTCGACCCCGAAAGCCTCACCGAAGACTACGCTAACGGGATTCGTCTCTTTGAACTCGGCTGCCGACAGCTTTTCTTTCCCGTTCGCTGGGAGAACGGGGCGCCGGTGGCCACACGCGAATACTTCCCGCGGACCTTCGACGCCGCCCGCCGCCAGCGGACGCGTTGGGTGACCGGCAACGCCCTGCAGGCGTGGGAACGCTATGGCTGGTTCGGCGGCGTCCGGCAGCTTTACTGGCTGTGGCGCGATCGCAAGGGCCTCGTCGGCAACCCGGTCAGCATCCTCGCCAACGCGTCTCTGGTCTACGGCGCGGCCACCTGGCTGTGGGCCTCGTTGACGGGTGGAGTCTGGGGCCTGGCCGGGGCCGCCGCCGGCTGGCTGCCGTGGGTCACCTTGTCTTTCCAAGCCACGGCCCTCTCCGCCCGCGCCTGGTGTTCCGGCCAGATTTATGGTTGGCGATTCGCGCTGGGGGTTCCGTTGCGCGCGCTCTGGGCGAACGGCATCAATTTTCTCGCCTCAATGGGGGCCCTGTGGCGGTTCGCGCAGGCCAAAGCGCTCCGCCAGCCGCTCCGCTGGGTGAAAACCGAGCACGCGTTTCCTTCGCGCGCGGCCCTGGCCATGTTCCAGCAACCGGCGGACGCGTTCCTGGAGGATCTTGCCGCCGAAGCCGGGTTCGAAGAGGAACTGGAGGACGCGGGCTGGCGAAGCGGCTTGGCCACGGTGCACGTCGCCGCGGGCCGCGTCCACCGCCGCATCGCCCGTTCCCTGCCCGCCGCCCTGGCCGCCAAACACGGCGTGGTCCCCTATGATGTCGACGGCGGCGTGCTGCTGCTCGCCGCCAGCGTGGCGCCGGACGAAAAAGCGCTCAAAGAGATCCGCCGCCACACCCGCCTCGCGGTCCGCGTCTCGCTGGTCAGCGGATCGAATTTCGAGACCCTCCGCGAAGCGATGGCGTGAGGAGCGGTCAGCGGCCGCTCCCCGCTACTCGCACTTTGCCCGCTGCATCGAGTAATCCACCTGGCGCAGCTTGCCGTTCACGTTGCCCTCGATCCGTGCGCCCAATTTGCCGCCTTCTCCCAGCTTGTAAACAATGCGCTGCGGGAAATCGTGCTCCGGATTCTCAAAAACAATTTCGCCCGGTCCTGTCTTGACCGCCTTGAACGGCACCGGCTTCTGCGCCCCCACCAGCGCGGTGTACACCAGCACGCCGTCCTTTTCGTCGATGCGCAGGAATTCGCTGCTCACTGTCTTGCCGCCCGCCACCGTGCGCCCCACGCCCAACATCGTGCCGCCTCCCGGACGCATCCACACTTCGGCGATCTGCCGCCTCTCATTGCCCCCCTCCCAGCAGCCGGCCAGCCAGTTCATGGAAGCGATTCCCGCGGGATCCGCGCTCAGCGCGCCCGCCGCCAACACTCCAAGTAAAAGTCGTCTCATGCGTCTAGCCTCCGGCATTCGCCGCTTCCCCGTCTTGGAAAAATCCGACAATCCAGTCGTTCAGATGGCGCGAGCTGCCCGCGTACTCGGAGGGCGCGCAGCCGGCCAGCTCCTGGAACTCCCGGATCAGGTGCGGTTGATCGTAGTAGCCGATGTCCGCCGCCACCGCCGCCCAGCGCTCCGGCGCACTCCGCAGCCGGCGCAGCAGCCGCTGAAACCGCGCCACGCGCTCAAAGCGCTTCGGAGCGATGCCCACCCAGTTCCGAAACAGCCGCTCCAGGGTCCGTTCGCTGACCTCCACTCGCTCCGCCGCCCCGGCCACGCGCGCGCCGGCGCGCAGAAGCCGAACCGCCTCCACCACCGCCGCCGGCGCCTGGGCCGGGCGCAGGCGTCCTGCCAGCAGGCTCTCGAACACACGCAGCCGCGCCTCGTCCGACGGCGCCTCCGCGATCCGCTCAATCCACCAGGAGGGCACCGGCGCGTCCACGATGGAACCAGCCCACTCCCAAGCCTCGTCCCGCAGCAGGGCATTCGATCCCCACGGATGAAACCGCGCCCCCACCAATCCCACGCGCCCCGTCGCCTCAACCCGCAGATACCGCCAGCGCTGCCCCGCCACGATCCCACGCGGCTGCAGGCCCGTCTCTTCGCGGAAGCGATCCCCGTAGTGCAGAATCAACTCCATTCGCCCATCGGGCGAGATCACCTGCGCGGGCGCACTCTCCCCCTCCAGCAGCCAAAGACAATGCACATAGTGCGCCACCGGCAACCCAGGCCGGTACTCCAGGTAACGCATGGACCCCGCGTTATGATAACGGAAGCCCCGCCTCATGCGTTCCACGAACTCCGCGCCGCGCGCCGTCTGCCTTCTCAGCGGCGGCCTTGATTCCGCCACCGTGCTGGCCATCGCGCGGCACCAGGGCTTCTCCTGCTACGCTCTCTCCTTCGATTACGGCCAGCGCCACCGCCGCGAGCTCGAAGCCGCTGCCCGCGTCGCGCAGGCGCTGGGCGCCGCGCAGCATCTCATGCTCGCCGTCGACCTCCGCCCGTTCGGCGGCTCCGCGCTCACCGCCGATCTCGCCGTCCCCAAAGGCCGCTCCCCGGAGCAGATGGAACACGGCATCCCCGTCACCTATGTCCCGGCCCGCAACACCGTGTTCCTCTCCCTCGCCCTCGCCTGGGCCGAAGTGCTCGGCGCGGCGGACCTGTTCCTCGGCGTCAACGCCATCGACTATTCCGGCTACCCGGACTGCCGCCCCGAGTTCATCGCCGCCTTCGAGCGCATGGCCAACCTCGCCACCAAAGCCGCCGTCGAAGGTACGCTCGCCGTTCGCATCCACACCCCTCTCATCGAGCTGACCAAGGAGGGCATCATTCGCCGCGGGCTCGAACTGGGCGTCGACTACGCGCTCACACATTCCTGTTACGACCCCACGCCGGACGGCCGCCCCTGCCGCGCCTGCGATTCCTGTCTCCTGCGCCACAAGGGCTTCGAAGCGGCGGGCATACCGGACCCGCTAGGATAGCTTCGTGGCTCCTACGCTGTTGCGCTCCGCGCTCCTCGTCTGTCTCACCATGTCGCTTACCGCTGAAACCATCGCTCCCCCGATCGCCGCCCGTCGGCCCAAGACCCTGGAAATGCACGGCGAGACGCGCATCGACCCGTACTTCTGGCTGCGCGAGAAGACCAATCCCGAGGTCATCAAGTACCTGGAAGACGAGAACCGCTACACCGAGTCGATCATGGCGGGCACCGGCGCCCTTCAGCAGAAGCTCTATGAGGAGATTCGCGGCCGCGTCAAGGAAGACGACCTCTCCGTGCCCGTGAAGGTGGACGGCTACTACTACTATTCGCGAACCGAGAAAGGAAAGCAGTACTCCATCTACTGCCGCAAGAAGGGCAGCCTCGACGCGGCCGAGCAGGTGATGTTGGACGCCAACCTCCTCGCCGCGGGCAGGAAATACTTCCGGATCGGCGTGTTCAAGGTAAGCCCCGATCAAACGCTGCTCGCCTACTCCACCGATCACGAAGGCGACGAAGTCTACACGCTCCGTTTCCGCGATCTCGGCACCGGCGCCGACCTCGCCGAAACCGTCCCCGGCACCTACGATTCGGTGCAGTGGGCCAGCGATAACCGAACCTTGTTCTACAACGTCGTCGAACCGGCGACCAAGCGCCCCTACCGCCTCTTCCGCCACGTGCTGGGCTCGGATGCGAAGAACGACACGTTGATCTACGAAGAGAAGGACGAAGCGTACACACTCGAGCTGGACAAAACGAAAAGCCGCGAGTACCTGCTGATGGAATTGGCGAGCGCCACCACCCGCGAGGTCCGCTACCTCCGCGCCTCCGATCCCCAGGGCTCCTTCGCCCTCGTCGAACCCCGCCGCAAGGAGATCGAGTACGACGTCACCCATCACCGCGATTCGTTCTACATTCGCGTGAACGATACCGGCCGCAATTTCCGGCTGGTGCAGGCCCCCGTCCAGAACCCGGGCCGCGCCCGGTGGCGCGAAGTGCAAGCCCATCGCGATGGGGTGCTGCTCGAAGGCGTCGACGCGTTTCGCGATCATCTCGTCCTGGTGGAACGCGAGAACGGCCTGCGCAAGCTCCGCATCGATCCGTTTCGAGGCGGCGCCAAATCTCACTACGTCGAGTTCCAGGAACCCGCCTACACCGTGGTCCCCAACGAAAACCCCGACTTCAACACCAGCGTGCTCCGCTACACCTACGCGTCCCTGGTGACGCCGAGTTCCGTCTACGACTACGATATGTCCGAGCGCACGCAGACGTTGATGAAACGCCAGGACGTGCTCGGCGGCTACGATCCCGCCCAGTATTCGAGCGAGCGCCTCTACGCCACCGCGAAGGACGGCGTGAAGATCCCCATCTCCCTGGTCTACAGGAAAGGCTTCGCGAAGAACGGCGAGGCTCCGCTGCTCCTCAACGGTTACGGGGCGTATGGCATCTCCACGGAGGCGGCGTTCTCCTCGGCCCGACTCAGCCTTCTCGATCGTGGTTTCGCCATCGCCCTCGCGCACATCCGGGGCGGCCAGGAGCTCGGCAAGAAATGGCACGACGACGGCCGCATGCTGAACAAGAAGAACTCGTTCACCGATTTCATCGCCTGCGCCGAACACCTCGTCGCCCTCAAGTACACCAAGCCCGCCCGCCTCGCCATCCTCGGCGGCAGCGCCGGCGGACTGCTCATGGGCGCCGTGGTCAACCTGCGCCCCGATCTCTTCGGCGCCGTGATCGCGAAGGTCCCCTTCGTCGATGTCATCAACACCATGTCCGACGCCACCTTGCCGCTCACCGTGGGCGAGTACGAGGAATGGGGCAACCCCGCGGACAGGAAATTCTACGACTACATGCGCTCCTACTCGCCCTATGACAACGTCACCGGCAAGCTCTACCCGAACATGCTGGTCACGGCGGGCCTCAACGATCCCCGTGTCTCCTACTGGGAACCCGCGAAATGGGTGGCCCGGCTCCGCGCGACAAAAGAAGACAAGAACATCCTCGTGCTCAAAACGAACATGGGCGCTGGCCACTTTGGAGCCTCCGGCCGGTACGAGCAAATGAAGGAAACGGCCTTCGATTATTCATTCCTGTTGAAGGCTTTCGGCATCCAGTAGAGGGCCACGTGCGTGTGCGCTCCGTCGCGCGACCGCGGTCCGCCTCATTACAGACCGATGATTCGAACGTCACTCGCACCCGTTGTGTGCCTGCTGCCCGGCGCCCTGTTCGCCCAGCAGGCCATCGTCAATATGCCGTCGGCCGACATCACACCCAAGGGCAAGCGTTTCCTCATGCATGAAACGCAGACCCGCGGCTGGAACCAGGGCCGCTATTGGTACGGCACCAACTTCTTCGCCTACGGCGTGGGCAAATCCACCGAACTCGCGGTCACCTCCTACAACGCCGGCTCTCCGCGCGCGCTGAATGAGGCGGTGGGCGTGGGATTCAAGTCCTCGCCGCAGATCTTCTCCGAGCGCTGGGGATCCCGCGAGATGAAGATCACCGTGGGCCAGATGGCGGTCTTCAACTACCGTGGGGGCGGGCTCGGCAGTTTCAGCTATTCCCACTTCAGCATGCGCGTACCGAAGCTGGAAACGCGGCTCACCGCGGGCGGCTTCCACGGAACTCGCGAGTTGTTCAAGAAAACTACGGGCAACTTCCTGGGCGGTATCGAGCAGCCGGTCGGCAAGCGGGTGATCCTCCTCGCCGAGTGGTTCCGCGGCCGTCACGACTTCGGGTTCTTCATTCCCGGCATCCTCTTCCACCCGACAAAGAAGCAGATCATCGTCGTCGCCTACAAGATCGCGAACACCCCCGCGAACGGTAAGAACGGCCTGGTTCTCGAATACGGCATCACGTTCTAATAGGTCGCCCGGCCGCCGCTGGCATCGTACGTCTGGCCGGTGACGAACGAACAATCCGGGCTGGCCAGAAAGTGCACCACCGCCGCAATCTCCTCGATCGCCCCGGTGCGCCGCATCGGTATTCGCGCCGTCATGTAGTCCACCTGCTCAGGCGTCAATTGATCCAGGATTTTCGTCCGGACCACGGCCGGCGCCACGGCGTTGACGCAGATCCCGTCGGTGGCCACTTCCTTGGCGATCGACTTCGTGAGCCCGATCACGCCCGCCTTCGTCGCCGAGTAGCCCGACATGTTCGGGTTTCCTTCCTTGCCCGCGATGGAGGCGATGTTGACGATCCGCCCGTAGCGCCGCCCGCGCATGTGCGGCAGCACCGCGCGGCAGCAATAGAACACGCCGGTCAGGTTCAGCGCCACGATCCGCGACCAGTCCTCGTCGGTTTGCTCCCACACCGGCGCCGTGCGCCCCGCGATCCCCGCGTTATTCACCCAAACGTCGATTCGCCCCGTCTGCTGCACGATCGCAGCCACCGCGCTCTGCACGGACTCGTCGCTGGTCACATCCAGCCTCACCGCGAAGGCGTTCGCTCCCACGCCCGATGCCGCCGCCAACGCCGCCTCCTCGTTCAGATCCGCCACGGCCACGCGCGCTCCCGCCCGCGCCAGCCGCCGCGCGATCCCTTCGCCAATGCCCTGCGCCGCGCCCGTCACCACCGCGGTTTGTCCCGTCAAATCGAAAGTGCCCATCGCCTCCATCGTATCTGGCTACACTGTTCGGTATGGTGGCCGCGTTGCTCCTTCTGCAAGCCGCCGCGACGCTCACCACGCACAAGCACGCTTCCGGTCTCGCCGCCCGCGTCCCTTCCGATTGGACCGTCGAATCCCAAGCCCAGGGCCTTCTATTGAAACCTCCCGGCGCGGCCTTCGATCCCCGCCGCCAGGACAACGCCGAAGTCTATTTCGCCACCTCCGAGCCCGGCTATGATCCGGAAGAGGAGCGTGAGTTCGTCTCCCAAATCGCCTCCGGCTTTCTCCAAAGCGGCGCGATCGTAACCCGCAACGCCGAGCGCGCGGCGTTCGCCGCCGGCGCCTCCTACACCTGGGAGTTTCGTCATCCCGCCACCGGAAGGCCCTTCTCGGTGCGCCTCTACATTCGACCCGAGCCCCCGCGCGCGCATGCCATCCTCGCCATGGGCGACGCGGCGCGCCTGGCCGCGCGCGACGAGCAGGTGCGCTCCCTTCTCTCCGGTCTCAAGTTTGAAGAGCCACGCATCGACACCCGCCTCGCCGACGACCACCCACTCGCCCAGATGTGGCTCGAACGCCTCCGCGGCAAGACGCTCGCCGGCCGCACCACGCGCCACCTCGCCGAGGACGGTGTGATCACCATCGGCCCCAACCCGGCCATCGCCGCTCCCGCCGGAAAGTGGCGGATCCGCGCGATCAACGGCTTCGCATTCCTCGAGATCACGCCACCCCAAGGCGACCCGAAGCTCCTCAGCCTCGAGCAGACCCCCGCGGGCCTCCTCGTCGACGGCTCGCCGGTGACGAAGATCTACTGAGCGGCGATGCCGCCCGGCGTCCATCGGGAGGCGCACTGTGGTATGCTCCACACCTCAGGAGGCCCTCGTCATGCTCAAGGAATTCAAAGCATTCGCCATGCAAGGGAACGTTCTTGACCTCGCGATCGGTGTCATCATCGGCGCAGCGTTCGGCAAGATCGTCAGTTCGTTCGTGAGCGATATCATCACCCCGCTCATCGGTCTGATCGCGGGCAAGGTCGACTTCGCAAACCTCTTTATCGTGCTCGGGGATCAGGCCGTCACCACGCTCGCCGAGGCGAAGCAGAAGAATGTCCCGGTTCTGTCCTACGGTGTATTCTTGAACACCGTGATCGACTTCGTGATCGTCGCCTTCGCCATCTTCCTCGTCGTTCGCCAGGTGAACAAGATGCGCAAGCCCGCGCCGGCCGCGCCCCCGCCGCCCACCAAGGAGTGCCCCCTCTGCTGCTCCGCCATTGCGATCAAGGCCACGCGCTGCCCGCAATGCACGGGCGACCTCGGCGCTGCCTCCGCCCGCGCCTAGTCTTCGTCGTGCTGTGAAGCCAGCCTCGTGACGACGCTCAGATCCTCGAGCGTCGTCACATCTCCGCTCACCGTGTGGCTCGTGACGATCTCGCGCAGCAGCCGGCGCATGATCTTCCCGCTGCGTGTCTTCGGCAGCGCTTCGGTGAATCGGATCTCCTCCGGCCGCGCGAACGCCCCAATCTCATGCGCCACCCAACGGCGCAGCTCCTCACCCAGGCCCTTGTGGTCGTCCTGCCCGGCTTTCAACGTGACGAAGGCGCAGACCGCCTGGCCCGTCACCTCGTGCGGCTTGCCCACTACCGCGGCCTCCGCCACCGAAGGGTGTCGAACCAGCGCGGACTCCACTTCCATCGTGCTGAGCCGGTGGCCGCTCACGTTCATCACGTCATCCACGCGGCCGAGCACCCAGAAATAACCGTCCGCATCCTGGCGCGCGGCGTCCCCGGTGAAGTACACGCCCGGCAGCCGGCCCCAATACTGCGCCGCGTAGCGTTCCGGATCTCCCCAGATGGTGCGCATCATCCCCGGCCAGGGCCGCTTGATGATCAGGAATCCCTCCTGGTCGGGAGCGGCCGGGTTGCCGGCCAGATCCACCACTTCGGCCAGCACGCCCGGCATCGGCAGCGTGCCGGAACCGGGCTTCAACGGCACCGCGCCCGGCATGGGTGCGATCAGCATTCCGCCGGTCTCGGTCTGCCACCAGGTATCGACAATCGGGCACCGGCCCTTGCCGATCACGCGGTGATACCATTCCCAGGCCGCGGGGTTGATCGGCTCGCCCACCGAACCGAGCAGGCGCAGGCTCGAAAGGTCGCGCGACGCCGGCCACTTGTCACCCTGCTTGATCAGCGCGCGGATGGCCGTGGGCGACGTGTAGAAGATGTTCACCCGGTACTTCTCCACCAGGCGCCACCAGCGATCGAAGGCCGGATAATCGGGCGCGCCCTCGTAGATCACCGTCGTCGCCCCCGCTGAGAGTGGGCCGTACACGATGTAGCTGTGCCCGGTCACCCAGCCGATATCCGCCGTGCACCAGTAGGTATCTTCTTCCTTCAGATCGAAGACCCACTTCATGGTCATCGTGGTGTGCAACAGGTACCCGCCCGTGGTGTGAAGAATGCCCTTCGGCTTGCCCGTCGTACCCGACGTATAGAGCGCAAACAAGGGATGCTCGCTATCCAGCGGTTCGGCGGGACACACCTCGCTCACATCCTTGTCCAGGTCGTGCCACCAATGATCGCGGCCTTCCTTCATCGGCACCGCCGAGCCCGTGCGGCGGTACACCACCACGGAGCGCACATCCGGACACTCGGCGCACGCTTCGTCCACCGCGTCCTTCAAACGGATCTCCTTGCCCCGCCGCCAGCCGCCGTCGGCCGTTATCACCAGCGGCGCTCCCAGGTCCAGGATGCGCGCCTTCAGCGCTTCCGACGAGAAGCCGCCGAATACCACGCTATGCATGATGCCCAGCCGGGCGCAGGCCAGCATCGCGACCACGGCCTCCGGAATCATCGGCATGTAAATGATCGCCCGGTCACCCGATTGGTAGCCCAGCCCCTTCAGCACGTTCGCGAAGCGGCACACCAGCCGGTGCAATTCCTGGTAAGTGATGGCGCGCTGGTCGCCGGGCTCGCCTTCGAACAGGATCGCCGCCTTGTTGCGCCGCGCGGTATTCAGATGCCGGTCGAGGCAGTTGTAACTGGCGTTGAGCTTCCCGCCCACGAACCATTTCACGAACGGAGGCTTCCACTCGAAGACGTGGTTCCAGGGCTCGAACCAGGCGAGCTCTTTTTCCGCCAGCTCCCCCCAGAACTCCTCGGGCTTTTCCTCGGCGCGCCGGTAGAGCTGCCTGTATCCGTCCATTCCCTGCACGTGCGCTCGCCGGACGAAATCCTCATTCGGCGGGTAGCTTGACGAGATTGACATTTTGGTAGATCTCTCCAGATGAAGGCTGCATCATTTTACCAGCGCGCGCGAATCGTTTGAAAGAAAGCCCTCCGCGGCATACGCGGAACTCAATACAAATCTCACGAGGTGAAAACTTGACTCGACTGATGCTGCGCCTTGTTGCGCCCGCGCTCCTGCTCGCCACCGCCGCGTTTGCCCAATCGGGCCGCGTGCGCGTCTTCCACGCTTCGCCCGACGCGCCCAACGTCGACGTCCTCGTCGATGGCGTTCGCGTACTCCAGGATCTGCCCTTCCGCGAATATTCCGAATACCTGATGGTGCCCGCCGGACGCCGCGAAATCCGCGTCAACGTCACCGGCACCAACACCACCGTTCTGCAAGCTGCTCCCGAAGTTATGGCCAACACCTGGTACACGGCCATCGCCGTGGGTTACGCCGGCGGCCGTCAGCCCGGTCTGGACATCATGTGGCTCACCGACGACCTCACGCCGCCCGCCGAGGGCCAGATCCGCATCCGCGCGATTCACGCCGCCCCGGGCGCTCCGAACGTGGACCTCTACGCCGGCACTCCGTTTGAGCCCCTCGATCGCCTGCGCCCGGCCTTGACCAACGTGCCCTTCAAGGCCGCGTCGCCCTACCTCGCCGTGCCGATCCTCACCTACCACCTGCGCGTGGCCGTCGCCAACACGCAGAACATCGCCATCAGCACGGGCCGCCTGCCGAGTTGGGGAGGTATGGTCCGCACCTTCGTCGCCGTTGATAACAAGGGCGGCGGCGCGCCGTTCGAGATCCTCGTTCTCCCGGACCGGTTCTAACTCCGGCAATTCCATCCTGCATCACGCTCGCGGCATGCGCCGGCCGCGAGCGTGATAGCATGAGTCATTCCCCCATGACCGGAGTTGTCCCCGATATCCTCTCCCGCATCGTCGAACATAAACGAGAGGAATTGTCGCGGCGAATCGTCGAACGCAACCGCCACGAATTGTTTGCAGCCAGGCTCACTTCCCAACGGCGCGATTTCCGTCGCGCGCTTCTTGCCCACCCTCCCGCCATCATCGCCGAATGCAAGAAGGCGTCCCCCAGCAAAGGCCTTCTGATCCCCTCCTACCACCCCGCTTCGCTCGGATCGGCTTACGAAGACGGCGGCGCGGCAGCTCTCTCCGTGCTCACCGATGAGCGCTTCTTTCAGGGATCCCTGGCCGATCTGGAGGCCGCGCGCTCGGCCGTCGGCGTGCCTGTGCTGCGCAAGGATTTCACCCTCGACGAGTTTCATGTCGTGGAGGCGGCCGCGCACCGCGCCGACGCGCTCCTTTTGATCGCCGCCCTCCTGGACACCACGCAACTCCGTTCGCTCCGCGAACACGCCGCCCGCTTCGGGATGGCGGCGCTCGTGGAGGTGCACAACGAGGAGGAACTGCGCTCGGCGGCCGATTCCGGCGCGGACCTGATTGGCGTGAACAATCGCGACCTCCACACGTTTCAGGTCTCACTCGATACCTCGCTCCGCCTGGCCGAACGCATGCCCGCGGGCGCGGTGCTGGTAAGCGAAAGCGGCATCGCCTCGGCGGACCACGTGCGGCGCCTGCGCGCGGCCGGCTATCACGCGTTCCTGGTGGGCGAACACCTGGTGAAGTCCGGAGATGCCGCGGCCGCGGTTCGAGCGTTGAGGTCCTAACGGGTGATCGTCAAGATCTGCGGCATCACCAGTCCCTGCGACGCCCTGGCGGCGGTCAGAGCGGGAGCGGCCGCCCTCGGGTTCAACTTCTATCCCGCGAGTCCCCGATTCGTGAGCGTGGAAGCGGCACAACGGATTGCCGCCGTGCTGCCCCCAGGCGTGCTCAAGGTGGGCGTCTTCGTCAACGAGACTCTGGAGCGGGCCGCTGAAGTGGTGGCCGCCGCCGGCCTCAACGTGGCGCAGATGCACGGCGCCGAAGTTCCGGAAATGGCCGCTCCCCATCCGGGCGTGCGCGTCTGGCTCGCGCTGCCCGCCGCGCCCGGTCTCGCCGCGCGAATTGCCTCCGCCCGCGCGGAAGCGTTTCTGGTCGATACGCCCTCGCCGTCGCACGGCGGCACGGGGCGCGCCTTCGATTGGTCGCTCGCCGAAGCGCTGCCCGGACGCATCGTGCTGGCCGGCGGTCTCGGCCCTGATAACGTCGCGGAAGCCATCCGCCGCGTGCGGCCCTGGGGCGTTGACGCGGCTTCCCGCCTCGAACGCGCGCCCGGAGTGAAGGATCATGAGAAGATGCGGCAGTTTGTCGAAGCCGCGCTGAGAGAAGCTCGCACTCTATGCTGACCTCCCAACCCGACGCCCGCGGCCACTTCGGCCCGTATGGCGGCCGATACGTTCCCGAAATCCTGATGTCTCCGCTCGAAGAGTTGGAGGAAGCCTACGCCCAGGCCCGCCTGGATCCCGCGTTTCACGCCGAATTAAGCGACCTCTTCGCCAACTACGCGGGCCGTCCCACGCCCCTCTATCACGCCCGCCGGCTCAGCCAGGAACTGGGCGGCGCGCGCATCTATCTCAAACGCGAAGACCTGCTCCATACCGGCGCGCACAAGATCAACAACGCGCTCGGCCAGGTCCTGCTTGCCCGGCGCATGGGCAAGAAGAGGATCATCGCCGAAACCGGCGCCGGCCAGCATGGCGTCGCCACCGCCACCGTGTGCGCCCTCTTCGGCATGGAGTGCGTAGTCTACATGGGCGAGGAAGACATGCGGCGCCAGCGCCTCAACGTCTTCCGCATGCGCCTGCTGGGAGCGAAAGTGGCCGCCGTCACCAACGGTAGCCGCACCCTCAAGGACGCGATCAGCGAAGCCATGCGCGACTGGGTGACCAACATCCAGAGCACCCACTATCTGCTCGGCTCCGCCTTGGGCGCCCATCCCTATCCATTAATGGTGCGCGATTTTCACAGCGTCATCGGCATCGAATCGCGGAAACAGATTCTCGAACAGGAAGGCCGGCTGCCGGACGTTCTCTTCGCCTGCGTGGGCGGTGGCAGTAACGCGATCGGCCTCTTCCATCCGTTCGTGGGGGATGAGGGAGTCCGCATGGTGGGCGTCGAAGCGGGCGGTCACGGCGCCGCGCTGGGCACCCATGCGGCACGCTTCTCCGGCGGCTCCCCCGGCGTGCTCCACGGGGCTTACAGCTACCTGCTTCAGGACAGCGACGGCCAGGTCTCGTTGACGCACTCGGTCTCCGCCGGCCTCGATTACGCGCTGGTGGGACCGGAGCACGCCTGGCTGCACGACCAGGGCCGCGCCGAGTACATTTCGATCACCGACCAGGAGGCGCTCACCGCCGCGCGCCGGCTCTCCCGGACCGAAGGCATCATCCCGGCCCTCGAATCGTCCCACGCCGTGGCCGAGGCGATCCGGCGTGCGCCCTCGGCCCAGGACCAGATCTACGTTGTCAATCTGAGCGGGCGCGGCGACAAGGACATCGACATCTACCGCGAGAATCTGAAAGACCTCGATGAATAGAATCGCCGCCACCTTTGACCGTCTGCGGGCGGAACGCCGCACCGGCCTGGTTGCCTATCTCACCGCGGGCGACCCAACCCCCGGCCGGACCCCCTCCCTGGTGGCCGCGCTCGAACGCGGCGGCGCCGATCTGATCGAACTCGGCGTGCCCTTCTCCGATCCGATCGCCGACGGCCCCGTCATCCAGCGCGGGTCGGAGCGCGCCCTCGCCGCCGGCACAACCCTGCCCGCCGTGCTCGAAATGGCCGCGCGCATCCGGCTCCACAGCCAGATCCCGATCGTTCTCTTCACCTACCTGAATCCCGTCATGCGCTATGGCTTCGCGGCGCTGGCGAAGGACGCCGCGGCGGCGGGCGTGGACGGCTGCCTGCTCACCGACCTGAGCGTCGAAGAGGCCGAAGGCTACGTCGATACCATGCACCGCGCCGGTCTCGATACCGTCTTCCTGGCCGCGCCCACCAGCGCCCCTAAGCGGCGGGAACTGGTGGCCCGCTATTCCACCGGCTTCCTGTACCTGGTTTCCCGCACCGGAGTGACCGGCGTCAGCGATCAGCTCTCCGGCTCCGCCCTGCCGCTGATCGAATCCATGCGCGCCCTCACGGACAAGCCGCTGGCGGTCGGCTTCGGCATCTCCCGCGCCCAACACGCGGCGCAACTGGCCGGCAAGGCCGACGCGATCGTGGTGGGCAGCGCGTTTGTCCGCATCGTCGAGCAACATCCGGGGCCGGAGCTGGAATCGCGCCTGGAGGCGCTCGCGGCGGAACTCTCCGGAGCGCTCAAAGGGGCCGGCGCGTGACACCCGAACAGGCCGCACAAGCGCTCGCGGTCCAGCGCAGCCGCATCGACACGCTGGACCTGCGGCTTCTCGAACTCTTCAACGAACGCGCGCTCGTGGTCCAGGAAATCGGCCGTATCAAGCAGCAGGTGGAGATGCCGATCTACGAACCCAAGCGGGAGGAGGAGGTCTTCCGCAACGTACTCGGCCACAACTCCGGCCCGTTACCCAACGACGCCGTGAAGCGGCTGTTCGAGCGCATCATCGACGAGATGCGCACCGTCCAGAAGAAACAGATGGAACGCTCCGGCGGGCCAGGCCGGTAAGGGAGGGGTCAACGATGGTTGTCGTGATGCAAGCCGGCGCCGGCGAGGAACTCGTGGAGAAGGTGATCGACCGCATGGTCACCATGGGCTTCACCGTTCATCGCTCCACGGGCGTGATGCACACGCTGCTCGGCGGCGTGGGGCCCGAAGGCGAGTTCGATCCGGCCGAGTTCGAAGTGATGGAGGGCGTCCAGGAGTGCCACCGCATCATGTCGCCCTACAAACTGGCCAGCCGCGCGTTCCGGCCCGAGGGCACCGTGGTCCGGATCGGAGACCTCGAGATCGGCGGCGGCGCGGTGGTGATCATGGCCGGACCATGCAGCGTGGAAAGCGAGGAACAAATCGAATCCGCCGCCGCCTGCGTGGCTCGCCACGGCGCCCGCGTCCTGCACGCCGGCGCCTTCATCCCGCCCACCTCGCCCTACAGCTTTCAGGGCCTGGGCGAGGACGGTTTGCGGCTCCTCCGCCGCGCCGCGCTCCGCAACGGGCTGCTCACCGTGACCGAGGTGATGGATCAGACCCAGATCGCACTGGTGGCCGGCTACGCCGATATCCTCCAGGTGGGCGCCCGCAACATGCAGAACTTCAATTTGCTGCGCGAACTCGGCAAGCTGAGAAAACCTGTCTTACTGAAGCGTGGTATTTCCGCGACTATCGAAGAACTGCTGCTCTCCGCCGAATATCTTCTGAGCGGCGGCAATTACGATGTGATGTTATGCGAGCGCGGGATCCGAACCTTCGAAAGCTACACACGTAACACGATGGATATCTCCGCGATTCCCGTTGTCAAAAAGCTCTCCCACCTTCCCATGCTCGCCGACCCGTCGCACGGCGCCGGACGCCGTGACAAAGTCCTGCCCATGGCTCGGGCCGCCGTGGCCGCCGGCGCGGACGGCCTGCTGGTGGAGGTCCATCCCAATCCGGACCGCGCCCTCAGCGACGGTCCCCAATCTCTCTGGCCGCAGCAGTTCGAGGAGCTCATGGGCCAACTGCGCATGATTGCGCCGGCCGTGGGCAGGACGGTGTAGCCGCGTGGAGTCCGTTGCGATCGTCGGCGTCGGCCTGATCGGAGGCTCGTTCGGGCTCGCCCTGCGCCAGGCCGGCTTCCGCGGTCCGATCACCGGAGTCAGCAGCCCTCGCACCATCGAAGCCGCCGTCGCGCGTGGCGCCGTGGACCGGGGCGAAGATCTGGAAACCGCCGTGCCCCAAGCCGACCTGGTTTACCTCTCGGGCCCCATCCGGCACATCCTCGAAATCCTGCCCCGGCTCGCCCGCCTGCTCAAACCCGGCGCCTTGGTCACCGATGCCGGCAGCACCAAGAGCGCCATTGTCGAGACCGCCCGCCGCTCCCTCCCGGAGGGTGTTTTCTTGGGCGGGCACCCCATGGCCGGAAAAGAGAGTAGCGGCGTAGCCTCAGCGGAGGCAGAACTCTTCCGCGGCCGTCCCTATCTTGTAACACCCTTGCAACAATCCGGCCTGAGTTACTCGCACGTCCCGGTTTTCCTGTCCTGGCTGGAGCGGATCGGCGCAATCGTGCATACTCTATCCCCCGCCGACCACGACCGACTGGTGGCGCGCATCTCCCACTTACCGCAGATCGTGTCCACCGTGCTCGCGGCGTCTTTGGAGCACAACGGCGCTCCCCGGAGCGAGGCCGCCGGCCCGGGAATTGTCGACATGACACGCCTGGCTTTGAGCCCGTACCATCTGTGGGAAGACATCTTCGCCACCAATCGCGAGGAGATCGAAGCGGCGCTCTCCGCCTTCGCGGAGGAGCTCGGGGCGTTTCGCGAGGCCTTCGGGAAAGACCGGACGGGCGAGTTTTTCGGGCGCGCGGCCACCTTTGCAAGCGGTATCAGGCGGGCTGGACGTACTCACTAAGTCGAGCGGCTTCCTCGCCAAGAGCCACGCAAAGTTACGCAAAATCGCGAAATCCTCTCGCATATACGCTAAGTACACTTAGCTCCACGCATCGAGACAGCCGGATAACAACATGTTTCCTGTCTCAATTCGGGCTTGGTTTGCGTATACTCGGTGTGTACGGTGTAGGCGCTTGATCGGCAGCATCGATGTCCCGGATGATCACGATACCCCTTGAGGAGCCTCCGTCGGCGGCGCTCGGTCTGGATGAGGGTAGACGACGCCAGCTTGTTCGCGGTGAGACGTTGTTCTCGCCTGGTGAATTTCCCGATTTCGTCTTCCGCCTCGAGAGCGGACTTGTAAAAATCTGCGCCCCGGAAGCCTTCTCCGGGCGCGACGCGGTTCTCGATCTGATTCGCCCTGGCCAGATCTTCGGAATCAAGCAGGCGTTGCTTGGAACCGCACACACCTCGTCGGCGAAGTGCCTGGCAGACGGGGGAGTGTTCGAAATCCCCACGGAGATGTTCATCGGGCGCTGCGAAAGCGAGCCGGCAATGTGGCGAAGCGTTGCCCAACACCTCGGCGAACAGCAGGAGACGCTTCACCGGCGCATCGACATGCTGATCCGCAGGGATGTGGAGTACCGCTTGGCCACAACCCTGTTGGACCTGGCCGAGTCGTTTGGCCCCGAGCAGACTGGCGACTATGTCATCCCCCTGTCTCAGGAGGACTTCGCGGACTTGGTGGGAGCGACCCGAGAGACGGCCTCGGGCAAACTGAACCAGTTCCAGAAGAAACGCCTGGTTCGCCTGGGCCGCCGGCGCGTGGTGATCGCCCGCCTGGAGCCACTGCGCGCTCTGCTCGACGTCAACCAACGGCCGCGCCGGGACTAGCTTCACACCTGTGACCGCGGATCACACGGGGGAGCAGCCAAACATTGAATTTGCCAATGTTTCCTCTTTGGCATCCCAAGTGCTCCCTCGCCCCTCCGTATGCAGCGCGTGGTTTGGGCTCTTCTCTCCGCTCTCGCCGTCACTTCCTGCTTCGGCCAGAATGCCCTCAACGTCAATTCCCGGTACACGATCGAGGGAGTTGAGGTACAGCCGGCCTCGGAACGCCGGTTGAGCCCGTCTCTACGCCGCGATCTGCAGAAGATCATCGGCGAGAAGCTAGATCCAGAAGTACTGAATGAGCTGGCCGGCCGGATCCGCCGCGAGGTGGATGCCCGGCTGGTCAGCCAGCGCATCACCCGCGGCGCCCAACCCGAGCATGTGAAGGTGGTCTTCGAAGTGGTGCGCCGCAGAGACTTCTCTCTCACTGTGCCGAAGCTCGCCTACCATTCGCGCCAGGGATGGTCCGCGGGTCTGGAGGGTACGGCGCGATTCTCCGGAAACGCGGTGACCGCGGGCCTGGTCAGCGACGGCGACGAACTCATGGAACGCGATTCGGGCGTCCGCGTGCGCTACGAACGCGATGCCTTCGGCGCGGCGCCGTTGGGCTTCCGGTTTGAGTTCAGCGATTTCCACACACAATGGGATCCGGCGACGGTGTCCGCGTTGGGTCCGGTTCCCTCCGGAACCGAGGATGCCGGCGGCATTTACCGCTGGCGGCGGGCCGCGGAACCCGCCGTGAGCGTGCGCTTGGGCCGCAGCGTGACGATCGCCTCCGGCGTGAGCCTTCAACAGATGCAGACCCAGTACCCCGTACCGGTAACGGAATCGGCCAACGCCGCGGTGGCGACGGTTCGGTACCTGAACAACTGGGAAGGCTCCGATACCGGACACCGCCTGGAGGCGGCCTACGCCTTGCGCGCCGGGACGCGATCCCTGGGTAGCGACTTCTCCTACGCACGGCACAACTGGACCGGGCGCTACGATTACCGTCACGGCCGGTCGTCCCTTCGGCTGGCGGCCCTGGCTGGAACTCTGGGCGGCCGGGCGCCCTTGTTCGAGCGCTTCGTTCTGGGAAACGCCAGCACTCTGCGGGGCTGGAACAAGTTCGACGTGCAGCCGCTCGGCGGCTCGCGGGTGGCGTATGGATCGGTGGAGTACCGGCGCCGGAATGTTCACGTGTTTTACGACTCCGGCGCCCTGTGGAACCGAAACGAGGAGCCGGACGTCAAGCACTCGGTAGGCGCGGGCCTGCACACCGGGAGTCTGTACTTTACAGTAGGGCTTCCCCTTCGCGAAGGGCACATGACCCCGATCTTTATATTGGCTATGAACTTCTAGATGCCGGGTGGCGCACAACACACGCGACGGCAACTCCTGCGGCTCGCCTCCGCCGGGGCGCTGTGGGCCCCTCTGCGCGCCGCGCCGCTGCTTTCCTTCACCTGCCGGGATGAACAGCTCTCCGTGGAGGCGCCCTCTTTGCATTTCCTCGGCGGGCGGGTGGGAGACCGGTTGCAGAACGGGCTCTCGGTCGGCGTCGAGATCCAAATCCTCCTCTCCACGGAACCGCGTGGCGCGGCCGTCCGGCGGGGCTTGGAGCGCTTCCTGGTGAGCTACGATCTTTGGGAGGAACGCTTTGCAGTGGCTCCCGTAAACCGCGAACTGCGCCCGGTGACGCACCTTTCGGCCCCGCAGGCCGAGGCCTGGTGCCTGGACCACGTCCTGGTCCCGGTGAGCGGCATGGAGGGGAACCGGCCGTATTGGGTGCGGCTCGACATCCGCGCCGAGGAGGCGAAAGAAGTGGCGCGCGGCAGCGAGCAGGCGTTTGACATCGCCACTCTGGTGGACTTGTTCGCGCGGCGCAGCCCGGACCGCCAGATGAAGTGGTCGGCGGAGGCGGGGCCCATCCGGCTGGCCGCGCTGCCCCGCCCGGCCGAGGGACGCCGGCGTTGACGAGTCTCCGCGGCCGCCTGATCCTGGTCTTCCTCGCGGCGACATTGATCCCACTCGGAGTTACTCTATGGACCACGGCGCGTCTGCTGGAACTTAGTCTGAGTTACTCCTCCACCGCGGAGCTGGACCGCTTGTCGCGTTCGTTGGAACGCGCGGGCCGGGAACTCTACCAGCGCGAACGCGACACGCTGCGCGCCGACGCCGCGGCGGGTCGCGCCCAACCGCGGAGTTACCCCGAGAGCGGGCGCTCCACGTGGCCGCCCGCGGTTCGCGATTTCTGGGAGAGCGAGTCCCCCGAGCGGTTCACTCTCGAAGGCGAGCAGGGCCGGCGTCTGCACTACCTGGTCCGGAGCCAGGACGGCGTCGCGTTGTATGCGCGCGACTTGAACATCGGAATGAGCGCTCTCAGCGATGAGTATCGCGACGCGCGCCGCGTGGTGGACCAGGCGCGGACCCGCGACCTGCGGCGCGGATTTCTGTGGACCATCGGGATCGTCGCCGGGCTGGTTTGGGTGGGCGCGCTGCTGGCCATGGTCTGGCTGGCGGCCCGCATCAGCCGGCCGATCGGACGCCTGACCTCGGCGTTGTCCGCTCTCTCGGCGGGCGATCTCACCACCCGGCTCGAAACGGCGGGCGCCGACGAGGTGGGGCGCGCCACTGAGGCCTTCAACGACATGGCCGCGCAGTTGGAGAAAAGCCGCGAGCGGATGGTCTACCTGACCCAACTCAGCAGTTGGCAGACCCTGGCCCGGAAGATGGCCCACGAGGTGAAGAACTCGCTCACACCCATCCGGCTCAACATGGAGGAGATTGTCGCGCGCAGGAACGACCGCGAGGGAACCTTCATCGAGCAGGCCGCGCAGATCGTCGTGGAGGAAGTGAATTCGCTGGAGCGGCGCGTGCGGGCCTTCTCCGAGTTCGCCTCCGAGCCCCCTTTGCAGCCCCTCCCCCTCGATCTGAATGCGCTGCTCGAGGAGCGCGTTGCGTTCCTCCGGCGCGGCCACCCCGGGGTTTGGTATGAGTTCCGGCTGTCGCCCGGACTGCCCGCTACCATCGCCGACGAGGACCTGCTGCGCGGCGTGCTCACCAACCTCCTTGAGAATGCGGCTCAGGCCGCCGGCCAGGGCGGCACCGTGCTGGTGGAGAGCCGTTTCACCGATGGAATGGTCGTCGCCGAAGTCCACGACTCCGGGCCCGGCCTGAGCCCCAACGCTCGCGAAACGCTCTTCGAGCCGACCATCAGTTTCAAGCGCGGAGGCATGGGATTGGGCCTGTCCATCGCGCGAAAGAGCGCACTCTTGATTGGAGGAGACCTGGTGTTGGTGCACGGATCGTTGGGCGGCGCGGCCTTTCAGGTCCGGCTGCCGGCCGCGGAAGCGGCGCGGGACTCGCAGGCCATCGCATGAAACGGGTCTTCGTGGTGGATGACGAGGAGAATATCGGCCGCACGCTCCGGCTGATCCTCGAGCGCGAGGGATACGCGGTTAGCGTGGCCCGCTCCGCGGCGGAGTTCCGCGGACATCCGGACGTGGCGCGCAGCGACGTGTTTTTGTTCGACGTCCGCCTGCCCGACGGCAGCGGAATCGAGTTGCTCAAGTCGCTGCGCGAAATGGAAGTCGCGGCGCCCGCGGTGATGATCAGCGGCCAGGCAACCATCTCCGACGCGGTGGAGGCGACCCGCGGCGGCGCGTTTGATTTTCTCGAAAAGCCGCTCGGCCGCGAGCGCGTCCTCATGGCGCTGAAGAACGCCTTGACCCACTCGACGCTCCGCGCCGAGAACGAGCGGCTTCGCGAACTGGTCGGTTTGGGCGCGCGTATGGTGGGCGGAAGCGCCGCGCTCCGCCAGTCCGTGGAGCAGGCGACCATGGCCGCGCGGTCCGACGCTCGCGTGCTGCTCACCGGGGAGTCCGGCACCGGCAAGGAACTCCTCGCCGCCCACATCCACGCCGAGAGCCCGTTCGCCTCCGGGCCGTTCGTGAAGGTGAATTGCGCCGCCATTCCCACTGAGCTATTGGAAAGTGAACTGTTCGGGCACGAGAAGGGTGCCTTCACCGGCGCGGCGGCCATGCGCCGGGGTAAGTTCGAGCTGGCCGACGGCGGCACGCTGTTCCTGGACGAGGTCGGCGATCTGCACGCCGGCTCCCAGGCCAAACTGCTCCGCGTCCTTCAGGAAGGCGAGTTTCATCGCGTGGGCGGAGAGAAGGCCATCCGGGTGAGCGTGCGGGTGGTCTCCGCCACCAACCGCGACCTCCTCAATCTCGTGCGCCAAGGCACCTTTCGCGAGGACCTCTACTACCGGCTGTGCGTGGTGCCGATCCGCGTCCCCGCCCTCCGCGAGCGCACCGAAGACATCCCGGAGCTCGCCCGGTACTTCCTCGACGAGTTTTGCGCCCGGAACAATTTCCGCAAGAAGCATTTCGAGGACGCCGTCTTTCCCGCGCTCTCCGCCTACGCCTGGCCGGGGAACGTCCGGGAGTTGCGGAACATCGTCGAGCGGATGGCGATCCTGTGCCCCGGGGAAGCCCTCGGCCCGGAGGCGATTCCCGTGGAACTGCGCGCCCGGCGCGATGACGAGGCAGGCGCCGCGCCCCGCTCCAGCCTCCGGCTGGCGCGGGAGACCGCCGAGCGCGAGCATCTGCTGCGTGCTCTGGAGGCCGCCAACTGGAATGTCTCGGGCGCCGCGCGGGCCCTGGGCATGGAGCGCACCAACCTCCACAAGCGCATCCGCGCCCTCGGCATCGAGCGCCTCAACTGACCTCCCGGCGCGGCTCCCACCGCCCCAGAAAGAGCTCGTCGGCGATGGTCTGTTCTTCGCGGTCGCAGTCCTTCCGCCACTCCGTCAGCTTCCGCTGTTCCAGGCTTTCCAGGAGACGAAACTTCCGCCGCGCCTCGATCACTACTGCGCGTTGTTCGTCGATGCGCCGCCGGCACTCTAGCGCCTCCGCATCCAGCTCCGCCTGCTTGCGGGCCACGAAGCGACGATACACCTCCAGTGCGGCCAATTCCGCCGGCTCCCGCGCCGCCGCCTCTTCTTGCCGGGCATACTCTGCGGCCAGCGCCTCTTTGCGCCGCTCCACCTCGTCGAGCTCAAGCTGCCGCCGCCGCAGCACCTCTTCCTCTACCTCCGCCTGCCGCTCCCGGAGATCCTTCACTCGTCGCAGCGGAAACTCGAACCGCTTCACGACGTCATCTTCCGAGCCAGCTCCCGCAACTGGCCGAGTGTCTCCTCCCGTTGCGCTTTGACGTGCGCATCCTGGCGGAGAAATTGGTGCAGGTCCCCGCGCAAGCGGATGGCCGCGTCGAGTTGCGGGTTGCTCCCGGCGGCGTAGGCGCCGAGATTGATCAGGTCCTCCGAACGCTGGTAGATCGCCATCGCCTCGCGCACCGCCTGCGCCGAAGCCTTCTGCTCCTTGGTGGCGATCGCCGACGCCAGCCGGCTCACCGAGTGAAGGATGTCGATCGCCGGATAGTGGCCCGCCGCGCCCAGTTCGCGAGAGAGCGTGATGTGGCCGTCCAGGATCGCCCGAACCGCGTCCGCGATCGGTTCGTTGAAGTCGTCTCCTTCCACCAGCACCGTGAAGAAGCCGGTGATCGAACCCTTGGGAAAGTTCCCCGCGCGTTCGAAGATCTTCGGGAGCAGGTTGAAGACGGAGGGCGGATAGCCTTTCTGGCTCGGCGGTTCGCCCGCCGC
>DALYJJ010000071.1:0-31002 GCA_031969915.1 Bryobacteraceae bacterium | reverse complement strand
TCGGCGCTTTGGCCCTTTACGTCAATGTGGCTCCCGGTAGCTCTACCCTTCGCGAACCGGGCGTCCCAACGCGGGAGGCGTATCGCGGCCCGTGCTCTTGCCCCTACGGCTGAGGGATCGGTTTCGGGGGAAACGGGATATCCACCTCAACGTAGCTGCCGGGAACTGCGCCATTGACAGCAGCGGCAATTCTTTCAAGGTGAAGGCGAACGTTGGGCCACTGTTGGTCAGTCAAAACCACGATGGCAATTTTCCGGTGGCTCAAGTTCTGTTGATAGCGGATGTTCTGGTCGGTGCTCAGAAGAAGATCGTATCCGGCTTCTTCAGCGCTTTGGATCAGGGCCCCATTCCCCAACTCGTGCCAGCCTAGTTGCGCCGCTCGTGTTACTTCATGCCCGACGAGGCTTCGAGCAATAGATCGCGGGGTACCATGATCAAACAGAATCTTCACGGCGCCAACTCTACGGCACCAGCATCGGCTCTTTTTCAAGGCTCTGGCTAGCGAAATGGAGCACGGCTTGGATTTGGTCCAGCGTAACGTCAAATTCCTCTGTAATCTCTTGAGGAGACATCCCGGCTTCCAGATTGAGGAAAACCGTCTGCACCGGCATGCGAGTGCCCTTAAACACCCATGCGCCACTCACTCTGCCTGGTACGCTTTCCACCGCCGGGCATTGAGACCAATCGAGTTGCGCCATCACGACCTCCATCTTGATTCTAGCCTGCTGGCTCCCGAAGCTGAATAGCTCCTGGCGAAACGGCGTACTGTTTACGGATTACGCCTGGCGTCGCCGCGCCTCTGCGCTGTCCACCGGAGTCTCGGGCGCCCATATGACTTCCAGCCGCCCATTGCCGTTCAAACTTGGCGAGCCGGCAGAATCCAAGGATGGCCTCCAATGCTAGTCGCGGAAGAGCGTGGCGCTCATTCGTCGTCCACGCTCATTCAGGAACTCCTGATGTCGCATGCGCACATGGACACCCGTGGTGACCGCCGCCAAAACCTCCGACCTGCTCAATCCGAAGCGCTACGCGAAGGTCATTGAGACAGGTTGGAACGAGACCGCGCACGTGGGACCGGCGACCTTCCGCGCGTTCGAAGTGAAGCACTGGGGCGCGCGGCTGCGGCGTGGCCCTCCCGAGCGAATACAGACAGCGAACGAAACGCAGCCGTGCGGTTTCCGCTTCGGCGCGGCGTGAAATTCAGCGTGAAATTCGTTGACTTCTACTACAACTGCCCCTAGACTTGCCGGGAGGTAACACGCATGGCCGGTCAACCAGGTGACAATCAGCGGATCGACCAACTGCTCCAACTGGGCAGAGAAATCAAAGCCGTAGTGCTCGACTTACAGAAATCGTTGACCACCCCGGACGGTGTCGTATTCGTAAGGAGTTGCACGTCCTGCCTCCAGGATAGCTGCAACAAGCCGCCGACGATCACGTCGAATCCGCCCTCCGGGCCGAATCCGACGCCGACGCCGGCGGGCTGAACCAGCGTCGAATCCGGCTCCGCGGATGCATTCACTGGAGGCGCTGGAACTCTACACGCAGTTCCACGACCGATGGTTTGAGAGCCCGGTGCGCTACGTTCCGAGCGACGAGTACCTGCAGTCGCTCGCCGGCGTCATTCCCGCGTGCTGGCGAGTGGAGCGGGACGGTCTGTGGTACTCGGTAACGCCGCCTGGACTCACGCTGCCGGACCATGGCTGGAAACTTCATATCGCCGCATCGTCCGGTGAGGCCGCGGAGGTGCTGCGCAGGGCGGCCGAAGTGCTACGGGCGGAGCCGGCGCCGTTCAAGTTTCTGCTGGACCGCCGCATCACGGCGCTCTCGAACGGCAAGCTCTGGCACCGGGGTTCGAGCGGCAAGTTCCTCACCGTGTACCCCTCGACGATGGAGCAGTTCCACGCCCTCGGAGGTCTGCTGGCGCTGGCACTGGTTTCGATTTCCGGGCCCTACGTGCTCTCTGACCGGCGGTGGCCCGGTTCGTCTTGTGTGTCCTACCGGTACGGCGGATTTGCTTCGCGAACCGTTCTCCAGGCCGACGGCACGCGGCGGCATGTGCTGACCGGGCCGGACGGCTCCGAGCAGGTGGACGCGCGCCTGCCATATTGGGCGCCGCCAGCCTGGGCGAGCGACCCGTTCCCAGATGATCCATTGCCGCCGGTGATGTCGCGATCCCTGTGCGGCGGCCGGTTCGTGGTTCAATCGGCGCTCGCCTTCTCGAATCGCGGAGGAGTGTACCGGGCCGAGGATCGCGACACGGGACAGCCGGTTGTACTGAAAGAAGCGCGGCCTCGGGTGGAGATCGGCGCGTCGCGCCTGGACGCGATCACGGTGCTCGAGAAAGAGCACCGCTTGCTGGAACGTCTGGCTGGCTCGGGTTACTTCGTCCGCCCGGTGGCGCTGTTCCGCGATTGGGAACACGCGTTTCTGGCCGAAGAGTTCGTGCCCGGCACCCACCTGGGGCTGTTCTCGCTTCGGAATAATCCGCTCTACGCGGGGAACATCACTGCGGAGACCTTGGCCGCATACCTGGAGCGCATGCGCGGCTTGTGGCTGCAAGTGGCGCAGGCGATCGCGGCGGCGCACGAGCGGGGGGTGGTGCTGGGAGACCTCTCCTTCACGAACATCCTCGTCGGCGACGACCACCACATCCGGATTTGCGACCTCGAATCGGCGGCGCAGGAAGGTGTGGACGCGCCGGTGGGTCTGTACACCCCGGGGATGTCCGTAGCGGGCGTGACGGAACGCGCGAACGACTACTATTCGCTCGGCGCCCTGATGCTGGGCAGCGTCTTCCTGGTTCACGGACTCACCGGTTTCCATGCTCCGCTTCGCAGCGTCTTTCTCGACGAACTGCAAAGGGACCTGGCGACGCCCGCGGACTTGCGCACGCTCATCGACGACCTGATGACGAAGCCCGAGGAGTTCAGCGCCACGCCGGCGCGCGCCATCGAGGCCATCGGGCGCTTGCCGGCCCGATCGGGGCAGCGTCATTCCAGCCGCCCGAGGCTCGGCCGCAGCCTGGCTAGACGATTTGACGGCGAAAGCCGCGAGGCGCTCCGGGCGCGGGTGGAAGCGGCGGTCTCGCGCATCGTGAGCTATTTGCACGGGACGGCGGATCCCGCTCGGCACGACCGGCTGTTCCCCGCCGATCTCTTCGTGTTTGAAACCAATCCGCTCTCGGTGGCGTATGGCGCCTGCGGCGTGCTGTATGGTCTGCAAAGTCTCGCAGGCGATGTTCCCCGGGCTCTCGCCGATTGGGTCCTGAAGCGGGACGTCAGCACCGCCGCGTACCCGCCGGGCCTTTATCTCGGGCAGGCTGGGATCGCGTGGGTGCTGGGGAGATTGGGCTTCCGGGACCGCTCCGCGGCGCTGCTTCGGGCGGCCCGCGCGCACCCGCTGCTGTGGGACTCGGCCGGCATCCTCTATGGGGCCGCGGGCTACGGGCTCGCGTGCTTGCGCCTCTGGCGGGAAGATGCGGGGCAGGAGTTCCTGGACGACGCGGTGCGGGCTGGCGACCGGCTCGCCGCCTCTGCGGTCCTTGATGAACGTGGGGCCCGGTGGCCGAATGCCGATGGCTCGGTGTACCTCGGCTACGCGCACGGCGGGAGCGGGATCGCGCTCTTCCTGCTGTACCTGTCGCTTGCCACGGGAAGCGCCGGGGCGCGCCGTCTCGGGCGGGAGGCGCTGCGGTTTGAGTTGGGCCACGGCAAGTGGATCGATGGCCGGTTTGCGGGGTTCCCCGCTCGCGTCACGGGCGGCGAGGAACCGGCGCCGGAGGCCGCGGCGTTGAGCTGCTACTGGGATACCGGCTCCGCGGGCATCGGTGCATCGCTGGTGCGCTACGCAAAGGTAGCGCCGGAACCGGACGACCAGCTTTGGCTGGCCCGGCTTGGCACTGACGCCGGGCGGAAGTACACGGCGTTTCCACAGTTGTTTCGCGGATTGGCGGGTCTCGGTAATTTCCTGCTCGATCTGTGGCTGCACACGGGCGATCCGGCGCACCTGCTGGGGGCGTGGCAGGCCGCCGAAGGGATCCTCCTGTTTGGGATCGAGCGTCCGGAGGGGCTGGCGTTCCCCGGCGACCAGGTGCGCCGGGAAAGCGCCGACTTCGCAACGGGTGCGGCCGGCATTGGGCTGTTTCTCCACCGGTTGCTGGCAACCGGGAACGGGAAGCCGGCCAACTTCAACTTCGTACTCGACGAATGGCTTCCGCTCGACTCGGCGCACCAGTGAGACAAACGTTGCGTCGCGCGCCTCCGCCGCCCTGTGTTACTGTTGTGGTTTCGCGCCAACCTCGGCGAGGGGCCGCAACCAATGTCAGTCCAGTATTTTCTGCAGGGCAAGCTGCTCGGGATCGAAACCTTCCTGCTCTCCGCGCTGCCTTCCGATGGCGCGGGCACGGATGAGATCTTCGCCGGCCGCTGCCACTGGGTGACACTGCTCGCGGAAGTGTTGCCGCGCGCGCTGCTGGCCGAGTTGGGTCTCGCCAGGATCCTATTGGGTACCAGCGGCGGCGGACAGTTCCTTGTTGTCCTCCCCGAAGAAGCGAAGGCGCAGGCGGACGGATTTCTTACCGCTGCCGCGGCGCAGATCGCGGCCATGAGCGCCGGCCACCTCAAGCTGATCTGGGCGGGCACCGAGAATCTCGGCGATTGGACGGACGTGCGCAAACGCATTGCCGAGAACATGGCCGTGCGCACCGCGGGCGAAGGCGCCGCGGCGGACGTGTTCGAACCCTACCTGGACCGGGCCGCCGAGGCCAGCGACGAGTACTTCGCCGGCGAGATGTTCCGCGCGGTGCGCGACGCGGCGTCGGTGGGCTGGTCGCCGGAGCAGCCGGCGCGATTGGTCTGCCACGGCGGCAAGCACGTGTGGCCGCTCACCGGCGGGTTCGACGGCATCACCTTCGCGCGGCACACCGTCTTGGACGACGATGGCGGCGCGCCGGCCGGCACACCGCTGCTCGCCGCGCGCAGCGAAGGCCGCCCGCTGTGGGGCGTGCTCCGCGGCGACGTGGACAACTTCGGCATCCGCCTGCGCCGCGCGCAGTCGGTGGAAGAGCACATCCAGCTCTCGCTCACCTTCAAGCAGTTTTTCGCCGGTGAACTCGAAGTCATGCTCTCGCTGCCCGACTACTGGCGCAAAGTCACGGTGCTCTATTCGGGCGGCGACGACTTCGCCGTCTACGGCTCCTGGGACGCTCTCATCCCGCTGGCGCGCGAAATCCAGCGCGTATTTCATCGCCTGGCCGAAGAGACGATGAAGGAGTTTCCGGGCCCCGAAGGCAAGACCATCAGCATGGCGCTCGCCGTGGCCACCCCGGGCCAGGCGGATCTGGCCGCGGTGTACGAAGACGCGACGCAGAAACTCGAGATCGCGAAGTCGAGCACCAAGGACGCCTTCCATCTGCTCGGGCGCACCCTCGAATGGAAAGCCGTGGGCGATGCCGCCGAAATGAAAGACATCATGGTGCGGATGGTGCGGCAGTTCCAGTGCCCGCCCCAGTTCGTCCAGGAATTAGGTTCCTTTTACAGGGAAACCGCGCAGCCGCTCCGCAATTCGCGCACCCGCGGCAATCGCTTTGAGCGCCCCTGGCGCTTCCATCGCCGGCTGAATCGCGTTCTCGGCCCGAACAAGGACCGGGAACTGCAGAAACTACGGACCACGCTCACGGCCGAATTCATCGGCCGCAACGCCGCTCAGGCGCGTCTCCGGCCCGCGGGCCGCGTCGCGCTCGAGTGGGCCAGTCTACTCACCGAGGCATAGTCATGGCAGACCAACCACAGCAGCAGGAAAGGCGCGAAGGGCGTCCGCCGCGCGAAGGCCGGGGCCCCCGCGAAGGCGGGGACCGCGGAGAGCGCGGAGAACGCGGCGACCGGGGTGGACGTCCCGATCGCGGCGGCGACCGCGGCGACCGCGGCCGCTTCGACGGACCGCCGGAAATCGACCTGGACAAGCTGATCGCCGACCCGCTTTACCTGGATAACCAGGCGCATGCCGTCGTCGCCCGCATGCGCGACATGGACTCCGGCACCCGCAGCCAGCTCCGCCGCTTCTACAACGCCGTGCGCCGCGCCTGCCGGGCCGCCGAAGGCGAGCGCCAGCAGGAATTCGTCATGCTTCGCGCGCGCCTGGCTTACACCATCGCCCGTCACTCGCTCCGTTCCCTCGATACCCTCGAGAAGCTGCTTTTGCAGGTGACCCGCAAGAACGATACGCGCGGCTACGAGCGCTTCCGCGATCTGTTTGAAGCCATCGTCGCCTACAACGAATAAGAGGATTCATGAGTTCCCACACCGCCGAGACCCAACTCCGCCTCATTGGCAAGCTCATTCTCCAGGGAGAGCTGGTCTGCGAAACCGGCCTGCATATCGGGGCCGGTAAAGGCTCGCTCGAAATCGGGGGCGCGGACAACCCCGTCGTGAAGGACGCCTTCGGCCGCCCCTACGTGCCCGGCAGTTCGCTCCGCGGCCGCTTGCGCTCGCTGCTCGAACAGGCCACCGGCCTCGCCGTCCCTGCCGAACTCGTGTACCTGTCGCGCCGCCGCGGCCAGGAAGTGCGCATCCATCAGAGTGACCGGCCGGACGACGAAATCTGCATCCTGTTCGGCCGTAACCCCGGCCGCATGGAACGCGTGCAGGGCGATCCGCTCGATACGCCCACGGCGAGCCCCGCCCGGCTCACCGTCTACGACGCCCCGCTGGTTGCCGAGAGCATCACCGCCCAGATGCGCGAAAACCTGGACGACGAAATCACCGAGGTCAAAAGCGAGAACGCCGTCGATCGCATCACGTCGCAGGCCAACCCCAGGACGCTCGAGCGCGTGCCGGCCGGCGCACGCTTCAAAGTGCGGATGGTGTTGGACATTCTCTGCGAGGAAGACAAAGCTCTGGTGGGTCTGCTGGTGCAGGGTTTGCGCCTTCTCGAAGACGACACCCTCGGAGGCGGCGGTTCGCGTGGCAGCGGCCGCGTGCGTCTGGAAAACGTCACCCTGGCCTGGCGCAGCCGCGCGTTCTACGCGGGCAGCATCGGCGAACAGGCGCTCACGTCCGGCGGCGACCTCTCCGCGCTGCAAACCACGGTGGCCGGCCCGGACTTCGCGGCCAGTCTCGGCGAGTAAGCAATGACCGACCTTCGCCTCCCCGGACTGCTGGTCCGCTTCCGGGCGGCGGCGCCCTTTCGATTCGGACCCGACTCGGGCGCGCCCGACCGCGTTGACCGGCTGTGCCACAGCGACACACTGTACTCGGCCGTGTGCGCCGCAATGCGCGAACTCGGCCACTTCGAGGCGTTCCTCGAAGCCACCGCCGTCGGCGCCGAGAGCCAACTCTCCTTCAGTTCCTGCTTTCCCTGGCAGGACGATCTGCTGTTCGTCACCCCGCCCGCCGGTTTGTGGCCTCCGCCCGCTTCGGGCAAGGTCCGATGGAAGGGCGCCCGGTTCGTGCCGCTGTCGCTGATTCCGGTGCTGCTTGAAGAGAAGGTCGTCGACGAGGAGCGCTGGGTGGTGGACGGCTCCAGCGGATGCCTGCTGCCGTTGAACCGGCGTTCGCCGTACGGCCCCTATCGCATTGCCATGCGCACCTCCGCCGCGGTGGACCGGCTGTCGCCCGGCGCCTGCGAGGTTCACACCACGGCCTGTCTGGAGTTCAGCGACAACGCCGGCTTGTGGTGCGCCGTGGCGTTCGCCTCGGAAGCCGCGCGCAACCGGTGGATCGGGCCGCTTCGCGCTGCCTTCCGCCTGCTGGCCGATACCGGCATCGGCGGCGAGCGAACTCGCGGATGGGGCCGGTCGCTCGAGCCGCGCTTCCACGAGGGCTCGCTTCCGGATTTGCTGCTCGCGCCGCCAAGGAAGAAGCAGTCTCCGCCGCCCAAGCCGGTGGAGCCGCTGCCGGTCGCAGCGGAACCCGCCGAGGTCGAGCCCGTGACGCCTCTCGAAGATTCGCTGCCCGAGGCCCTCGACGAGATCCCCGAGCCGCCGCCCCCTATGTCTGCCGTGGCCCAGTGGGAGCCGCCGCTCGTGGCCCTGCTCGAAGCGCCCGCTCCGCCGGCGGCGCTGCTGCCGGAGGCGGCTGAGACGATGGACGCCGCAGCCGTGGAAGCCCCGATCGGCGAAGCTTCCGAAACCGAACCAGCCGCCGGCACGGCTCCGCCAGCGGAGCCCGAAACCGGGGCGGAGCCCGAAATCGAAGCGGAGCCCGAAGCCAAAGCGGAACCGGAAACCGAAGCCCAGCCCGAAGCCGAAGCCCCGCCCGAGACGTTCGCCGCCGTCGAGTCGCCCGGGACGGTGGCCGCTGAGCCACCCGCGCCCCTTCCCGCCCTCAGCGCCCCTGAAGAGGGCGCCGCGAGAGGGACCGGGTGGTGGCTGCTCTCCCTCTTCAACCCGGCTGCCTCCGATGCCATCGACTGGCAGAAGGGCACCTATTCGCTGGTCACCCGGTCCGGCCGAATCGAAAGCCGCCACCGCTCCGGCGAAGTCAAGAAGACAGTGCACATGGTGGCCGAGGGCTCCGTGCTGGTCGCGGCCGCCCCACCCAAGGGCCGCGCCGCCGATGTCGCTCCCGAGGGCTTCCCCCACCCCGTCTACCGGGCGGGTTTCGCCTTCGCGATACCGATTCCCTGGCGGGTGAACTCATGAGATACCGCGTCACTTGCCTGACTCCTACTCTTGTAGGTGACGGCGGAAAACTGTCGCCCATCGACTATATGGTTTGGCGGGACCAGGTGAACGTGCTTGACCAGACCCGCATTTTTCGCCTCCTGGCGAGGGGTTCCCGGCTGGACGGCTACCTGGCCCAGATTCGAAAGGCCGACAAGCTGGATTTCGCCTCCTGGGGCGGGTTCGCACAGAATTTCGCCGGCCGGCGCATCCCCTTCGATCACCCTGCGTATACAGCGATTTGGGAGAGGGCGCGCTCGGAGAATCTCTTTATCCCCACGTTCTCCTCGGGGCCCGGTGGCGCCTTCCTTCCGGCTTCCGCCCTGAAGGGGGCTTTGCGCACCGGCTTGATTCACTCCCGGTGGAATGAGGGCGCGCTGAAGGAACTGGACAGCCGTCTGAAAGGGGACCGCCCGCCGCGGAATCCCGGGGAAGTGGTCGAGCATTCGGCTGCCGGTGCGCCAGGCGTCAGCCGCATGAAACCAGTGGCTTTGGGGGACTCCGGAGCAGTGGCCGCAAGCGCGTTCCGAGTCTATCTGGTCCGAGTTTCTACTCTTGTAGCGAAAAGCGGCAAGTACGAGCTCGGTTGGAAGCAGAGCCCGCGCGGAACTGTGGACGCACGGCGCGTCGACGACAGTACGCCGATCTTCGCGGAGATGGCGGCGCCGGGCACCGTCTTTGAGGGCGAGTGGCAGGAACGCCCGTTCTTCGCCCAACCGGAGATTCTGCGCACCCTGCATTGGCGTGAACCGGTTGATTTACGACGTTTGTCGGAAACTGCTAATGCATACTCGGCCAAGCTGTTAGCCCTGCACCGGCAGTACGCAGACTGGACGGGGTTGGCTCCGCTCCGTGCTTCGCTGGAGGCGTTGCAACAGCGGCTGGAGACCGTCCGGGGCGGCGGTCAGGCGTGTTTGCTGCCCCTGGGTTGGGGAACGGGACTGTTGGGAAAGAGCGCCACGGTCGATACAGGGAATGAGGAGTACCGGAAGACGGTCGGGCAGTTTCCGTTTTTCGCCCGGGCCTTGGCGTCCGGGATGCCGTTCCCGAAGACGCGGCGAGTGGTGTTCGCTGGCAATCAGCCGGCGACGCTGCCGGGATGGGTTCTGCTCGAAGTGGCGTAGGACCTCCGGGCCGCGTGGTACCACGTGGTACCACGTGGTACCATGCCTCTAGTCGCGTGGCCGGATTCCTGTTCGCTGGATTCCCGATCGTATGTACAACGCTTTCTTCGGCTTCACAGAAACGCCGTTCGCGCTGAGCCCGGACCCGGCGTTTCTCTACCGCAGCCGGCCCCATGAAGAAGCGCTGGCCAACCTGGTCTACGGGGTGCAAAGCCGCAAGGGCTTCATCGTTCTGACGGGCGAGGTCGGAACCGGCAAGACGACGATGCTCGAATGTTTGCGCGACTACCTGGCTTCCCAGTACATCGAGTTCGCGTTCCTGTTCAACTCCCGCCTCAATGTTCAGCAGTTCTTTGAAATGATCGCCTATGACCTCGACCTTCGCTGCAATCGCAGTTCGAAGACGGAGGTCCTCTTCGCCCTGAACCAGTTGCTGATTCAACAGGCGAACGAAGGCCGGACCACGGTCCTGATGGTCGATGAGGCCCATAACCTGGACTGGGAGGTCCTCGAGGAGATCCGGTTGCTCGGCAACCTGGAGAACCCCCGAATCGGCAAGCTCCTGCAGATCATCCTCGCCGGGCAGCCGGAACTGGACCGGAAGCTCGATGCCCCGGACCTCAGGCAGTTGAAGCAGCGCATCGTTCTTCGCTGCCACCTCCGCCCTTTCGATCTGGAGGAGACAACCAGCTACATCGCCTCCCGCCTGGAGAAGGCGGGCCTGTCGGAGCAGACCGTGTTCTCACCGGAACTCGTGGCGGAATTGCAGGTCCGTTCGCAGGGCATCCCGCGTCTGATCAATACCATCTGCGACAACCTCCTGCTCACGGCCTTCGCCATGGAATCCCGGCAGGCCACGGTGGAGATGCTGGAGGAAGTGTGCAACGATCTCCGCCTGGAATGGCCGGGGCGCCGGCCGCGCCGGACATTCGCGGAGTTTGCCGATCCCACGCCCCTCACCCGCCGTCTCGAATAGGCTTCGGCCGGCCCTTCGGTCAGAACCTCAGTGCACACCCGGAACCGCGGGCGCGGCCATGCGTGGCTCGTAGATGCAGAACGGCTCCTCGCCCAGGAAATCGCCCGTCATCCCGTACGCCCGCGCTCGGCATCCCATGCACACCTGCTTGAACTCGCAGCAACCGCACTTGCCCGTCAGATTGTTCAGGTCCCGCAGAGTGTGAAAGAGCTCTGAGTCCTGCCAGATCTCTCGGAACTTCATTTGACGGAGGTTGCCGGCCGACGTCGGCAGGTACCCACACGGCTGCACCTCGCCCAGGTGCGAGATGAAGCACACGCCGCTGCCCGCCAGGCACCCGCGCGTCATCTGGTTCATCGACGGCACGTCCGCACCCGAGGCGCCGCCGTGGTGGTGCGCCAGCCCGCCTCCCCGCGAATGGTGCCCGTGCGCGCCAGGCAGTTCCGGAACCGCCAGTCCCGCCCGCCGCGCCTCCGCCCGCCGCTGCCGCACAATCCGGTAATAGTGCGGCGCGCAGGTCGCCTTCATCTCGATCCCGCTATCCAATGAGCGCTCGTAGAACCAACTCAGAATCTTCTCCGCTTCGTCGCCTTTGATCGACTGGTCCTCGGCGATCGTCAGCCCGCAGCCAACCGGCACCAGGAGGAAGAGGTGGAAGGCGTCGACTCCGAGCGACAGCGCCAAATTCAGCAGTTGCGGCAACTGGTGCACGTTATGCTGCGAGATTGTGGCGTTGATCTGCGTGGAAAGACCCACCTGCTTCAGGCACTTCAATCCATACACGGCGGCATCGAAGGCTCCACTGTGGCCGCGGAACGTATCGTGGGTGCCCCGGTCGGCGCCGTCCAGGCTGATCGAAACTCTTTCGATTCCAGACTCTTTGATGCGGTGCGCCATGGCCTCGTCCACCAGCGTGCCGTTGGTGGCCAGTGCGACACGTATGTTCTTGCTCCGGGCGCGTTTAGCGATGTCGAATACGTCCCGCCGCCAAAGTGGTTCTCCGCCGCTCAGAACGAGAATCAGTGGGGCAAATTCCGCAATTTCGTCGATGATGCGGCAGCACTCACCGTAGGTCAAATCGTCTGGACTCATGAGCTCCGAGGCGCTCGCCCGGCAATGGATGCACCTGAGATTGCAACCAGTTGTGAGTTCCCAGAAGACCAGTCTGGGCTTGGGAACCGTGGACATGTCAGCCGCAGTCATGCCATTTGCCGTGCAATTCAATCACCGCCCCGCCGATTGTTACCATAGGACTCTCAGATGAAGCCGGCCGCCGTCGTTCTCTACCACTACCTGTACCCCGACGACGTGGTGAGCGCTGTTCACCTCACCGAACTGTGCACCGGTCTCGCCGATCGCGGTTGGGAGGTCGTGGCCAGCGCCTGCAACCGCGCCTGCCGCGATGAGTCGAAGTCCTATGAGCGCGAGACCCATTGGAAAGGTGTCCGGTTTCTTCGTCTGTGGCGGCCCCGCTTCCGGCAGTCGTCGGCGTTGGGCCGGATGGCCAACGCGGTCTGGATGATCGCCGCCTGGAGTCTGCTGGCGCTCGACCGCCGCATCCGCGCCGACGTCCTCATTGTCGGCACCGACCCCATCTTCAGCCCCCTGGTTGCCTTCGCCTGGAGGCTGCTGCGTCCCCGCGTCAGGTTGGTCCATTGGTGCTTCGACCTCTACCCGGAGGCGGCGGTCTCCGACGGTCTTCTGCGCGAAGGCTCGGCCGCCGTGCGGCTCTTCCAGTCGCTCATGGGACTCGCCTACCGCCGCTTCCACCTGCTCGTCGACATCGGCGGCTGTATGCGATCGCTGCTGGCCGGATACGGCTCGCGGGCGGCGGTGGAGACGATCGTTCCCTGGGCGCTCGCCGAACCGTCCGCTCCCGCTCCGATTCACGCCGAGGAGCGGCGCGCCCTGTTCGGCGGCGCGTCGCTGTGTCTCCTCTACTCCGGCAACTTCGGACGGGCGCACACCTGGGAAGGGATTCTCGAACTCGCCCACCACCTCGCTCCCCGAGGAGGCGCGGTCGTCTTCAGCGTCCGGGGCAATGCCGTGGACGCGCTCCGCGGCGCCGTGGAGGCAGCCAAAGCTCCCATCGGGTTCGCCGGCTTCGCCTCGCCCGAAGCCCTGGACCGCAGGCTCGCCGCCACCGACATCCACGTCGTCACACTCCGGCCTGAGTGGACCGGTACCGTGGTTCCGTCCAAGTTCTTCGGCGCACTGGCCATGGGCCGGCCGGTGCTCTTCGTGGGGAGCGGCGACTCGGCGGTGGCGCACTGGATCCGGCAGCACCGGGTCGGCTGGGTCCTTGAGCCCTCAGCGATCGCGCCGTTGGCAGAGGAACTGGCCGCCTGGTCGTCGAACGAGGAAGCGCGCCTGGCCACCTTCACTCGCTGCCACGAGGTCTACCGCCGCGAATTCTCCTTGGCCAGTTCGCTCGACCGCTGGGATCGTGCCCTTCGAAGACTACTCTGATCAGGCGGGCTGCAGAGCCCGTTTCGCCACCTGCTGCGCGATCCAGTTGTAGGTGGCCGTCATCCCATCGAGGAGCGGCGTCGTGGGCGCCCACCCCAGTTTCTGCTTGATCAGGCGGTTGTCCGAATTGCGGCCGCGGACGCCTAGCGGGCCGGGGATGTGCTCGATCCGCAGCGTCTTGCCCGCGATCGCCATCGCCATTTCCGCCAGGCCGTTGAGGGTGATCATCTCCTCGGAGCCGATGTTCACCGGCCCGGTAAAGTCCGATTCCATCAGGCGACGGACCCCTTCCAGGCACTCGTCGATGTAGAGAAACGAACGGGTCTGCTTGCCGTCGCCCCACATCTGCATCACTCCCTGGTCGGGCGCTTCGGCGACTTTCCGGCACATGGCGGCCGGCGCTTTTTCGCGGCCGCCCTCCCACGTGCCTTCCGGTCCGAAGATGTTGTGGAAGCGCGCGATCCGCACCTGCAGGCCGTGATTCCGCATGTAGGCCAGGTAAAGCCGCTCACTGAACAGTTTCTCCCACCCGTACTCGCTGTCCGGCGCGGCCGGATAGGCAGATTCCTCCGAACACACCGGATTGTCCGCGTCCATCTGGTTCCGCTCCGGGTAAATGCAGGCCGAGGAGGAGTAGAAGAGCCGTTTTACCCCGGTATGCGCCGCAGCTTCCAGGATGTTCAGATTGATCGTGGCCGAATTGTGCATCACCGCCGCATCGTGATCGCCGGTGAAGATGTAGCCCGCGCCGCCCATGTCCGCTGCCAACTGATAGACGTCCGTCACGCCGTCTACCGCCGCCTTCGCGGTCCCGACATCGCGCAGGTCCCCCTTCAGAAACTCGTCGGCCGCGGTCGTCGAAAACTCGTGGTGCTTCAGGTCCACCCCGCGCACCCAGAAGCCTTCCCGCTTCAGCCGCCGCACCAAATGGCCGCCGATGAACCCTCCAGCCCCGCAAACCACGACCCGTTTCATGCTTTTGGCCTTTCTCCTCCCCCAAACTCCCTACCAAGCCATTGTGAGGCAATCAAATTCGAACGGTCAAGGCAGCCCAAACCTTAGCTCCTCCCCGGTTCCAGTACCCTTTCCTTATGTCCCTCGGGTATTCACCGGAGGTGTAACATTTTTCATCCATCCGACACACCCCGCTTGCCATCACATTGCCAATCTGTAATATTTGTATCCATACGGTAGTGTCTCGTTTTAACTGAAAACTCTACACAGGGGTACCTTCGCATGATCCGAGTCGTCTTGACGTGCGTCAGCTTGCTGCTGCTCACGATCCCTTCCCTCGCTCAATCCACCTACGCCGACATCCTGGGGACGGTCACCGACCCCAGCGGTTCCGCGGTGGGTGATGCGAAAGTCTCGGTCCGCAGTCTCGACACCAACGCGGTCCGGGAAACCACCACGGGTGCCGACGGCGCGTTCCGCGTACGGCAACTGCAGATCGGCAACTATGAGGTGAGCGTCCAGAAGAGCGGCTTCGCCAAGTACGTGCAAGGCCCCATCGTTCTGCGCCTGAACCAGAACGCCGACCTCACCGTGAAGCTCGAAGTGACGGCTGTCTCGGAGACCATCACGGTCACCTCCGACGCCGCGGTCATCAATACCACCAACGCCGAGGTCTCGACGAACTTTGAATCGAAGCGCGTCTCCGAGCTGCCTCTGGCGCCCAATCGCAACATCCTCAACCTCGCCCTCTCGGTCCCCGGCGTGAGCCAGCTTTCGAGCGGCCAGACCAGCTTCGCCTCCGGCGGCGTGAACTTCTCCGCCAACGGCATGCGCGTCCGGTCGAACAACTTCATGATCGACGGCCAGGACTCGAACGATCCATCTGTAACAGGCAACCAGCAGACCATCAACAACCCCGACATCGTGGCCGAAGTCCGCATCATCACCAACCAGTTCCTCCCCGAATACGGCCGCTCGGCCGGATCCGTGGTCAGCATGGTCACCAAGAGCGGCTCGAACGAATACCACGGTTCGGCCTTCTGGTTCTATAACGGCAACTCGCTGAACACGCTTTCGAACCAGGAAGTGAACGCCCGCGTGACGAAGGTGCCGTTCCTCGTCGAGAACCAGGTGGGCGGGACGATGGGCGGCCCGGTGATCAAGAACAAGACCTTCTTCTTCACCTCCTACCAGCGCTGGACGGTCCGGCAGCTCGGCTTCGGCACCACCCTGAGCGGCGCGCCCACGGCCGAAGGCCGAACGATCCTCAATCAGTTCTCCTCGCGCCCGCAGATCAAGGCCCTGTTGGACTTCCTGCCGGCCGCCCAGGTGGCCAACGGCAACTTCGCGAACCTCAACGCGGGCGGCCAAGCCTTCCGCGTGCCGCTCGGCAACATCACCGGCTCCGCCTCCGTCGGGCAGACCAATCACCAGGCCACCGGGCGCTTCGATCACCGCTTCAACGACAGCAACCTGCTCACGGGCCGCTACATGGTCAACGACGACTTCATCGGCGGCACCGGCCAGGTGACCCCTCCCGGCCTGACCACCATCAGCCCGGCTCGCACGCAGTCGGCCACGCTCTCCTATAACAAGACCTTCAGCCCCACCGTGTTCAACGAACTGCGGGTCTCCTACCAGCGCCTGAACTCCCTCACCAACGCCTCGGATCCCTCGTCGCAGGTGATTCCGTCGCTCGAGGTGGCCGAACTCGGCCTGGTGGGCATCAACGCCGCCGCCTCCCGCACGGCCATCGGCCTGGCCGTGAACCTTCCCCAGTTCCGCCGCAACAACACCTACCAGATCCAGAACACCACCGGCATGATCCGCGGCAATCACTCCATGAAGTTCGGGATCGACTTCCGCCGCGTGGACATCGTCAGCTTCTTCGGCCCCACCGCGCGCGGTTCGGTGGCGTTCGACACGCTGCAGCGGCTCTACGACGACGTCGCCACCGTGGCCACCATCAACGCCACGCTGCCTGGCGGCGACGTGATCTGGCCCTTCAAACAATACGACTACTACATGTTCTGGCAGGACGAATGGCGCGTGAATCGCAAGTTCACGCTCACCTACGGCGTCCGCTACGAGACCCCCGGCCCGTCGCTCGAGAGCCTGGTGCCGATCAACAACCGGATCGTGGCCGCGGCCGGCAATAACGAAGAGTTCCGGCTGATCAATCGCCCGCCGCGCGACTGGAACAATTTCGCGCCGCGCATCGGCTTCAACTACCGCCTCTTCGACAACACCGTCATCCGGGGCGGCTACGCGCGCAGCTACGACCATAACTTCGTCAACCTCACGCTGAACGTGGCCAGCGCCTTCCCCTTCCTGAACTCCGTGAACTTCATCTCCGGCGGCATCGCGCAGAACGGCTTTGCCCGCGTCCAGGAAGCCCGCCGCGTCGGCGTTCCGGCCAACCCCCGGACCGCCAACCGCACCATCCTCTCGCCCGACAACCGCTCGGCCATCGCCGAACAGTTCTCCTTCATGGTGGAGCGCGAACTGGCCAAGGACTGGTCGCTGACGGCGGGCTGGATCGGTACCAAAGGCACCGGCCTCTTCCAGACCATCGACGAAAACCCGATCGTTCCCGGGTCCAGCCCCGCGGTTCGCGTGAACCCCAACTTCGGTGTCGTCCGGAACCGCTGCAACTGCGCTTCGTCCATCTACCATTCGCTGCAGGTTTCGCTCAACAAGCGCCTCTCCCAGAACTTCTCCATGGGCGCCCATTACACCTGGAGCGCGTTCATTGACGATGCGAGCGAACTGTTCAACCCCAACCCGCTCGCCGACGTCGCCATCGCCCAGGACAGCTTCAACCGCCGCCTCGACCGCGGCCGCTCCACCTTCGACCGCCCCCACCGCTTCACCGCCAATGGCGTTTGGGAAGTGCCGTTCTTCCGCGAGCAGAAGGGCGTGGCCGGCAAGGTCCTCGGCGGCTGGCAGATCAGCCCCTTCCTCACCGCCCAGTCCGGCGCACCCTTTACCGTCCTGAATGGCGCCGATCCGGGTGGCCGCCTGGCCGGCATCAGCGGACTGGTGGGCATCGCGATCCGTCCCAACGTGGCCACCTCGATGGACCTCTCGTCGATGAACATCGCCGACCTCCGCGCCCGCTGGGCCGGCGGGGAGCGCTTCTTCACGCCCGTCACCGCCGCCGCCCCGCTCGGCAACACCGGCCGCGGCATCCTGCGCGCCGACGGCATCTTCAACGTCGACACCAGCTTCCTGAAGAACACCCGGATCACCGAGCGCATCAACATGCAGCTTCGCGCCGACTTCTTCAACCTGACCAACACCCGCAATTTCGGCATCCCCGACGCCCGTATCAACTCCGCTGCGTTCTTGAACCAGTGGAATACGGACGGCGGCCGCCGCCGCATTCAGATCGGCACCCGCTTCACGTTCTAACCAGCGAAGCGCACTCTCCAAGCACGAAGGCGCGGGACGGATACCCTCCGTCCCGCGCCTTTCGTTTCTTAGGAACGCCGCGAGGCCCCTGCGCCGGCAGTCCCCTCACCGCTTCGGCCTTTGGACTTTGCCCAAAACGGCCCCAACCCAGTTCTGTACAGGATCGAAAGCAAAAAGCCGGAAAGTAACACCATCGGCCGAGTCTCCCGCCTTGAACCGGTATCGCCTCTTGGTCAGTCCCTTAACGCCGGAGTCGTACTCCACTGCCACCAGAAGTTCTGCCGCGCGAGTCGCCGGCTCGGGCACCAGCAGTGTGACGCCATCTTCCAATCCCTCGCAATATTCCGGCGCCAGCCCGATGGGAGATGCGGCTACGATCAGGTTCGACGTCTCGTCCAAAATCTGAGGATCGCGTTCCGCCGGCACTTGGTCGTCGCGCAGGAACGCACGTCTGTATGAGCAATCATCGTTCTCCCGGCCCTTGATCTCCAGCGTCCGCAATCGTGCCCGGGTCTTGCCGCTTCCGGCCTTCATTCGGAGCCGCACCAAGTACCCTTTCGTAAGTGACTCGATTGCCCTACGGAGCGCGGATCCTGGCGGCTCTGAAAGCAAGTACACGGATCCGCCCGCGTAACGAGCCAAATGTTCGGCGCTTTGAACGGCCACTTTGTCAGCGCGCTTGTATCCTTTCGCCGTGCGCCTTCCTGCCACGATGGGAGTGATTGAGACACCCCGGCTGCTCAGGACGCCTGCGTGCGGCTGGAGCGACTCGCCGAAGTCCTCCCTTAGAAACGGAAGATCTTCGGGAGGAATAAGATAGCGTCGCCAGTCGAACCACAGGAAACGCGAACCGACCCATAGAATCTGCACAGGTGCCGATTCGCCCGCGAACCACATTGAAGCCGCACGAATAACCTCAGGTGGCGTACCAAAACCGATCCGTGCCCCACTCCACCGCGCGGCTTCGCTTCCGATGCCTGCCACAGCGACTGCATCCCGCGGCCCTCCGAAGTCAACGTACGTATTGGATTCCCGTTCCCCATGGCGAGCCGAACAAGATCACAAGCGCTCCGCTCTCCCGGAGATTGTCGAGTTCCGGCGCTACCTCCTTCATGCACTGAGAGTCGATGTTGTGACATGCCGCGACGTCCGCAATGACCACAAGCGGCAACCGGTCGGGCGCCGGTCGCACGTCGACGATCTCCAGAGGCTGGCCGTCAAGAACGCTCTTAGGCTAGGAGCACCGGGAGTATCCCAGCATGACCCCCGCCGCGGGAGATGCAGCAGGAAGTCTTCCGACGCGCCCGCTAGCGGCAGGAGAACCGAAAAAATCCCCAGAGCTACGACGCGTTCTGTCATCTGCAAGTTGGCCATGTGCTCTTCGAACTTCGCATCAGCCTCCGATTGTACTTGGCGAACGAGGGCCAACCCGCATCGCCAGTCTTTACGGAACCGCGCTGAGGGTGACCAAGCGCTCACCGCGCATTACGTCTGGCGCGCACGAAAAATCGATTTCTTCCGGAGTGTATCCGGTCCTCCTGGCAAGAGAGCGAATTCGTGCGCCGGCTGCTGGCGTAAGGAGTAGTCTGCCGTAGTCGTCGGATGTCTGTACCCGGCCGCCCGCTGCTGTCGAATCGACCGCAACACCCTTCACCCACCGCCCGCTCACGTCCCGGAAGCGAAGCAGTAGTCGACACGCAGCCACAGGCGGCAAGTCAAGCAGGCAAGGCCTCCGATCATAGATGATCTTCACAATCCTCGTCTCGCCCCAATCGAGAGGAACATTCTTCACCGTAGTCTGGTTGCATTCGGAGGAGCCCGCCGCTACCGTTACTGGCTCGATGCCGAGATCGCATAAGCGGAGGCCGCCTCTTCGGCACTCGTAAGTGGACACTTGCCCATGAGTATCCGGCACTGTGATGAGGGCTTCAGAGACTTCTTTGTTCCGTCCGTCAACCACGTTGACCAAAAGGGAACAGTACGTGTTGGCTGACAGGAGCGAGCAACAAACCAGGTGCAACAATGCCAGTTGTGCCGTCATTTGATGCAGTCCCTTCCGATTGCTATGTCGTATGCGCGGCCCACACGCATCGCAGAATACCAGACAAGGCGTCCGAATCAGCAAGACCCTTATGCGCCTGCTTCGCTCACCTTGTGATAGCGGCCCATGGCGAGGCTTTCCAGCCGCTGGACCATCTTCGATGGCGCGGGCCAGGCGATCTCAACCCACTCGAGGGCGGCCTGGCCGCAGCCGAGGATCTCGCGCGGGTCGTGAGCGGAAAGGAAGCTCCCGCCGCCGTTCCGCTGGCGGGAGCGGACGACGCCGCCGGCGCTCCACCGGAGGCGGGCGCCGATGGCGTCCCGGTTGGCGGTGCGTCCTACGAGCTGAAGGCCAACCCAGCGATTCTGTTTGCCGGCGAGGTTCTCCAGAAGCAGTGGGGGTTCACCGTTGTTGTTGACCAGGACGTCGAGCGCGCCGTCGTTGTTGAAATCGCCGACGGCGAGGCCGCGGGCGTTCTGTTCCAGGCGAAAGGGTCCTCCGGCGGCGGCGGTAACGTCGCGCAGCGTGCGGCCGTCGCCGCGGAACAGAAGCATGGGCTCGCGGTACCTCACGTTGGCGGCGTAGAGAGAGACCATGTCGTCGGGGTGGCCGTTGGCCAGGATCAGGTCGACCTCGCCGTCGTTGTCGTAATCGAAGAAGCGGAGGCCCCAGCCGCTCAGCAGGCGGGTGGCAGCGCCGATGCCCGTAGGCCCGGCCTCGTCGGCGAAGACCTCGTCTCCCTCGTTGCGGTAGAGGGAGAAGCGTTCGCGGTCGACGTTGGCCACGAAGAGATCGATGCGGCCGTCGCCGTTGTAGTCGCCCGCGTCGACGCCCATGCCGGAGCGGGCTTGGCCGTTCTCGCCATAGGCCACGCCCGCGGTGAAGCCGACCTCGTCCCAACTCCTGCCGGAACGGTTCATGAACAGGAAGTTGGGCACTGTGTCGTTACCGACGAACAGGTCGAGCCAGCCGTCGCCGTTGACGTCGCTGGCAACCACGCCATGACCTTTGCCGAGCATTTTGCCGATCGGGCCTTCGCGGCCGACTTCAGTAAACGTGCCGTCGCCGTTATTGCGGTAAAGGAGGCTGGGCTGACCTTTGAAAACGCGAGGGATGCAGTAGTAGCGGCGGCCGGCCTGGTTGTCGCCGCAGAAGACTCCGCCGGAAGCGCGGTATTCAACGAAGCGGCAGACGAAGAGGTCGAGGAAGCCGTCACCGTTGTAGTCAAACCAGACGGCGCTGGTGCACCAGTCGTTCGCGCGTGCCAGGCCGGCCTTGGCGGTGACGTCCGTGAAGGTGCCATCGCCGTTGTTGCGGAACAGGGCGTTGCCGCCGTAGCCGGTAACGAAGAGGTCGGGGAGGCCGTTGTTGTCGTAGTCGCCGACGGCGGCGCCCATGCCGAAAAAGGGCGTGCGAAGGCCGCTTTGGGCGGTAACGTCGGTGAAGGTGCCGTCGCGGTTGTTGCGGTAGAGAGCCGGACGCGGAGCGGGGCGGGAGGCGGAGGGTTGCCAGAAATCGCAAGGGCCACCGTTGAGCAACAGCAGGTCCATCCAGCCGTCCTGATCGAAGTCGAAGAAGGCGCAGCCGCTGCCCACGGTCTCGGGCAAGTGGCGGGCGTCGGACATCAGGTTGTCGTGCCGGAAGCGGATACCGCTCTGTTCCGGGGCGACGATGCGGAACGGCAGCGGCGGTTGCGTGCGGGCGAGGGGCGCCGCGGCGAGGGCGGCAAGGAAACGGCGGCGGTTCAAGGCTTCTCCAGTGAGGCCAGGCGAGACTGCGCTTCGGCGAGGCCGGCCTTGGCGGCCTGCTCCAGCAACCGGCGGGCGGCGCGTTCGTTCTTAGGGACGCCGTTGCCTTCCAGGTACAGGCCGGCGAGCCGGTACGCGGATGTCGCATCGCCGCGCGCGGCTCCGCGCTGGTAGAGGGCGGCGGCAGCGGCGGGGTCCGTCTCCCATTCGGCCATGCGCCGCAGGGCGGGAACATAGTCCTGCTCCACCGCCTGCGCCAGCACCGCGCGAGCCCTTTGGGGATCCCTTGTGGCGCCCTCCCCCCGTTCGAGCATCTCCGCGAGCAGCAGTTGGGCCTGGGGGTGGCGCTGGGCAGCGGCCCTCTCGAGCCAGGGCACGGCGGCCGCTGGGTCGCGGCCGACGCCGGCGCCGTTGCGGTAGCAGTCGGCGAGGGCGAACTGCGAGGCGGCATCGCCGCGCGCGGCGGCGACAGACCACAGTCGCGCGGCTTCGGCAAGGTTCGCGTCGACGCCCAAGCCCTGGCGGAGATGATAGGCCACTAGGTTGATGGCGCGCAGGTCCCCGGCGGCGGCAGCCTTGCGATACCAGGAAAGGGCCTGTGGATAGTCGCGCGGTACGCCACGGCCCTGCGCGTAGAGCATGCCGAGGTTGAGTTGTGCGCCGGTGTCGCCGAGGTGGGCGGCGCGAGTGAACCAGGTGATGGCCTTGGCGTCGTCGCGCGGAACGGACTTGCCCTCCGCATACAGCGCGCCCAATAAGAACTGGGCCTGCACGTCGTTCTGGCTGGCCGCTTTATTGAGCCATTCCAGGGCGCGCGGGACATCGAGCGTCTCGCCGTCACCCGTCAGGTAGCGCACGGCGAGCCGGGTCTGGGCCGCCGCTTCGCCGCGCTCCGCCGCGGCGCGAAGGGCTTCGGGCTGGGGTGCGCCGGAGAGCAGCAGCCAAAGTGCGAGGATCACTTCGCGTCCTCCCGCTCTTGCAGGAAGAGGGAGGCGGGGAGCTTGCCGAACTCGCGGAAGCTATCCTCGAGCGGCTTCAGCTTCTGGAATGCGGCGCGTTCGCGGTCGGCGTCGGTCTTGCGCTTCAAGCGCTGGTAGACCTGCGACAGGGTGTAGCGCACACGGCTGGAATTCGGTTCGATCAGGCGAGCCGTTTCGAGAGCCTGGAGCGCTTCGTCCAGCTTCCCGGTGCGTAGCAGCATGGCGCCCAGTAGGTAATGCGTGAGGAAGCTCTTGGGCTCCAGTTCCACGGCCTCGCGTGCAAGTGGAATGGCGGGCTCCACTTCGCCGCTCTGCATGGCGAGGAAGCCCAGGCCCAGGCGCGGCAGAATGCTCTTGGGAGAAACCTCGAGCTCTTTGCGATAGGCAGCTTCGGCGGCGGCGCTATCGCCGAGCTTCACCAGCAGCGATGCGTATGAGAGGTGCAGGTAGGGCACACCGGGGTACTGCGTGAGGGCCTGCTCGTAGATCTTCCGCGCTTCCGGCCCCTGCCGGCGGCTGACCAGTTGTTGCGCCGAGCCGATGTCTCGGAGCAGCGTGAGCTGTGCGGGGTCCATCATACGCTGGACAACCGCCGGGAGCAGCGGCAACTGGAGCGCGGCGAGTCCGCTGGCGAGGACCACTTCCTGGTATTCATCCGGCTTCTGCGCGAAGGCGTTGAGGAGGATTTGAGCGTGTTCGAAGCGTTCCGAAACCAGGAGCGCGAGCGCCTGGTGGTAACGGGCGACGTCGAGCAGGTCGAGTTCGGGCGGAATGCCTAACGACAAGCCGCGCTGCAGATGTTCGGAGGCGAGATGGTAGTCGCGCATCTCGAACTCGCAGAGGCCGAGGACCACCCAGGGGGCGCCGGCGTTGGGGTCAAGGGCGATGAGTTTCTCCAGTGCGACGCGGGCAGCGGCGGGTTGTTCGGCCTGGTAGAGAGTGGTGCCGAGGCGCCACCAGCCGGCGCGCCATTGCGGGTCCACGCGAAGAGCATCCTGCCAGAGGGCCACGGCGCGATTCGGCTCGCCTTTCGCAATGGCCTCTTCGGCTTGCTTTTCCATCGGGGCCCGGCGCTGCGCAGGGGTCTGCGCGCAGAGGAGGGATGCCAGAAGAAAAGCGACCCAGCGCACCATGAGGCTCATGCTAACACTGGGCCGCTATAAACACCCCTTGCGAGTCCGGGCGTTTAGAAGAAGACTCGCAACTGCAACTGGACCTGCCGCGGGTCAAACGTTGCCATGCCCATGGAGCCCCAGTTGGAATTGCCGAACATGCCCGGGCGCAGGCCCTGGGCAGGATTGTTGACCAGGTTGATGCCGCCCAGCCAGCCTTGGAAGCCGCCGCGGAAGTTGGCGCGGTTGAGGACGTTGGTGACGTTGGCCATCAACTCCATGCCCACCCGCTCCGTCACGTTGAAGCGGCGCGTGAGGGTGGCGTCCATGTTGAACAGCATGGGCGAGCGAATATCCCCGAAGCTCATGGCGGAACTCCCCCAGAAGAAGGGGTCGGGGATGACGGTGCCGTTGGGCGTGGTCACAGTGCGCCCCTGGAAGGCTTCCATGTTGTACTTGAGGAAGCAGTTGGCGCAGGGCGTGATCTGGCGGCCGCCGGGCAGGGTGACCGTGGTGCGGCCGTCATACCAGCGCTGCAGTTCCCCCGGTACTTCGATCGGGACACCGGCCACGCGGTCCGGCCGCCGGTTGAGGCCGGCGTCGGCCCCGATCGCGATGGGGAAGCCGGCCTGCGCGATCACGATACCGCCCAGGCGCCAGCCGCCGATGACGGCGTTGACGAAGCGGTTGTTCGCGTCCAGGCTCTTTCCCTTGCCGAACGGCAGTTCGTAGAGGTAGTTGAAGACGAAACGGTGCGGCGTATCGTTGGGCGAGTAACGGATGTTGTTGTTGAGGTTCCGCACGTCGACGATTTCGAAATTCAGGTTGCCGCCCTGGTCGTTGTTGAAGCCGTTCAACTGAAGCTCGTTGGTGGAGAAGTCGAGGGCTTTGGACCAGGTGTAGTGCGCGTCGAACATGAGCCCGTTGGCCATCGACCGGCGCAGCGAGATCTGCAGCGAATTGAAGTTGGAGAAGCCGTAGGTGCGCTGCATGGTCATATCGCCCAGCAGGGGCCAGGGAGCCAGGGTGCGCCAGCGTTCGACAGTCGCCTGGCCCAGGAAGCCGTTGAAGGGCCGCGGCGGGCCGCCGGCCGGCTGGAACGGATTCGCTACCTGCTGGAAGGCGGGGTTCAACGTCCCGTTGGACGCGATGGTCTGCTGGCGCCACTGCGCCACGACATTGTCGTCAAGCCGCTGGAGCGTGTTGAGCGGCTGGCGGCTGACCTGCAGGTCGCGGCCGATGTTCCCCGCATAGGCGACCGTCAGGATCATGCTGCGGCTGACATTCCTCTCCACGGTGAAGTTCCACATGTGGGAGACGCCGTTGCGGTAGTCGCGGCGGTCGAAGAGGTAGCCGCCGATGCCATACACCCGCGGATTGGTCGGATCGTAGCCGATGCCCTGGACGATGGGACTGGCCGCGAGGCTGTTCCAACGGCCCACGGGCACGCCTGCCGGGGTCTGGCCGTAAGGCAGGGGATTGAGGAAGTCAGAGAAGGTGCCCATGCCATAGGTGAACGGGCCGTTGTAGTAGCCGGTGTTGGTGGGCAGGAAGGTGGTGCCGAAGCCACCGCGCAGGACGGTCTTGTCATTCAGCTTGAAGGCGGCGCCGACCCGCGGAGCGAAGTTGGCCCACTGGGTGTCCCACTGATTGCGGCTCAGGCCGGGGTCACGTCCGTTGAAGACGATGCGGCCCTGCCCGCCGAAGGGGTTGGCGGCGTTGAGGTCAATGGAACTGGTCCGGTTGAAGCGGTCGGTCGGGCCGGGCTGGAGGTCCCAGCGCACACCGAGATTGATGGTCAAGCGGTTGGTGGCGCGCCAGTCGTTCTGAGAGTACAGCGCGAAGTATTTCTGGGCGAAGGCGGGGCGCACGGGAAAACCGGGGGCGATATTGATCGAGCCGCCGCCCATGAACAGGTTTGCGGGGTCGTAGCCGAACTGGCCGGGGTTCGCGTTGAGAGGGCTCCCGCTGCCGTTAGCGGTGACGAATTCCGAGGAGTAGCTGCCCGGGCCGCCCCAGCCTGGCGCGTTGATGCGGAAGGCGGCTTCCTGGAAGTCCGTGTAGTTGGAGAGCATGACGCGATACTCGGAGCCGAACTTGAAAGTCCACCGGTTCAGGTTCTTGGTCATGCTGCCGGCGATATGGTGGTTGGTCTGGCGCTCTCGCTTGCTCTGATACGACTGATTGCCGAGGTCGCTCAGATTGCCGCCAGGCCCGAAATCGGGCGCGGAGCCGGGTAGGGGCATCACGGGCAAGTAAGCGCTGGGGATGCCCAGCGGGCCGTAGTCAAAGGGTTGGGGTGTGGGGGAGATGCTGTTGGAGGCGATGCGATTGATGCCGTAGCGAACGTCCAGCAGCAGGGTGGGGCTCAGGACCACCGTGTCACCGATCGCGGCGTACGGATTGTTGTCGTCGTTCAACTGGGCCGTCCAGCCGTTCGAAGGGGGCTGATAGAAGGGGTTGTCGGCGCCGAAGGGACGGCCGGCATTGATGCTGCCGCGCTGCGTGCCGGCGGTACCGTAGATGGAGTGCTTGCCGGCACGCCAGTCGACCCGTGAGTTGATGTTATTGCGCTCGAAGGGGCGAATGTTGCGCTGGAAGAAATTCTGGGCTCCAGTGACGGGATCCACGGCGGGGCGATTCGGATTCGGGTAGAAGCTGAAGAGGTGGAGGGCGCCGCGGTCCGGGTTCGGAATGACCGAGTTGGGGATCGGCTGCCGGCGCCACAGGTCGGGGCCCTGCTGCGTGGCGTTGAAGGGGTCGAACACGCCCACGCGGACTGGATTACCGTTCTGGTCGCGGATGAACGTCTGGCTGAAGTCCCCGCGGCGCTCGCGCTCGGTCGGGACGGTGAGGAGCCAATCGGCGGCGTCACGGTGGCGCAGGCCTTCCCAACTCACGAAGAAGAAAAGAGAGTTCTTCTTGATCGGGCCGCCGAAAGTGCCGCCATAGTTATGCGGCTTGAACGGTGCGCGCGGGATGCCGAGAGCGTTGTTGGAGAAGGTGTTGGCATTCAGCGCCTCATTGCGGACGCGCCAGAAGCCCGAGCCATGGTACTCGTTGGTGCCGCTCTTGGTGGTGAAGGAGATGATGCCTTGACCGCGGCCGTATTCGGCGGAAAAGTTGTTGGTGGTAACGCGTACTTCCTGGATGCCCTCCGAGTTCGGCAGGACGGTCATCTCGTTCCATGCCGAGCCCTGGGTGCTGACCCCGTCCAACTGAATGTCGTTGGTGAAAGCGTTGGCGCCATTTACGTTCACTGCCGAGAAGCGCTGCCGCGACGATTGGCCGATGCCAAAGGAGTCAGCTCTTTGCGTCTCCATCATCTGCGGACGGCCCACAATGCCCGCCTGCAGGGTCGCGTAGAAGAGCGGGTTCTGCGTCATGTTGGGGACGTTCTTGATTAGGTTCTCTGAGATGCTGCCGCCAAGCGATGTCGATTCCGTCTGCAACTGGAGAGCGCTCGCGGCGACGTCGACGCGCGTCTCCACCGCGCCCACCTTCAGGGAAACGTCAGACCGCGCAGTCTGGGCGGTGCTGACGACGATTCCGGTCTGGCGGTAGGAGTTGAAGCCGCTGGCCGCGACGTCCAGCGAGTAGCGGCCGGCGGGGAGGTAGGGGACCGTGAAGAGGCCGGCCTCGTTGGTCTTGGTTTCCGAAACCACGTTGGTCTCTTCATTGGTCAACTTGATGACCGCGTTCGGCACGGCCGCGCCGGACGGGTCCGTGACGGCGCCGATCACAACGGCTGACCGTATCTGGGCAAACGTGCTCGTGGCGGCGAGCAGGAGAAGGCAAAGCGCACAGAGCTTCTGCATGGAACAACCCCTTCTGATGGTTAGCCGACCGTGAGGCGGGCGAATCTGTCAGCAAGCGTGCATGAATATGTAAGGAGGCGTTAAGGTTTCAAACTGTTTCGAGTGAGGGCCCATCGCTTAACTAGTGTGTTCATGCTAGATTAAGAAGTGTTAATCATCACCGTTGGATCAGGTTCGTAACGCGTTACATCTACAATCTCGACGGGATGGGATACGGGGGTCAGAGCCCTTATGCCTCAATTGCATGAATCCGGGGTGGCCAGTTTAGACCACTCGCCCCAGGGCGCAGGCAGGGAGCGCATGCATGTGGAGACTGCGCTCGAGCGAATCCTGGCCAGCCGATCGTTCCGCAGCAGCCAACGGTGCAGTGCGTTTCTGCGGTTCGTTGTGACTCACGCGCTCAACGGGCAGCAGGAGCACCTCAAGGAGCGGACGATTGCGACCGAGGTCTTCGGGCGCGCGGCCACCTACGACCCGGGGGAAGACGCGATTGTCCGCGTGAAGGCCAACGAGGTCCGGAAGCGGCTGGCGCAGTACTATCAGGAAAACGCGGCGGTGGAGGGAAGCGTCCGGATCGACTTGCCTACCGGGACCTACGTCCCCCGCTTCGTCTTCCCAGAGCCGGCGGAGCTTTCTGTCTATGTGGACGTGCTGCGGGAGCGCCGCCAAGCGCCGCTGTGGAGCAGAGCGGCCCTTGCGGTGGTGCTGGTGGGCGTTCTCGTTGCCGGTTTTTCGTTATTACGGCCGGCCGCGCGGACTCCTTATCTGAAAGAGTTCTGGGGGCCGGCGCTCGAGGCTCGGAGTCCGGTGCTCCTCTGTCCCTTTGGCAGCAATCTCTATTGGCCCGATCCGGCCACGCGCGAAGCACTCTCCTCGCGGCTGCCAGGCAATCCTCCGCGCGGCCGATACTCCATCCCCATTGAACCGGGGGACCGTTTTCAAGGCCCGTTCAGCTATTGGGTGGATTCGTATGTACATTTGGGAGACGTAGTGGCGGCCGTGAACATCGGCGGGGTGCTGAGTGAGTTGGGTAAAGCGTCGCAAGTGCGTACCGGGCAGGAGATCAGCTTTGGAGAATTGCGAAAGAGCCCGGCCGTCCTGATTGGCGCCTTTAACAATCGCTGGTCCCTACAGGCGATGCGGGACTTGCGCTTCACGTTTGAAGACTACACCTACATTCAAGACCACTCGACCGGCAAGCAATACCGGACCACGCGGGACGCCAACGGGCACGCCGTGGAGGATTACGCCGTAGTCACTCGAATTCGCGACCGCGCCAGCGGCCAGTTCCTGGTGATTGTCGCCGGTCTGCTCCATTTCGGTACGCAGGCCGCCGGTGAGTTTGTCACCAGCGAAGAACACTTATCCCACGCTTTGCGGGAAGCCTCCTCTGATTGGAAGCAGGGCGAATTTCAGGCGCTCCTTCGCATGAAGGTGGTGTCGGAGACGCCTGGTCGGCCGGCGCTGGTGATTCTCGACCCGAAGCCCCACCGGACAAGCAGGTAGCGAGTTACTAAACTAGACTCCCGGTAGGGACGGGGCCGCTGTTCGCATGGCGGCCATGAGACTATTTCGCGCATGGAGAGGAGTCGGCAACGCGGCCAGCCGTGACTGTGGTGGAGAGAGGTCGCCGGTGGGGCGTCACTTCTAGACGCCGGCCTTGCGGGAGGTGAGCGGCTTTCGAGGGTATGGAAGCTCACTTCCGAACTCCCGCCAGCCAGTTGGTGACGACGGTGGTGGGGAACTCGGACTGGCTCTGGATTGGCGTGAGAACGTAGAACCTGGAGGCGTCGCCGGTCATGGTCCACAATTCCACGAAACCGTTGCCGCCGCTGTTGGTGGAGAAGAGGGGCGTGGGAGAGCCGGTTTCGAGGGTGCCTGGGCCGGGCTTGACGGGGACGGACATGAGCGTACTACTTGAGGAGTGGTAGACGATCTCGCGGCCATCCTTCCGCCAATGGGGGGTGGTGCCGCCGTCGGTAGAGATCTGCCGGCGTTCGTCCCACTCGGGGAAGCGGGCGACGTAGGCCTCCCAGCGGCCGGATTCCATTGAGCCGTATGCGACCCATTTGCCGTCCGGGGAGATGGTGGGCTCATCGACGGTGGCTTCGTTTTGGAAGATGAGCTTTGGTTCGGCGGGTTCACCGGGCCGAAGGAGGAAGTACTTCCGGCCTCGCAGGTTTCCGAAGAGGATGGAGCCGTCTTTGAGCCATACTTCGGAGGCCTCGCGGTTAGGTCCGCGGTAGATGAGTTCTTCCGCGCCACCGCCCAGGGTCTTGCGATAGAGATGGGGTGCGCCCAGGCGGTCGCTGGTAAAGACGATCTGCCGGCCGTCGGGGGAGAAGACGGGATCGCGGTCGTTACCCGGGTCGGAGGTGATGCGCGAGAAGACGCCCGTAGCCAGCTCAAGGAACCAGATGTCGGCGTTTGCTCCCTGGTTTGTACGGTCGAGGGCAAGGCGCTTCTCGTCGGGTGAGAGGGTAATTTGGGCGTATTCGCCGGGGGGGCCGACGACACCGAGGTTCTCGCCCTTGCGGTTGAAGACGGTAACGCTATACGTAATGTCACCGCCGTCGCGGTAAGCCAGAACGCCGCTTTCGGAGACAGAGAAGAGGGAACCGGCGACACCGGGGTGGGCGGCGCCGAGCCGTTCTGCCACAGGGAAGAGATCACCGGTGAAGGTGAGTGCGGCCGGGTCGAAGGGACGGGCAACGAGGGTGCGAAGGTTGTTGACGTAGAAGAGGTGGCCTTGGGCATAGACGGCGTGGGAGGGCGTTTCGATGAGGCGCCTGGTCTCATTCGAGCCGAGTGAGGCCAGGTAGATGCCGGGCTGTCGCCCGCCGCGAGAGAGATAGATGAAGTGCTTGCCGTCGGGCAGGAACTGAGGGAAGACCTGGCTTCGTTCGTCTTGCGAAGCATCTAACTTCAGTGCCGGCTTCTCCTCGCCTCCGCCCTCGGGAACCTGCTGGACAGAGCCGGTAAAGTTGCCGAGGAGGAGGATACCCTGACGGTTCCAGGTTCCGCCGGCCGAAGGCATTCGCGTGAGCGCAACGGCGGGGGAGCCGTCGAGTGCGATCTTTCTGGTGCCGGTGCCTGTCCAGAAGCCGATGAAGCGGCTGTCGGGAGACCAGAAAGGGAAGTGACCGCCATCGGTGCCGGACAGCGGGCGGATTTCGAGGCTGTCGAGGCGGCGGATCCACAACTGATTGCTCGCAATGGCGGTGCCTGGATTGGACGAGAAGACGATGGAACGGCCATCGGGGGAGACCGCCATCAAGTCGGCGTTACTTTGCCTGGTCTTGGGCGGGACGGGGATGGCGAAGCGTACGGAGGGCGTCTGCGCAGCGGGACGCGTGGAGAGGTAGGCGGCCGCGGAGGCGGTGGCGAGGAGAGCGGCGGCCAGGGCTCCGATGAGCCAGGGCTTGGAGCGCGGCGGGGCGGGGGCGGGCACGGCGGGAGCGTCGTTGGCGGAGGCGATGGCGAAGCGGGCTTCGCCAATCCAGCCAAGGCGGGTTTTGACCTCGCGGTCGAGGCAGCGTCGGAGGAGAGTGTGGATTGCGGGGGGTGTGTCTTTGGGGAGTTGGGTGAGATCGATGGGGGCGCGGAGGACGTCGGCGAGGGTGTGGGAGATGGTCTCGCCCTGGAACATGCGGAGACCGGTGAGCATTTCCCAGAGGACGACGCCGAAGCTCCAGATGTCGGAG
>DALYJJ010000070.1:0-31100 GCA_031969915.1 Bryobacteraceae bacterium | reverse complement strand
CATGTAGCCGAGCTGCGAGACAGTCGAGTACGCGTAGACTTTCTTGATGTCGAACTGCGTGATGCCGATGGTGGCGGCGAGAACCGCGGTGACCAGGCCGATGATCGCCACGGCGTCCATCGCGAGCGGCGCTTTGGAGTAGATCGCCGAAGAGCGGGCAACCATATAGACGCCCGCCGTGACCATGGTGGCGGCGTGGATGAGGGCGGAGACCGGCGTCGGACCCTCCATCGCATCGGGGAGCCAGACGTACAGGGGAACCTGCGCGGACTTGCCCGTTGCGCCGACCAGCAGCAGCAGGCAGATCAAGGTGAGCACACCGATGCTCGCTTCGGCGGGCATGCCGGAGGCCTTCGCGAATACACCCGCGAAGTCGAGGGTCCCGAACGCGCCAAAGATGAGGAAGATGCCGAGGATGAAGCCGAAGTCGCCGACGCGGTTGACGATGAACGCCTTCTTGCCCGCGTCGCCGGCGCTCTTCTTCAGGAAGTAGAAGCCGATCAGAAGGTAGCTGCACAAGCCCACGCCTTCCCAACCGACGAACAACACCAGGTAGTTCGCGGCCAGGACCAGAATCAGCATGAAGAACATGAACAGATTGAGGTAAGCGAAGAAGCGATAGTAGCCGCCCTCATGCGCCATGTAGCCGGTGGCGTAGATGTGGATGAGCAGGCCGACGCCGGTGACCACCAGCAGCATGACCGCGGTAAGGCGGTCGACCATCAGGTCGAAGCCGATGTTCAGGGAGCCGCTCTGGATCCAGGTGAAGTAACGTTCCACGTGCGGCGTTTCCAGCGAGCCGAGGCCGTTGAGTACGTTTAACACCCAAAGAAAGGAGAAGAGCACGGAGCCGATGGCGATGGCGTTGATCGCGGCTTTCGGCAGGCGCCGGCCGAGCGTCAGGTTCGCCAACGCGCCGATCAGCGGAATGGTGGGAATCAGCCAGAGATTCATCGCGTCAATATTTCAGCGTGCTCACGTCGTCGATCTGCAACGTCGAGCGGTTCTTGAAAACGGTGAGGATGATCGCAAGCCCGACGGCGGCCTCCGCCGCGGCAACGACCATCACGAAGAAAGAGAAGATGTGCCCGTCGGGCTGTCCCCACTTGTAGGAGAAAGCGATGAAACTCAGGTTCACCGCGTTGAGCATCAGTTCGATGGACATGAACACGGTGATGATGTTCCGCCGGAGCAGGAAGCCCGCGACTCCGAGCGCGAACAGGATCGCGCTCAGGATGAGGTACCAGGAAAGCGGAACCGAAGTCATCATCTGCGGAAGCTGGGGCATCGTTTCAGATCTCCTTCCGCGCCAGCACGACGGCGCCCAGGATGGCGATGAGGATCAGCACCGAGGTCACTTCGAAGGGAAGCAGGTACTGAGTGAACAGCAACTGGCCGATGTCGCGAGGCGTGCCCTTGGTGAAAGCGCCGAACGTGACCGGCGCGGTGGCGGGCAGCGCGCGCTGGATGAGGTAGGCGACCAGCGCCAGGAACCCGGCGAGCAGCGGCACGCCAAGCAGTGTGGCGATGATCGACTTGCCGCGCCGCTGCTCCGCACCTGCGTTGAGCAGCATGATCACGAACACGAACAGCACCATGATCGCGCCCGCGTAGACGATCAGTTGGACGGCGGCCAGGAACTCGCCGCCGAGCAACAAATAGAGGACGGCCAGCGAGCCCATGACTCCGATCAGCGACAGGGCGCTCGAAATGGGGTGCGTCTGAACGACGAGGTTGATCGCGGCGACAACGGCGACCGTGGCGAATGCGAGAAAGAGAATGACGTCCATGGCTTACTTGGAGGTGACCGCCACCAGGAGACTGGTGACCAGAAGGTTCAGCACCGCGGCCGGGAACATAAACGTCCAGGCAAAGCGCATGAGCTGGTCGTATCGGAAGCGGGGCAGCGTGCCGCGCACCCAGATGAAGAGGAAGGCCAGGAACACCGTCTTGCCCACGAACCAGAAGATGGGGATCAGAACCGGCTTGAGCGGCGGTATCAGGAAGGTGAGGCCGAGCGCGGCGAAGACCACACCGGCGGCGGGGAACGTGTAGCGGTCCGTGGGCCGGGCGGGCTGCGAGCCGTGGAAGAAGAGGATGCCCGCCGCCGCCAGGTGCAGCAGCACGGGCACGAGGTCCGAGCCGTAGTCCGCGGACCACAGCGGCGTCCAACCGCCCAGGAACAGCAGCGTCGCCACGCAGCAGATGGTGAGGATATTGATGTATTCCGCGGTGAAGAAGGCCGCGAACTTCATGCTGCTGTACTCGGTGTGGAAGCCGGCCACCAGTTCGTTTTCCGCTTCGGGCAGATCGAAGGGCACGCGGTTGGTTTCGGCGAAGGCGGCGATGAGAAACAAGATGAAGCTGAAGATCTGGGGGAACGGCGAAGCGAAGATGCTCCACTGCGGCAGCACACCGAAGTAGTAGCCCGATTGGGCGTTCACGATCTCCCGGAAGCTGAGCGAATTGTGGATGAGCAGCGGGGCCACCACCGCCATGGCGAGCGGCAGTTCATAGCTGATCATCTGCGCGGAGCTGCGTAGGCCGCCGAGCAGGGCGTACTTGCTGTTCGAAGCCCAGCCGGCGAGGGATACTCCGTACACGCTGAGCGAGGAAACGGCGAGCACCACCAGCACGCCGATGCTCAGGTCAGTCAGTTGCAGATAGGTCTTGAATCCGAAAATGTCGACTTCGGGGCCGAAGGGGATCACCGCGATCGATACCAGGGAGAGCATCACGGCGAGGAACGGCGCCAGAAGATAAAAGAATGTGTTTGCCTGCGGCGGATTGAGGTCCTCTTTGGTGAGCAGCTTGATGGCATCGGCGAGCGGCTGCAGCAAGCCGTGCGGGCCGACGCGCGTGGGGCCCACCCGGAGTTGAATGTGAGCCAGCACCTTGCGCTCCAGCCAGACCATGTAGGCCGCGGCTGTGAGGAGAACGAAGGCGATGAGCGCCGCCTTGATGCCCGTGATGATGTAGAATTCCATGTCCTACCTGTTGGCCTCCGCCTCTTCGGCCACCGGCACCCCGCGGGCCGGATGATACAACTGCCCGGGGTACTCCACCACCGAAGTGAGCGCCTTCGAATAGCGCCCCAGCGAACCAGACGTGTACAGCGTGTCGCCCGCGGAGCGGATCAGGCCGGGGCGCTGCTCCACCTTCACGCGGCCATTCACAGGCGCGGTTTGCGCCGCCCCGCCCGTGGCGACGATGGGCAAGGGGACATTATACCCGTGCACCGTCTTCCGGATTTCCTCGAAGACCGCATCGGAGGTCCAAATGCCTGTCCTGACGCCCATCTCTTTCGAGATGAGGCCGATGATCTCCAGGTCGGGCTTGGCGCCCATGGTTTTCGCGGCCGCCTTCAGCCTCTGCACTTCACCCGTGACGTTGGTCACTGTGCCGTTCTTCTCATAGGCCGAGGCGGCCGGCAGAACCACGTCCGCGCGCTGCGCCGTTTCGGTGAGGAACAAGTCCTGGACGACGATGAAGGCGTGCTGCGAAGCGGGGTGCGTCCGCTCGAAGGGATTCGAGCCGATGATCCACAGAGCGTCCAACGAAGGCGAGGCGAGCATCTCCGGAGCCGTCAGGCCGGGTTGCTCGGAAGGCTGGAAGCCCGGCAACAGTTCCGGCAAGAGACCCATGTCCACCGCGCCGCGTGAATTCGAGTAATCGACCAACGGCACGTACTTCACGGGAATGCCGAGCGAGGCGCCGAACGCCACCAGGTCGCGCACACCGGCGCCCTTGACCGTTGCGCCGTAAACGACGAGCAACTCGCCGGCCGCGGTGAGCGCGTCGCGCCACGTTTCGAGCACGGCGAGTTCGCTGCCGGCCTCGGCACGCGCCGATTTCGCGGCGTAGCGGTCCTCGCGCACCGGGCCGGGAGTGACGGCGAAGAGCTTCAGGCCGTTGTGGCGCCAGTTTTCGCGCAGCTTGAAAGCGAGTAGCGGCTGCTGCTGAGCGAGGTCCACGCCGATCACCAGCGCCGCCTTCGTGGAGTAGAAATCGTCAAAGCGGGCGAGGGTGCCGCTCGATCCGCTGAGCGCCTCCACCAGGGCCGCCACGTCGCCGGTGCGGAAGTGGTCGATGTTGTTCGACCCCAATCCCTGGCGCACGAATTTCTGCAGATAGTAGTTCTCTTCGTTCGTCGTGTGGTTGGACCCGATGACGCCGAACGTCCCGCCGCGCTGCTTCACTTCGCCGAACTTCTTCGCCACCGCGGAGAGCGCCTGCGACCAGGAAACCGGTTCCAGTTGGCCGTTCACGCGCATCATCGGGCTGGTCAGACGCTCCGGACTGCCGTTGAAATCGAAGCCGAACCGGCCCTTGACGCACAGAAATTCGCCGTTGATGCCGGAGCGGTCGCGATTATTGGCGCGGACGATTTCGCCGTTGCGGATGCCGAGCGTCGTCTTGCAGCCGTTCGAACAATGGGTGCAGATCGTCCCGGTGTGGTTCATCTCCCAGGGACGCGTCTTGTAGCGATAGGCGCCGCTGGTCAGGGCGCCAACCGGACAGATGTCCACACACATGCCGCACTCGTCGCACTCCAGGTGATCGCCGTGGCTGGGGGCAATCTCGGAGATCACGCCGCGATTGACCACACCGAGCGCGCCCACGCCCATGCCTTCCGAACAGACGCGCACGCAGCGGTAGCACAGAATGCAGCGGGGCGCATCGAAGTACACGTGGGGCGACCACTGCTTTTCGTCGACGTGGTGCTTCACTTCGGTAAAGCGGCTCTCTCCCGCACCGTAACGGAACACCATGTCCTGCAGTTCGCACTCGCCGCCTTTGTCGCACACCGGACAGTCGAGCGGGTGATTGGTGAGCAGGAACTCGAGTGTGGACTTGCGCGCCTGCACCACGGCGGGCGATTCCGTATGCACCACCATGCCTTCGGCCACCGGCAGCGTGCAGCCGGCGAGCAACTTGGGCGCCTTCTCCACTTCCACCAGGCACATGCGGCAGGCGGCCTGCAAAGAGTAGCCTTCGTAGTAGCAGAACGCCGGGATCTCAATGCCCGCGCGCTTTGCCGCATCAATCAGGAGCGTACCCGCGGGCGCCTGGATCTGCTTACCGTCGACCGTGAGTGTCACAAGATCGGCCATAATCCTTGATCCCCTTTAGCGCGCCAGCGACACGAGCCGCGGCTCCGAACCGCCGGCCGCCGCCGCGTACTGCGCCACCTTCGCTTCGAATTCGTCCCGGAACTTCTCGACAATGGAAATCGTCGGCATCGCGGCCGCGTCGCCCAGCGGGCAGAAGGTCCGGCCGAGCATGCTCTTCGACAGGTCGCCCACCAGGTCGATGTCCCCCTTGGTGCCGCGCCCTTCGTCCAGCCGGGCGAGCAGCTTCTTGAGCCACGTGGTGCCCTCGCGGCACGGAATGCACCAGCCGCAGCTTTCGTGCGCGTAAAACTTCATGATGCGCAGCGCGGCCTTGACCATGTCCGTGGTCTCGTCCATCACCACTACGCCGCCCGAGCCGAGCATGCTCTTGGCCTTCATGAGCGAATCGAAGTCCATGGGCAGGTCGCACTCGTCGGCCTTCAGCACCGGGCACGACGAGCCGCCCGGAATCACGGCCTTCAGCTTCTTGCCGCCGCGCACGCCTCCTCCGACTTCGTTGATCATGCGAAGCAGATTGAAGCCCATGGGCAGTTCGTAGACGCCCGGTTTATTGACGTGGCCGCTCAGACAGTAGAGGCGCGTACCGCCGTTCTTCGGCGTGCCGTGGGCCGCGAAGGCCGCGCCGCCGTTCAGAAGAATGGGCGGAACGGCGCAGAAGGTCTCGACGTTGTTCAGAATCGTGGGGCACTGAAACGCCCCTGAGACCGCCGGAAACGGGGGGCGGATGCGGGGGACGCCCCGCTTGCCTTCCAGAGATTCGAGCAGCGCCGACTCCTCGCCGCACTCATAGGCGCCCGCTCCGGTGTGCGTGTAGAGATCGAAATCGAAGCCGCGGCCCAGGATGTTCTTGCCCAGGTAACCGCGCGCGTAGGCCTCGCCCAACGCCTTGTCCATGATGTCGATCAGGTAGCGGTACTCACCCCGGATGTAGATCCAGCCTTTCGTGGCGCCCACCGCGCGTGCGGCAATCAGCACGCCTTCGATCAACTGGTGCGGGTCGTTCTCAATCAGCAGGCGATCCTTGCAGGTGCCGGGTTCGCTTTCGTCGGCGTTGACGACGATGTACTTGGGCTTGGGAGAGTGGCGGGGCACGAAGCCCCACTTCATTCCGGTCGGGAAACCGGCGCCGCCACGCCCGCGCAGGCCGGAGGCTTTCACCTCGTCGATGATCTGCTCCTGCGTCATCTCGAGCGCCTTGCTCAGCGCCTGGTAGCCTTCCGTAGCAAGGTAGGTGTCGAGCGAAGCCGAGTGGGGCAACTCAAACCGGCGAGTCAGCACCCGCACTTCCAGCGGACTGGGTTCGTTGTAAAGCATGGCTTCTTATTGAACCTTCCTGAGCGCGTCGATCAACCGGTCGAACTGCTCCGGCGTGACATGGTGGTGGAAGTCGTAGCCGATCTGGATGGCGGGCGCCCAGGAACACGCGCCCATGCACTCCACTTCCTCGAGCGAGAACTGCCCGTCGGCGGTCACCTGTTTGTGGCCGATGCCCAGCTTCTTGCAGGCGTGTTCATACAACTCCTCGCCGCCCACCAGAAGGCAGGAGATGTTGGTGCATACCTGCACGTGATACTTCCCGAGCGGCTTTTTGTGCAGCATCGAGTAGTAGCCCACCACCTCATCCACCTGGAGCGGCGTCACACCGCAGCGGCGCGCCACTTCATCGATGAGTTCCCTGGTAATGGCCCCCACTTCGTCCTGCGCGAACATGAGCATCGGGATGAGCGCCCCGCGCTGCCGGCCCTCAGGGTAACGGGTCAGCAGGTCGTTCAGCTTCTTGTCGAGTTCGGGTGAGAATGTCATGGCGGTCTAGCGGTCCACGTCGCCGAGCACGAAATCCATCGAGCCCATGGACGCGATGGTGTCGGCGATCAGCTTGCCTTCGATCATGGTGGCGAGCGCCTGGAGATTTCCGAAGCTCGGCGTCCGCATGTGCAGCCGGTAAGGCTTGCTGGTTCCATCGCTCACGGCGTAATAGCCAATTTCGCCGCGCGGCGATTCGACGCACGCGTAGGCTTCGCCCGCGGGCACGGTGTAGCCTTCGGTGACGATCTTGAAGTGGTAGATGAGGGCCTCCATCTGGGTCTTCATCTTCTCCCGCTCGGGCAAGACCACATGGGAGGCGCTGGCCTGCCAGTCGCCCTCGGGCATCCCTTCCAGGGCCTGCACGACGATGCGCGCGCTCTGGCGCAACTCCTCCATGCGCACCTGGAACCGCGCGTACACGTCGTTGGCGGTCCGGGTGGGCACCTCGAACTGGAACTTCTCGTAGCTCGAATACGGCTCGCTCTTGCGAATGTCCCAGGGGACTCCCGCGCCGCGAATCATCGGGCCCGTGACGCCCCAATCGAGCAGCACGTCGAGAGGAACGAAGCCGACCTTCTTCGTGCGCTCCAGGAAAATCGGGTTCTTGTTGAGCAGGTTCTCGTACTCGTCGACCTTCTCGGGAAACGCGTCGATGAACTTGCGCACGGCTTTGTCCCAGCCGCGCGGCGGTTCCAGTGCCAGTCCGCCGGGCCGTATGTAGCTGGTCATCAGCCGCTGGCCGGAGAACATCTCAAAGATCCGCAGGATGTCTTCGCGCTCCCGGAAGCAATAGAAGAAGACGGTCATCGCGCCGATGTCGAGCGCGTGCGTCCCCAACCACACCAGGTGGCTGTTGATGCGCGTCAGTTCGGCCAGAAGCACCCGGATCCACTGCGCCTTGGGCGGGATCTCCAACTGCAACAGCTTCTCGACAGCGAGCGCGTAGCAGAGGTTGTTCGAGAGGTTCGCGAGGTAATCGACGCGGTCGGTGAGCGTAACGCCCTGCTGCCAGGTGCGCGCTTCGAACTGCTTTTCGATGCCCGTATGCAGAAAGCCGATGTCGGGCACAGCTTTGGTGATCGTCTCGCCGTCCAGTTCCAGCACCACACGCAGGACACCGTGCGTGGAAGGATGCTGAGGACCCATGTTGAGGGTCATGCGCCGCGTCGTGCCGGCGGAGGGTTGCCCGTCCGTCTGGCCGTCGGCCGCGACTTCGGGCGGATTGGGAACGATGACGTCGCTCATGCCGGCTCCTCTATTCGTTCTGATACGAGTACTTGTGGCCGTGAACGGGGAAGTCCTTCCGCAGCGGGTGGCCCTCCCAGTAATCGGGCATCAGGATGCGGGTGAGATCGGGGTGTCCCGGGAACGTGATCCCGAACAAGTCGAAGACTTCGCGTTCGTACCAGTTGGCGCCGCGCCAGACGCCGGTGACGGAGTCGACTTCGGGCTTTTCGCCGGACACGCGGACCTTCAGGCGCAGGCGCTCGTTCCGGTCGAGCGAGTGGAGGTGGTAGACCACCTCGAAGCGCGGCTCCGCCGGGTACCAGTCCACTGCGGTGACCGTCGAGAGCCGCACGAACTGTTCGGACTCCTTCAGAAAGCGGCACGCCGACTGGAGCAAGTCCGGCGAAATGTAGAGCGTGGTCTCGCCGTGTTCGCGCTTGCCGTCGACAATCGCGGACGGATTCCATTCCTCGACCGCGGCCGCGACGGCCGAGTCTCTCAATTGTTCGGAGAGCATGTACCGTATGTTCCTACGCCGGCGCCCAGCTACTTGCCGGCTGTCAATTCGAGCGCATCTTCGTCCGAAGACTGCCCGCCCTCGGACTCCGGTTCCGGCCCATCCTGGGACCAGTCCAGCGCGCCCATTTTCCAGATGTAGAAGAAGCCGCCCAGCACCAGAACAATGAACAGCAGCATTTCGACGAACGCGAACAACTTCAGTTCGCGGTAGACCACCGCCCAGGGGTACAGGAAGATGGCTTCGATGTCGAACAGGATGAACAGCATCGCCACCAGGTAGAACTTGACGCTGAAGCGCTCGCGCGCGCTGCCGGTGGGGGTAATGCCGCACTCGTAGGGCGTGTCCTTGATCTTGTTCTTGACCCGCTTGCCGAGAATAAACGAACCGCCGATCATGCCCGCCGCAACGACGGAGGCGATGACTACCTGCAGGAGCAGCGGGAAGTACAACTCTAAGTAGTTCGTTGGCATTTGGGAGATGCGGGCTTGGGCTTGTAAATTCCAATATAATGAGGTCGCCGGAGGGGTGTCAAACCGCCGGGAGGCGCGGCCGCGGCGCGGCGGCGGGGGGGACGGAACGAAAACCGTGGAAATTGTCTTGAACGGTGAGAAGCGGGCCGTGCCCGAAGGCCAGAGCCTGTCGGAGTTGCTCGCGTCGCTCGGGCTCGCCGAAGACCGCGTGGCGATCGAGTTCGACCGCCGGATCGTGCGGCGGCCGGAGTGGCCCGCGACAGCCCTTCACGACGGCGCGACGGTGGAGATCGTTCAGTTCGTGGGGGGCGGCTGATCCGGGCGTGCACGTCCGGACACTGCCAAAAAGCCTATTGACTCCCCCGAGGCGTTCAGTAAAATCTTCTATGGCGGAGTATCGCCTCAAAACGGAAGCGGCCCGACATGTTCAAAACAAAAAAGACCCGGCCTGAAGAAGCCTCCCCGGAGCGGACTTTCGCTTCGAGCGACGTCGCGAAGATCGCGGGGGTCAGCCTCAGGCAGTTGCAGTGGTGGGACGAGCGGAAGGTGGTTTCGCCGCGTCATGAGGGCCACAAGCGGGTCTATCTGGCGGAAGAGGTGATCGAAATCACGGTCATCGCCGAACTCCGGCGAAAGGGATTCTCCCTGCAGAAGATCCGGCGGGTGCTGCGCTTCCTCCAGAAGGAAATGGGCAAGCGCCTGGCCGACGTGATCGGCGGCGACTCCGAACTCCACCTGCTCACCGACGGCAAGTCCATTTATCTCGAGGACCGCCAGACTCGCATCATCGATATCCTGAAGAACGCCCGGCAGCCGATGTTTGTGGTGAGCGTGACGGACCAGGTGCGGCGGTTGCAGGCCGGAGGGGCTCCCGCCTCGAAGAAGCCCGCCGCCAAGGCGGACGTTCCCGCGGCGCCCAAGCGCGTCCGGGGACTCTAGCCGCTATTTCGCAGAACCCTTTTCCGCGTAGCCACGTCCATAAAGTGTAGGGGAGGCGTGTCCGATCCCCTGATATACTGTCAGTGTCCTCTGGGAGGTCCGTTCCATATGGCCAAAGCCTGGCGCTCGGCGCTGATGATTCCCGCTGTGATCGCGGGTGGTGCGATCGTGGGCGGGATGTACGGGCCGGGTGCAACAGCGGCCGCCGCCTCCGAGAAGGACATTGAGCAAAGCCTCAGCACGTTCACGTCGGTCTACGCATTGGTGGAGCAGAACTTCGCCGAAAAGGTGAATCCGGACAAGGCCGTTTTCCGGGGCGCGATTCCCGGCGCGCTGCGAACGCTCGATCCGCACTCCAGCTTCTTCGATCCCCGCGACTTCCAACTGCTCCGGGAGGAGCAACGGGGCGCCTATTACGGCGTCGGCATGACGGTATCGGAGCGCGGGGGAAAGACGATCGTGATCGCTCCCTTCCCCGGTTCGCCGGCCTACAAAGCGGGCATCCGGCCGGGTGACTCGATCCTGGAAGTCAACGATAAGCGGACCGACGGGCTGAACACCACTGAGGTTGCGGATCTGTTGAAAGGCCCGCGAGGGACGCAGGTGCAGGTGGTGATCGGGCGGGAAGGCCATGACAAGCCGATCATCTTCAACATTATTCGCGACGAGATTCCCCGCAAGAGCGTACAGGACGCATTCTGGCTGAAGCCCGGCATCGCCTATTTGAAGATCGATTCGTTCAACGAAAACACCAGCCGCGAAGTGGATGAGAACCTGCGCAAGCTCGGTGAAGCGAACGTAAAGGGTCTGGTGCTCGACCTGCGCGACAACCCCGGCGGGTTGCTGAACGAAGGCGTGAACACGGCGGACCGGTTCCTGGCAAAGAATCAGACCATCGTCTCGCATCGCGGACGGGCCTCGGCGGAGCGGCCGTACGTGGCTCGGAACGGGAGCCAGGGGCGCGATTACTCGATCGTGGTGCTGGTCAACCGCTATTCGGCGTCGGCCGCCGAGATCGTCTCCGGCGCCATCCAGGACCACGACCGCGGCATCATCCTGGGCGAGAGCACGTTCGGTAAGGGACTGGTGCAGACCGTCTACCCGCTGAACGACAGCACAGGCCTGGCGCTGACCACGGCGAAATACTACACGCCGAGCGGCCGCCTGATCCAGCGCGACTACAAAGAGACTTCGTTCTACGACTACTATTTCCGCCGCGGCGAAGGACACAAGAACAACGCCGACGTGAAGCTGACGGATTCCGGGCGCACGGTCTACGGCGGCGGCGGTATTGAGCCCGATGAGAAGTTCGTTCCCGAGAAGCTGAACCGCTTCCAGACCGACCTGCTGCGCAAGTTCTCGTTTTTCAACTTCGTGGCCAAGCATTTCGGCGCGCAAGAACTGAAGCTCGCCAAGGGCTGGACCGCGGACGTGGAAATCATGAACGAGTTCCACAAGTACCTGTTGAAGGAAGGCCTCACCTTCACCGAAGCGGAGTTCGCCGAAAACCAGGAGTGGATCAAGCGACGGCTGCAGGGTGAAGTCTACACAACCGCCTTCAGCATGGAAGAAGCCCGCAAGTACATGGTGGAAACCGACCCGCTCGTGCACAAGGCGATCGAGCTGATGCCCAAGGCGAAGGCGATGATGGAGTCGGCGCGGAAGATGATTGTGCAGCGGGTGGCGAACAGCCGGGCCGAGAAGGATTGACCGCACCTACACCCGAACCTCAAGTCACCGTCCTCGATACGGGCGGGCAGTACACGCATCTGATCACCCGCAAAGTGCGCGAATTGGGCGTTTACGCCGAGATTCGCCCGAGCGAAACCCCCGCGTCCGCGCTGCGCCGCCGTAAAGCGCTGATCATTTCCGGCGGACCCGCCAGCGTCTACGAGCCGGGGAGCCCGACGGTGGACCCGGCGGTCTTCGAAGCCGGCGCCGCGGTACTCGGCATCTGCTACGGCCAGCAGGTGATGGCGCAGGTGCTGGGCGGCGTGGTGGACAAGGGCGTGAAAGGCGAGTACGGACTGGCGCATCTCGACGTCACGCGGCCCAGCCCGCTGTTCACCGGCTCCGCCGCCCGGCAGCGCATCTGGATGAACCATCGCGATTCGGTAGGGCAGCTTCCCGAGGGCTTCGAGCTTCTGGCCAGCACCGATTCCTGCGCGGTCGCGGCAATCCAGGATGCGCGGCGCCGCCTCTATGGCGTGCAGTTCCATCCGGAAGTGGTGCAGACCGAATACGGCAAGGAACTCCTGTCCAACTTCCTGTTCGCCATCGCCGGCTGCACCAAGGATTGGAACCCCAAGCACCGCGTGCCGCTCATTGAGGAGCGGATTCGCGAAGTGGCGGCGGAACGCAACGTGTTCTTCTTCGTCAGTGGCGGCGTGGATTCCACCGTCGCGTACACGCTCTGCCTCCGGGCGCTGGGCCCCGAGCGGGTGCGCGGGCTGTATGTCGACACCGGCCTGATGCGCGCGGAAGAGACGCCCTACGTGCGGCGCCTGTTCGCATCGCTGGGCGCGACGGGCTTTTCGGTTGCGGATGCGAAGGAGCGTTTTCTGGGAGCGCTCGAAGGCGTCACCGATCCCGAGCGGAAGCGCAAGATCATCGGCCAGCAATTCGTCGAAGTGCAGGAGCGGATCCTGGCAAGCGAGCACTTCCTCGACGGACATTGGATTCTGGGACAGGGGACCATCTACCCGGACACCATCGAATCCGGTGGAACGGCGAAGGCGGACGTGATCAAGACACATCACAACCGCGTTGCCGGCATTCAGGAACTGATCGATTCGAACCGCATTGTGGAGCCTCTCAGCCTGTTCTACAAGGACGAGGTCCGCGAAATCGGAGCCGAGTTGGGTGTTCCCCGCGAGTTCCTCGACCGGCACCCGTTCCCGGGTCCCGGGTTGGCCATCCGGTGTTTGTGTTCGGAGACCGAAGGCCCCGCGGAGCCCGGCGTTTTCGGCGCTGTGCTGCCGTTGCGCTCAGTGGGCGTCCAAGGAGATTCGCGGAGCTACCGGAAAGTCCTGGTGATGAGCGGAACGCGGGACGTCGCGCGCGCCACGGCGTTGGTGAACGCGGTGGGCGAGATCAACCGCGTGGTATCGCTATGCGCGGGAGAACTGGGTGCAGTGCGCAAAGCGGCCATGTGCGCAACGCGGCTGGAGCGCCTGCGCTGCGTCGACGCCATCGTGCGGAGGATTGCCCAGGAGAGCGGCTTCGACGCCCGCGTCTGGCAGTTCCCGGTGGTGCTCATTCCGGTAGGGTCTGAGGAGCGCCCCGACTCGGTGGTCCTGCGGCCGATCCAATCCACCGACGGCATGACGGCGGAAGTGGTACTGATGCCGGACGGGCTGTTGGCCCAGGTGTGCCATGAACTGCTCGCCGTCGAGGGTATCGCCGCCGTGTTCTACGACCTGACACACAAGCCGCCGGGCACCATCGAATGGGAGTGACGGATCGCTCGTCCGCGATTGCCGTACCCGAAGGTCTATAATCAGGGTCATCATGCGTGAATCTTGGGTCGCCGAGCGGGCGAACGACACTGTACGAACTCAAATGCACTATGCCCGAAAGGGCGTCATCACTCAGGAGATGCACTACGTGGCGCGGAGGGAAAGGCTCTCGCCCGAACTGGTGCGCGACGAGGTGGCGCGGGGGCGGATGATCATTCCCGCCAACATCCACCACACGAATCTCGAGCCCATGTGTATCGGAGTGGAGTCGGCGTGCAAGATCAACGCGAACATCGGCAACTCCTCCACGACATCGAACATCGCCGAAGAGGTTGCCAAGCTCCAGTATTCCGTGAAGTACGGAGCGGACACCGTGATGGACCTCTCCACCGGCGGCAACATCCCCGAGATCCGGAAGGCGATCCTGGACGCCTCGCCGGTGCCGATCGGCACGGTTCCCATCTACGAAGCGCTCTCGCGGGTCCGGCGCATTGAAGATCTCAGTGCCCGGGTGATGCTCGAAGTGATCGAAGAACAGGCCGAGCAGGGCGTCGACTACATGACGATTCACGCCGGCGTGCTGATCCAACACATCCCGCTCACCACCCGGCGGATCACCGGAATCGTCTCCCGCGGCGGCTCGATCCTGGCGGAGTGGATGGTAAAAAACCACCGGCAGAATTTTCTCTACGAACACTTCGAAGAGATCTGCAAGATCTTCCAGAAGCACGATGTGAGCTTCTCGCTCGGCGACGGGCTGCGGCCGGGCTGCGTGGCGGACGCCTCCGATGAAGCGCAGTTCGCGGAGTTGAAGACGCTGGGCGAACTGACGAAGAAGGCCTGGGAGTACGACGTGCAAACGATGATCGAGGGGCCGGGACATGTGCCGCTCGACCAGATTCAGTTGCAGGTGGAGAAAGAGAAGGAGCTGTGTTACGAAGCGCCCTTCTACACCCTCGGGCCGCTCGTCACGGACATCGCGCCGGGCTACGATCACATTACGTCGGCGATCGGGGCGGCCCTGATCGGCTGGCACGGGGCCTCGATGCTCTGCTACGTGACGCCGAAGGAACACCTGGGGCTGCCCAACCGCGAGGACGTGAAGGCCGGCATCATCGCCTACAAGATCGCCGCCCATGCCGCCGACATCGCACGCAAGCGTCCCGGCGCGCGGGATCGAGACGACGATCTCTCCCGGGCGCGCTACAAGTTCGATTGGAACCGCCAGTTCGAACTGTCGCTCGATCCGGAGACCGCTCGCGCCTATCACGATGAGACCCTGCCCGAGGAGGGGTTCAAGGACGCCCACTTCTGCTCCATGTGCGGGCCGAAATTCTGCTCCATGAACATCTCCGCGAAGGTGGAGGAGTTCACGGCGGAGGACGCCGAAGCGGCGCTCCGCAACCCCGGCGACAAGCGCGAACTGGTGAACCTGTCGGGCGATTAGCGGCGTCATGCGGCTCACCACCAGTGATCGCCTCCTGATCCTTGGCGTCCCGACGAAGGACCAGCTCGAGAGCTTCTCCGCCCAGTTGCCCGGCGGACTGATCGCGTGCCTTGCTTCGGACGAAGAGATTCGCACCGCGCGGCGCGAGTTCGCTCACCTGGACAACGTCATGTTCACGCCCGGCGCTTCCGACGAAATCCCCTGGCGGGACGAACTCTTCACAGTGGTGACGGACCTGCTGCCCGAATGGACGAACCCGCAGCAGACGCAGCGCGAGATCCGGAGAGTGATGGCTCCCGGGGCGGCGCTGTTCACGCCTCGCACGCCCGAGGGCTTCGAGGCGGCGGGCTCCGGGGAGTTCGTCAAACCCTGACGCGCCTCACCTACTACCGGCTACGCACTCCTCGAATCCGTTGGCGAAGAGATAGACGCCGCCCAAGACGGCGGGAGGGGGCGTACGGCGGCCTGTGTCCGCGGCCTCGGCACAGAGCCTTTCCGCGGCGTACGCGGCGCGCCGCCAGGCGGCGAGGTTGTGCTCGAGCAGCAACGCATGCCCAACGGTGAGCGAGAGCCAGAGCGCGGCGGCGGCGCGCCGCGAACCCGAGGCCTGAGCACAGTCCGCGGCGAGGATCGCAAAGGGAACACCTGCGAAGTAGAAGAAACGGCTGCCCAGCGCATCGTCGCCGATCAGCAGCAGAGGCGCTGCCGGCAGCAGGGCGAGGACCGTCGCAGTCAGGAGCCATCGAACCGACCGGCGCTCAATCCGGCCGGCCGCGCCGGCGAACACGCCGCCGTACCCAAGGCACAGAAAGGCGAGGCCCGCGGTCCGCAGGAAGTGAGCACCATCGGCGTTCCAATTGACCGGGAAGAAGAGGATCGTCCAGGAGCGGTGCAGCAGCGCTTTCGCGGTGGAAACCGGGTTCAGCGAGAGGAGAGCCTCGCGGCCGGTGGCGGGATCCGGATAGCCCCCCGGGCCGGCGAAGAACCAGAACCGGTGCAGAAGCAGTGCCGCTACCACGACCGCAGAGACCGCCAGGGGCACCGCGCGCAGCCTCTGCCCTCGCGCCGCGGCGATGGCCGGAAAGACCAGCGGCAGAAGGTAGGTGCTCTCCTTGCTCCACACGGAAGCCGCGGTGAACAGCGCGGCGAGAAGAGCAGCCGGAATCGCGCCCAGCCGGCTGGGAAGCAGGATCAGCGCCGCCGCCAGGGCAAAAAGGACCGCGAGTAGATCGAATGCCGCCGACGCCCACGCCACGGGTTCGGCACGGCTCGCGTGAATCCAGAACAGGAGACAGGCGGCGCTCGCCACGCCGCCCGGGTAGCCGAGCCGCCGCGCGAACCTATAGAGAAGAACGCCATTGGCAAGGTGCAAGCCAAGGGACATGGCGTGCCAGATGAACGGTGTGGCGCCGCCGGCGCGGGCCAGGATTTCGAGATAGAGATAGCCGGCGGGCCGGAATGCGCCGTCCGCACCCGGGGAGTGGAAGTGCGCCACGAAGGAGTTCGCGTGGGAGCGGCGCGCGACGTGAATGTAGTCGTCACTGAGATAGGGCGCCGCGAGGTTCGGAACGAAGAGAAGGGCTGCGGCAAGGCCCGCCAGAATGAGCGCATAGCGCCCGGAGCCGGGAACGGAAACGGCGGCGGGCGGATGGCGCGCCGCGCGAGGCGCAAGGAGCACCGAAAGCAGGAGTGCGAGAGAGATGAACCCTTCCAGGGCGACCGGCGAATGAACCACCGCGCGGCCGATACGGATCGGCCCCAGGAACGAACGCGCCAGGAGCAGGAGAGCGGCCGCACCGACCAGCGCCAGCAGCGCCATGCGGAAGCGGCGCGCATTGATCTCCATCGCGCGAAGGCCTCTCCTGGTTCGACTCCGCGGCCCGGCAAGGCGTTTCAAAGACCCTTGCGTGGGCGTGGGACAATAGCCGTCAGCCTATGGTCCTGACCGACGAGCTGAGTATTCGCGGGGGCAAACCGCTGACCGGCGAGGTGGCCATCCGGGGAGCTAAGAACGCGCTCCCGAAAATCATGGTGGCTGCGCTGCTCACCGGTGAACCGTGCACATTGCGAAACGTCGCGGACGTCGCGGATGTCGAGATCGTCTCCGACCTGATCCGCGCCCTGGGCGGAGAAGTGGAGAGCCCGGCGCCGGGCATCGTCGTGATCAAGCCCGCCGGGCTGCGGCCCATGGAACGGCGCGTCCTCAAGGAGTTCTCGGGCCGGAGCCGCATCCCGATCCTTACCTGTGGGCCGCTGCTTGCGCGGTTCGGCGAAGCTCCCATCCCTTCGCTCGGCGGTTGCCGAATCGGTCCGCGGCCCGTCGATTTTCACATTCGCGCGCTCCAGGAACTCGGCGGCGAATTGTACGAGGAGCCGGGCGCGTCGCGCCTGACCGCGTCCAGACTGCGGGGCGCGAAGATCCGGCTGGAGTATCCGAGCGTGGGCGCCACCGAGCAGGTGGTCCTCTCGGCTGTGCTCGCCGAAGGAATCACTGAGCTATCGAACGCGGCCGTCGAACCGGAGATCATCGACCTGATCTGCGTGCTCCAGAAGATGGGCGCGATCATCACCGTGGACACGGACCGCACGATCACGATCTACGGCGTGCAGCGGCTCCGCGGATTCGATCACTCGACGATCCCGGATCGCCTGGAGGCCGCCTCGTGGGCCTGCGCCGCGCTCGCCACTAATGGCCGGGTCTTCGTCCGCAACGCCCGTCAGATCGATATGGTCACGTTCCTCAACAAGTACCGCCAGTTGGGCGGAGAGTTCGAGGCGGCGGACGAGGGCATCGAATTCTGGCGGGGAGGCGAGTTGCGGCCGGTGCCGCTTGAGACCGATGTCCATCCGGGCTTCATGACCGACTGGCAGCAGCCCTTCGTCATCGCCCTCACCCAGGCGCGCGGCGTCTCGGTGGTCCACGAAACGGTTTACGAGGAGCGCTTCGGCTATGTCGAGGCGCTCAACAAGATGGGCGCCCAGATCCAGTTGTTCCGCGAATGCCTGGGCAGCCGGCGCTGCCGCTTTGGACAGCGCAACTACCTGCACAGCGCGGTCGTGGTGGGGCCCACGCCGCTGCGCGGGGAACGCATTCACATCCCGGACCTGCGCGCGGGCTTCTCCTACGTGATCGCGGCGCTGGTGGCGGAGGGTGTCTCGACGCTCGAAGGCGTGCAGGTGATCGGCCGCGGGTATGAGAACCTGCTGCCGAAGCTGACCGCGCTGGGGGCTGAGATCGTGGCGGCGTGATGGCCCCGCGCACGGCCCTGCTGGCGACGGGCCTGGCGGCGTATGCCGTCAGCTTCGCACTGCCGGCAGTGAAGCTGCAGGACATGCCTCCCCTGAGGGGTTGGGTCTGCGCGGCGCACGTCTACACGGTCGGCGCGTCGGCGGCGCGCGATGGCGAATGGCTCGGCCCGCTGCTGCTGGCCTGTGGCCTGATCAATCCGGCGATGCTGCTCTACCTGCTATTCCGGTTCACCGGGCGCGCGCGCCCCCGGCGGGTGACGGCGCTGGTTCTGGCCGGACTGCTCCCGGTAGTGCCGGTGACGTTCGCGGTTGGGGACATCCGGCCGATCCTGGGATGCGGCCTCTGGATCGCGGGCATGCTGCTCACGGTTTGCGGCGATTTCCGCCGCACCTGACCCGGTGGCTACCGGGCCCAATCGCCGCGATACGGCGGATCGACGTGGGCATTCGCCGCGGCGTTGTTCGTTACCTTCCTGGCCGCGGAGTCCCAGAGCAGCTTCTCGCCGGGCATGCGCTGCGACAGGCAGCCAAGCAGCAGCGCCTCGGTCACCGGAGCCTGCGTTTCGAAGCACGCCACGGGCTGCGGGCCGCCCTTACAGGCGGCGAGCCATTGGTCGATGGCGGGGTCCGTGCGGTCGCGCGGGTCGCGGCGCGGCGGAGGCTCGAAGCGGCCGTTGGCGGGGATCAGACGCGGATTGTCTCCGTTGAACCCGGCCAGGATGAGGCCCTTGTCGCCCACGTACATCACGCCTTCCTGACCGCGCGCGAACTGGCGCTCGTCCGCTTCGGACAGGCCCGCCGGACGCGGCGGTTTCAATCCTCCGTCGTACCAACTGAGCCGCATGCCGTCCTTGAACGTGAGGTGCACGAGCGACGCTTTCGGGTAGGTTTCCGGCCACGATTCGCTGCTCGTTGCCTCCACCGAAACGGGCGGCGTGAGATTCAGGATCTTGAACAGGCCGGCGAAGCTGTAGCATCCCATGTCGCCGAACGAACCGCAGCCGAAATCCACCCAGCCGCGCCAGGAGAACGGCTGGTAGGAGGGATGGTACGGACGTTCCGCCGCCGGGCCCACCCACATGTTCCAGTCGAAGCCTTCGGGAACGGGCGGAGTCTCTTTGGGGCGCCCGACGCCTTGCGGCCAGAAGGGGCGGGTAGACCAGTTGTGCACTTCGCGCACGCGGCCGATGGCCCCGCCGGCAATCCACTGGGCGATGGTCTTCGACTCGGGAATCGAAGGGTTGTTCACGGTCACCGACGTGGCCACTTTCATCTCTCGCGCCACGGCGGCCATGCGGTGCGCCTCTCCGATGGAATGCGTCATCGGCTTCTGGCACAGCACATGTTTTCGTTTGCGCATGGCGGCGATGGCGATCGGAGCGTGCCAGTGATCGGGAGTGGCAACGTAGACGGCGTCCACGCCGCTTTCTTTCTCCAGCAATTCTCGGAAGTCGGCGTAGGCGTTGCAGCCGCGGTAATTGCCGGAGCGCTTGGCCTGCCCGTAATAGGCTTCCACCAGACGCTTGGCCGGTTCGCGGCCGCCGAAGCCCAGGCTGGTCTTGAACTGTTGAGTGAGCAGCGCGTCGCCCGGCGAAGCGAGATCTTCCGCCCAACTCTCGAAGCCGGAGCCGAGGGTCTCGCGGGCCTGCCGGAGCATCGAATTCTTGCCGTACTCGACGTAGTCCTTGCTGGCGCGATTGCAATCGCACACTGCCACCATCTGCACGTTCGGCCGAAGCAGCAGATCCATGCCGACTGCCATTCCCTGGCGGCCCATCCCAACGGCCGCGAGCGTCACGCGATCGCTCGGGGCCACCTGGCCGGCGCCGCCCAGCACACTCCGGGGCACGATCAACAGCCCGGCCCCGGCAAACTCACGCCTGGTAATCATGATTGCGCTCCCGTCACCTTCCGGATCAGAGCCTTGATCTCGCCGATGGTCTGCGCCTCGCGCGCGATCATCTCGCCGGGCTCAACCTTGTCATTGCCGGGCGGGCCTTGTTCGATGGCCCACCAGCCTTTGTAGCCGCCTTCGAGAGCCACGCGCATGAGCTTCTCCATGTCGAAGGCCGGGTCGAGCCGCGCACCCCAGGTGCCCTTCACGGAAATGGCGCGGCCGTAGGGCAAGGTCTTCTTTACGGCGGCGTAGCGGTCGTCACCCTTGTTCCAGTTGCCCAGGTCGACCAGCAGCGCGAAGCCGGGATGCGCCACGGCCTTCACCAGCGCCACCAGGACGTCGGGATCGGAAGACGCGCGGCCGTGGTTCTCCACCAGGATCTGCACGCCGGAGCCCTTCGCGTACTCGGCCAACTTCCGCATGGTCTCGGCCCCGCGCTTCACCAGGTCCTGATCCTGCTTCCAGTCCTCCAGGCCGCCGTAGAGATTCACGCGGACGAACTTGCAGCCCAGGTAATGCGCGATGTCGATCCATTTGCGATGGGCGACTTCCGATTGCCGCCGCTCGGCGGGGTCGATGGCGGCTGTCGCGCCCTCCAGGTCCACCATCAGCAGGTAGCCGTCGACGCCGTTGTCGGCGCACGATTTCTTCAGCTTCGCCAGATACTGCAGCGTCGGGTTCTCGAAGAACTGGTTGACATACTCCAGGCCGGAGATGCCGAGTTTGTTTCTCAGGATGCCCGGCAGATCGAGCAGCTTCCACTGGCCCGCGAAGAAGCTGCGGCTCATCGACCACGACGCCAGCGAAACCCGATGCTCTCCCGCCGCAGCGGACAAACAGCCGGCGCCCATCGCACTCATGATCGCTTCTCTTCGTGTTACGCCCATATCGCGCCGAGTTTATCGTATCCGCGTCTCCGGGAGGCGGACCGGAGCGCCTCCCGCCGCCTTGCTGCGCTGCGCCGCTTCCATGAAGGCGAAGATCTCGAGCGATTCTTCATTCGGCACGGGCGGGCGGCCGGTCCGGAAAAAGTCGAGGATGCGATCGACGAGCGGCGCGTAGTCGATCGCTTGCGTCGCGGGATCGCTGGCTCGCGCGTCCTTGCCATCGAAGACCAGGACGCCGTACCCGCTCTGCGGACGCCGCAATTGCACGGTGCCAAGGCGTCCGTCGCGCCATCGCCCGACGACGACGTCGGCGTCCTTCGCGGCAACGCGTGTCACCTCTTCGCAACCCGGGCCCATGAGCGTGTAGAGCAGTTCCACGCCGTGAATGCCATACCAGGTGAGGTCCAGCGCGTGGTGCTCTTCGAACGGAGCGGGCGCCAAGACCACGTACCCCGCCGCGGACGGCGATTTCATTCGCGCGAGCGGACCGTACCGGAGCGCGGACGACGTGAACCAGGGCACGCCGCCGGCGGCCCCGGCGATGGCCTCCGCGTCGGCGAACGTCGAAGCCAGCGGCTTATCGATGAAGACCGGCTTGCGGGCGGCGAAGACCTGGCGTGCCTGCTCCAGGTGCGTCCGGCCGTCGACGCTCAACAGCAACACGGCGTCGACCTGGCGAAGTAGAGCGTCGATCGAATCCACAAGCGTCACGCCGTATTGCGAGGACAGTTCCGCGGCGTACTTCTCGACGCGCGAACGGCTGGCTTCGACATCGGGGCTTCCGCCTTTGAAGGCGGCGGTCACGCGCGCGTCCGTGCGCCCGGCGAGGAGTTTCGTGAAGGCCGGAGCGTGCGACGTATCGGTGCCGATAATGCCGATGCGCAGCTCGGCGCCGCCGCAGAGGAGCGCGGCGGAGAGGACCAGCAAGGCGAGTCTCATCAAAGGGGATTGTATCGCCGCAACCCGGACTGGGCGAGAATTAACACCGGCGCCGCCGTTATCCCGGCGGGCCTCGCCGCACCAGGACCCCGGCGGTGGTAGACTTTTCGAACAAGTAGGCGATAGAGGGTGAGGATTTTCATGAGACTCTTCGCATCCGGGCTTCTGATCTCTTTTCTGGGTTCGACGTGGGTAAGCGCTCAACCGGCCGAAGAGCCGCGAAGCGCCCGCGCCGCGCTGCAACGGGCGGTGCAGGCGTCGCCGGAGAGCGCGGAGGCGCTGGCCGCCTATGCGCAGTTCCTCGACCGGCACCGGGACTCGGAAGCGCGCGGCGTGTACGAAAAACTCCTGAGCGTGGTGGAGCGCGACGGCAACAAGCAGGCGGCGGCCCAAACCGCGCGGCGCCTGGCATTACTCGATCTGATCGCGGGCGACCGCGGAGCCGCTGAGCGGCGTCTGGCCACGTACCGGTCGCTGGGGGGTTCGGACTTGAGCCTTCCCTCGGCGAGCGCGTCGCCGGTAGAGGTGGCGCACGCCGACATCCCCGGACCGATACGCTCGTTCGCCCGCATGGCGGCGCTCTCGCCGGACCTTCCGCCGCAGGACCTGCTGCCCGCGCTCGCGCGCAACATCGTCACCAGCGGCTACCAGGCGGCCGCGTCCAGCGAATCGCTGGATCAGACGGAGTACCTGAAGCTCGTCTTCCGCTATCTCTCGCAGGCTCGCGAATTGGAGAAGTTGGCCGGGGCGGGGAAAGAGATCAAGATCGAGACCTGCGAATCCACGCAGACCGCCGACCTGCTGCGAGTGCTCGGTTTCCGCATGCGGGGCGGGTGCGGATCGGAAGTGGTGCTCGAAACGGTGAACGCCACGCGTGCGTTCCTCACCATGGATTCGGGCTTCCCGTTGGCAGAGCTCGAACAGGCGCTGCGCACCAACCGGCCGTTCGTCTACGACTTCAGGCCGACAAAGGTTCCTGTCCTCTATGGCCCCGAGTATTGGCTCTCCGGCATGAAGGACGCCAAGACCGGCGAGTTCATCGACCTCTTTATGGGCGACCCTTCCCTGTGCCGCCTGTATCTCGGAGTTTCCAAACTGGACCCGGAGACCGCGAAGGACCTGCGGCAACACATGCCCGCGCCCCGCATTCGCGCGTTCGCGCATGTCCTCGATTTCTTCGGCGGCATGTTCCGCCTGCGCGGCGGCAAGGCCTTTGTGCCGGGCGGACAGCGCGCCGCGGCGGCGTGGGGCGATCTGGCCGGTGCGTCGCCGGATCAGGGCACGGTGTTTTACGAACGCCTGCTGGTGCGCGACGACGGTTGGTTGGCGGGTTACTACGACGCCCTTGCGCGGATCGAAGGCCCGAGCCTCGACTACCTCACTGAACCCGCGCGCCTGAAGCGCTTTTACGCCGCGCTTCGGGGGAAGGTAACCAGCCCCGGCCCGGCGCGTCCGGTCTTCCGCTCCAACACCGACCTGATGCTGCTGACGGCCCGACTGCGTGTGGAGAAGGACGGCCGCGCGCACGTTCCCGGCGGCGTCGAGGTCTGGAAGAACCTGTTCGTGAATCACCCGCACGGTAAGTACGACGGCAAGCTCACCAAGGCGGCGACGGGCTGGAAGGACGCCGACGACGTGCTGGAGGCGCTCTTCGCCCTGTGCCGTAAGGCGGTGGAGAACGAACCACTGAAAATCTTCATGGGGGTGAGCGACATCAACCGTCAGCGTGCGCGCCCCCTGGAGCCGGCCACCATTGACCGAATGGCCCGCGAGTACCGCAAGTACGGCTCGCAGTACACCATCTTCAGCGAAGCGCCGAACCTCAGCGACAAGACGATTCTTCAGTACCTCGAGATCGTCAAGAGCCTGGATGACATCGGCAATAACGCCCTGAAAGCGGATACGGCCGGAACCATGCAGGCGCTCACGGGCTTGTGGCAGATCTTCACCCGGCAGGGCGTGATTCCGGGCGATGGCGCCGATGCGGCGCTTTCCCAGTTGATCGGAGGCTTCGCCAAGATCGACGACACGCGCCAACTGTTCGACGTGGCGCGCGCGGGCGTGAACGTTTTGCTGAAGGCCGCGAACAGCCGCGCCGATGCATCGCCGCAGGACCGGATGATCGACCTGCTGGCCGGTGTGTCCGCGCCCTCCGATGTCGACACACACAACGCGCTGGTCGCGGACATGATCCGCATCTTCGAAGCCCAACGCCTGGTATCGCTCAAGACCATCTTCGACCTCGACGATCACCTGGAGAGCCTCTCCCGGGGCGAGAAGCTGAATAGCGCCCTGCTGAACCGTCTGGCCACGCGCATCGCGGAGATTCAGTTGCCGCGCTCGTCGCTGAGTTCCATGGAGAAGAACTCGTTCGCCTTCGGCTTCTGGACCGAGAAGCACGTGGAAGAGCAGCGCAAGATGAACCTGCGCGCGGTGATCGAGAAGGCCGGGCAGGACGCGGTGAAGCTCAAGGATGCCCGCGGGCTGCTGGCGCCGATCCTGCGCGACACGCTGGTGGGCTTCAACTATATTCACTACGCGCCGCCGGGCGCACAGGTGCTGTTCACCAATCCGCTGTTCGTGCGCTCGCACGATTTCATCGGGTCGCAAGGCGCTCACCAGACGTGGCGTCCCACTGAGGTCTTCGGCACCGGCTGGCCTTCGAGCGCCGGCGGCCGGCTGGTGGGTTCGCTGGCCCAGCTTCCCTATGCGCTCGCCGAGGCGGAGCAGAACTTCCTGATCCCCTCTCGCGAGCAGGCGCTGATCTGGGGCGACCTGGTGCCGCAAATGCTGCTCAGCGCGAAGGTGCCGAGATGGTGGCGGGTGACTCCGGCGCAGACCCGCTGGGTCTCTCTGCACATGCGGATCGCCGAAGCGAAGCTCGCCGAAGCGGCGGTGAATCCTTCGCTCCGCGAACCAGTTTTCGCGGCGCTCGACCGGCGTGCTTCCCCGGCCCGCGTCCGGCGCGTGGCGGAACTGATCGAGCGCGGGGAAGTCCGCGAGGCCATCGACAACGTAATGCCTTCAGAGTTCTTCCTGATGGGGCTGGAACTGGCGCAGGCCGGGAGCGCGGCGGATCCGTTCCTCTCCGAGGCCCGCCAGCTTGCTTCCTCGGCGGCTCGCGATGTGACGCCCGAGGCGATCTCCGCGGCGTTCGGTACGCCGAAGCCGACGCTCGCCAACACCTATCAACCTCAGTTGCTCAACATGCGGACGTTCCCCACGCTGATGGGCTATTCGAGCCGCATCATGGCGGAGAGCTGGGAATCGAACCTGCTCTACTTCGCGGCGCTCTCCTACGATTGCCACATGGCGCCGTCGCAGCTCAATCTGTCGGTGCCCGAGTGGACCCAAAAGACGATGGAGCAGATCTTCGCGACGCATCTGGAAGACTGGCCGGCGCTGCTGCGCTCGCTACGCGCCGTCGGCGAAGAGGTTCGAGCACAGAACAAGAGGCTGATGGCCCTGGAGATGAAAGCCTCGGCCCAGTGATGGGAGACATGATGCACCGGTTTCGTTCCTATCTCGCCGCCGCGGCCATCGCGGGAATGACCGCGGCCTCCGTTGCGTTTCTGGCGCCGCGCCTGGATGCGCAGGACTCCTCGCGTCCCGTCTTTCGCGTGAAGGTGGAACTGGTGGTGCTCAGTTTCACTGTCACCGATAACAAGGGCCGCTACATCAACGGCCTCAAGCCGAGCGACTTCCGCGTGCTGGAAGACGGGATTCCGCAGAAACTGGCGACGTTCGCCGAGGGCAACAAGCCGCCGCTGCAGATTCTCGAGGACGGCAGCACCCGGCAGGTGCAGGTCGCGGCGGCGGATCCGGAGAAGGCCGGCTCGGGCACCGACGCCTTCGTGGGCACCAATGTGTTCGTTCTCTTCGACACGAGCAATTATATGTACCGCGGCTTCGTCTACGCCTCAGACGCGATCGCCGACTTCATCCGCGGCCTCGACCGCGCGGACTCCGTGGCCGTGTACACGTACTCGCGGAACCTCTCGCGCGCGGCCGGCCTCTCCCGCGACCGCAACGACGCTCTTTTCGGTCTGCGGAAGGCCGTGGCGGGCGACGATTCCGCGCTGTACAATTCCCTGCTCCTCACCCTCCGCGACGCGGCCAAGGTGCCCGGCCGCAAAGTGGTGATCGTGTTTTCCAACGGTCCCGACAACGCCAGCATGGTGGCCCCCGACGACGTGCGCGCGGTGGCCGAAGACGAGGGGATTCCGATCTACGTCATCTCCACCAACGACGCTTCGAAGGATCCGATCTCGAGCGGCGTGTTCAAACGCCTGGCCACCCGCACCGGCGGGAAGGCTTACTTCGCCAAGACCTGGCAGAAACAGGTGGAAGCCTTCGAGGGTATCCGCGAGGATCTAGGCAACTCCTACACCATTACCTACTATCCCCAGGCCAACCCGAACGAGGGCTTCCGGAAGATCGCCGTCGAGATCACTTCCGATCCAGGCAAGAAGTACCGCGTTTCCGCGCGCCCCGGCTACCGGCCGCGCGGCGGCTTCTAAGTTTACAAACATTACGCGAGGTTCTTCGTCTTCTGTTGAATAGAAGGCAGAGGAACCGTGCTGGCGTACCGATCGTGGCTCAATTCCGCGGCCCGTAGCCCAAGCCCGGGGGCTGAAACTGCCGTGACCGTGACACGGTCAGGGGGACGAGCGCCGTTCATGGCCATTCAGGGTGATCCTGCGTTCATTCGCTGGCGTCTGCATTTGAGGTCGAAGCCCGATGCCGTGTATCGCCTGCTGGCGACACCGCAGGGCAGGAAACGATTCTGGGCGGAATCCGCACCCGAGCTGGACGGCGAGATCCTCTTCACGTTTGTGAACGGGCAGAAACTGGTGAGCCGGGTGCTCGAAAGCACGCCGCCCCACCGCTTCTCGCTCACCTATTTTTCCGGCAGCCACGTGACCATTGAACTGATTCCGGACGGCGCGGGCGGCACCGACCTGACCCTCACCGAATGGAACGTCCCCGAAGAAGACCGGTTGGAGAACGTGGCGGGATGGGTTTCGGTGCTCCTCAACCTGAAGGCGGCGGCGGACTTCGACGTGGATCTGCGCAACCGCGACCCCGAGCGCGGCTGGTACGACGGATATGTGGACGTCTAGCAGTACGGCGTCGGCGCTACAATGGAGATGTCAGATCAACCGTGGGGGCGTACTGGCTTCGACGGGATTGAATCGTTGTGGTAAGGCGTGTCGGGTTCCGAGCTCCCGTAAAACGATCGGAAAACCATAACTGCCAATCAGCAGTTTGCATACGCTGCCTAATTAATTAGGTAGCCGCCCCGGCCGGGGGGCTCGCACTCCGGCTAGTGGGCGTCATCTCGCGGGCTGGGTGTAAGGCTTCTGCTCGGAGCCCCAAGCCGAGATCAATCGGGCTAAGCTGGCGTTTCTTGCCGGTTCAGCGGCGCCAGTCGAACAAATACGAACCGGATACACACGTAGGCTTGTCACGGCGGACTTTCTCGGACGCGGGTTCAACTCCCGCCGCCTCCACCATGAAATCTCGACACACTGAAGAACGGCCTGCCTGCCACCGCCCCGTGGCCTCCCGCACGGAAGGAATCTGATGAACCGTCTCGCTCTTGCACTCACGTTGGCGCTCCCGCTGGCCGCCGAACCGCGCCCGGACGTCTGGCCCGGGTGGCGCGGCCCGCTGGCCGACGGCGCCTCGGCGCTGAAGGGCCTGCCCGTCGAATGGTCGGGCGCCCGGAACGTGGCCTGGAAGGCACCGGTTCCTGGACGGGGACATTCGTCGCCGGTGATTTGGGGCAACCGAATCTTCCTCACAGCGGACATCGAAGGAGACGTGATTCCCGGAGCGGCGCCGGTGAAACACAAGATCAACAACGAGCCCTTCGTGCACCCGGATAGCGTCAGCGGCAATCGCAAGCACACGCTGAAGGTTCTCGCCTTCGACGGCGCGTCCGGCAAACTGTTGTGGGAGCGAACGGCCTACGAAGGCAAGGTTTTCGACGACATTCACAAGTTCAACACCTACGCTTCCGCCACGCCGGTGACGGACGGGAAGCACGTGTATGCGTGGTTCGAATCGCAGGGGCTTTACAAGTACGACTTCGACGGCAAACTGATCTGGTCGCAGAACCTGGGCGGCGTGGCCACGCTGGGGGTGGGTGGCGGCGGCTCGCCGGTTCTCTTCGAAGACCTGATTCTGCTGCTGTGCGACCAGGATGAAGGAGAAGGCTCTTTCCTGGCGGCGGTGCGAACGAAGGACGGCACGGTTGCCTGGCGCACACCCCGGAAGAACACGCTGACGTGGACGACGCCGCTGGTGGTGCAGGGCCCGCAACTGCTGGTCCCGTCGACGGAAGACGTCGTCGCCTACCACCCGCGCACGGGGAAGGAACTCTGGCGCACGGAGGGCCTGGAGAACAACGTGGTCCACACGCCGGTGGCCGGGCATGGACTGGTGTTCGTGTCGAGCGGGTATCCGAACAAGAAGACGATGGCCATCCGGCTGGATCCGAAGCCCGGCGAGGACCGCATCGCGTGGCGATATACGAAGGGTACGGGCTACCTGCCCTCGCCGCTGCTCTACGACGGGCGCCTCTACCTGATGACGGGCGCAGGGCTTCTGACGTGCCTGGATGCGAAGACGGGAGAGCCGCTCTACGAATCGAAGCGCTTCCCCGCCCCGGGACAGTTCACGGCTTCGCCGGTGGCGTTCGACGGCAGGATCCTGATCACGAGTAACGATGGGGACACGTACGTCGTGAAGGCGGGCGCTGCCTACGAACTCCTGGGCAAGAACGCCTTGGGCGAACCGGTGTATGCGTCGCTCGCGCTGGCCGGGGATTCGATCTACGTCCGAAGCGACAAGCACCTGTACCGGATCCGCAACCCGCGGTAGTCGCCCGGGGGCCGGGCCGGGACGTCCTCGGCGCTCGGAAAAAAACCGGGGTCCGTCCCCGGTTTTTGGGGTAGGCTTTACTTAATGTTTGGGCGCTGGGCGGTTGGGTTGGTGGTGGCCGGGGCTGTGCCGTTGTGGGCGGCGGAGCCCGTGGAGTTCTTCGAGAAGCGCGTTCGGCCGGTGCTGGTGAAGAACTGCTACGCGTGCCACAGCAAGGCGGTGGCGCGGCCGATGGGAAACGTGCGGGTGGACACGGGCGAGGGGATCGGGCGGGTGGTGGCGAAAGGGGATCCGGAGGCGAGTGCTCTCTACCGGGCCCTGACCTACGCGCACGCGGTGAAGATGCCCCCGTCGGGCAAGCTGCCGGGCGACCAGATCGCGGACGTCGCGGCGTGGATCAAGATGGGCGCGGCCTACCCCGAGGCCGCAAGTGCGGGGACGGCGAGGCACTGGTCGTTTCAGCCGGTGGCGAATCCGCCGGTGCCGAAGGTGGGGAACCAGGCATGGGTGCAGTCGCCAGTCGACGCCTTCATTCTGCAGAAACTCGAGCAGGCGCAGTTGGCGCCCGCGGGGCGCGCCGATAAGCGGACGCTGTTGCGGCGTGTGACCTTCGATCTGACGGGCCTGCCGCCCACGCCGGCGGAGGTTCGCGCATTCCTGGAGGACTCATCGCCGGGGGCTTTCGCGAACGTGGTGGACCGGCTGCTCGCGTCGCCGCACTACGGCGAGCGGTGGGCGCGGCACTGGCTGGACCTGATGCGGTACGCCGAGACCAACGGGCACGAGTACGACAACGACAAGCTGGCGCCGTGGCGGTACCGCGACTACGTGATTCGCGCCTTCAACCTGGATCTGCCGTACGACGAGTTCGTACGCGAACATGTCGCGGGCGACCTGCTATCGAAGCCGCGGCTGACGGCGGACGGAGCGTTTGAGGAATCGCCGCTGGGCACTGCGCCCTTCTGGTTCGGGGAAGTGCTGAACAGCGCGACGGACTCCGTGAAGTCGCGCGCGGACGAAGTGGACAACCAGATCGACGTGATCGGCAAGGCGTTCCAAGGGCTGACGGTGGCCTGCGCGCGCTGCCACGACCACAAGTTCGATCCGATTCCGACGTCCGACTATTACGCCCTGGCGGGCGTGTTGCACAGCACGGCGATGCGGGAACGGTCGATCGATTCGAGGGCGCAATCGGAGTTCCTGGAGGCGCTCAGCCGGAAGCTCCGGGAGTTGCCGCCTCCGGCTGCGCGGCCAGCGCCGCCGGCCGTCGTCTACCGGGCCGAAGACCAGGTGTTCGAACGATTCGAAGGCCGCGATTTCGGCCGCTGGACCGCCTCCGGCATCGCGTTTGGCGAGGGTGCCCGGCGGGGCTCGGCCGATTCGCTCGCGGCCGGCTCGGAGCGTTTCGTGGGGACGCTGACATCGCCGCGGATCCGCACCGGCAAGCACTTGTTCCTGCACGTGCGGCTGGGCGGGACAAAGGGAGAGCCCCCGCTGCGCGAGAACGCACCCATTCGCTTCACGAGCGTGTGCGACGGATACAAGGGACAGCACTTGTATCCCAAGGGCGGCGCGGGCGCGGAGTGGCAGACGCTGCGGCTGACGTTCGAACGGGAAAGGGATTGTTACTACGAAATTGTCGACCAAAGCCGCGAGGGCAGCATTTTCGTGGAGGAGATCGCGTTCTCGCACCTGAAAGATCCGCCGGCGACCACCGTGCCGGGTGACGGTGGCGAGACGCCCTCGGCAGTGGCCGGGCGCGACGCCCTAGAGGCGCAGATTCCGCCTTCCGCTTTCGCGGCCGTGGCCGCCGACGAGGAGCCGCGCGACGTCCGAGTGCATCTTCGGGGTAGCCATCTGAACCTGGGCGAAGCGGTGCCGCGGCGCTTCCTGCAAGTCGTGGCCGGCGATCAGCAACCGGTCATTGAGCGGGGCAGCGGGCGGCTGGAGATCGCCGAGTGGATGGCCAGCCGGAAGAATCCGCTGACCGCGCGGGTGATGGTGAACCGAATCTGGCGGCATCATTTCGGAGCGGGCCTGGTGCGCACCACGGACAACTTCGGAGCTACGGGGGATCGCCCGGCGCATCCGGAATTGTTGGATTACCTTGCGAGCCGGTTCATGGAGAGTGGCTGGCGCGTGAAGGCGCTGCACCGGATGATCGTCTTAAGCAGCACCTATCAGATGTCGAGCCGCGCGGTGGAGCAGGCGGCGGCGAAGGACCCGGCGAACCGTTTG
>DALYJJ010000069.1:24759-31542 GCA_031969915.1 Bryobacteraceae bacterium | reverse complement strand
GGCGACTACGTTCACGAGAGCGTGAAGGTCGAGGGCCGCGTCGGGGAGTTGCAGTCGAACCTCCTCCACTTCACGTGCGGCTCGTTGTCCGAGCACCTGAAGACCATGGATCGCTATACCACGCTCGCCGCCGAGCAACTGGTGGCGACCCGAGCGCCGATCGGATGGCGGCACCTGATTCTCGATCCGCCTTGGACCTTCTTCAAGACGTTCGTCATCCGCCGGGGCTTCCTCGACGGACCGGAGGGGTTGGCAATCGCCTACATGGCGGCCCTCTACAACTTCTTGAAGTACTCCAAAGCCCGCTACATGAGCTAATGCGGATTCTCCATCTGGACAGCGGCCGTGAAATGAGGGGCGGCCAGTGGCAGGCCCTGTATCTCATCGACGGACTGGTCCGCTCCGGCCACGAGTGCGTCCTGCTGAGCCCGGCCAACTCCCCGCTGTCCCAGAAGGCGGCCGCCCTGGGCGTCCAGACCGGCGTGCTGCGCCCCTTGACCATCGTCCGGGCAGCGCGGGCGAGCGAACTGGTGCACGCCCACTGCGGGCGCAGCCACACGCTCGCGTCGGTGTTGGTCCACCGGCCGGTCATTGTCTCCAGGCGCGTGGCGTTCCTTTCGGCCCCCTCCATTCGCTCCCGCTTCCAATACGCCCGCGCGGCGCACTACATCGCGGTGTCGGAGCACGTGCGCCGGCTGCTGATCAGCCGGGGCCTGCGCGAGGACCGGGTCACCGTGGTCCACGATGCGGTGCCGCTGCCCCAGCGCGTCTCGGCCCGCGACGGCGAAGTGGTGGCGCTCGACTCCACCGATCCGCTGAAGGGTTCGGCCCTGCTGGACGAAGTGGCCCAGCGGATCGCGATCAAGCGTTCTTCCGACTTGCCCGCCGATCTCAGCCACGCACGGCTGTTTGTCTATGTCACCGAAACCGAAGGTCTCGGCTCGGCGGCGCTGCTTGCCATGTCCTACGGCGTCCCGGTGATCGCGAGCAACGTGGGCGGGCTTCCGGAGGCGGTGGACGATGGCGTCACCGGAATCCTGGTGCCCAATGTCCCCGCGGCAATTGTCGACGCCATCCAGCGCCTGCTCGGCGACGAAGAGACCGTGCGCCGGATGGCGGCCGCGGCCCGGCAAGCCGTCGAGCAACGCTTCGCCCTCGCCCGCCTCACCAGCGAAACGGTGGCCGTCTACAGGAAGGCACTCACATGCTAGAAGCGATCCTCGCCGTTGTCGCCGGCCTGCTCATCGGCAGCTTCCTCAATGTCTGCGTCTACCGGCTTCCGCGTGACTTATCCGTGGTGACGCCCAAGCGCTCCTATTGCCCACGGTGCGAAGAGGTCATCGCCTGGTACGACAACGTTCCGCTGCTGAGTTGGATCCTCCTGCGCGGCCGCTGCCGCCACTGCGGCCAGGGCATTCCCGCGCGCTACCTGCTGGTGGAGGCGGCCACCGGCGCGCTCTTCCTGAGCGCGGTGCTGGTGCACGGATGGACCTCTGCCGGCTTGAAGTACTGTCTCTTCGCCGCGCTGCAAGTCGGACTGATCTTCTCCGATCTCGAGGAGCGCATCCTGCCCGACGAGATGACGCTTGGCGGAGCACTCGCCGGTTTGGCCTTCGCCCCCTTTGTCCTGCTGGATTCGGGTGCGATCTTCATGGTCACCAGTCTGCTGGGCGTCGCACCCTGGGTCGCGTCGGTCAGCGAGAGCATCGGTGGCGCGGTGATCACCGCCGGCGCGCTCTATGCGGTCGGGCGCCTCTACAGTCTGGTCCGCAAGCGCGATGGGCTGGGGCTCGGAGACGTCAAGATGGTCGGCATGATTGGGGCCTTTCTCGGCCTCTCCGGCAGCCTGCTCACTTTGATCGTGGGCTCGACGCTGGGCAGCGTCGTGGGGCTCGTCTACATTGCGATTACCAAACGCGACTCCTCGACGTACGAGCTGCCCTTCGGTTCGTTTCTCGGTGTGGCGGCCGTCCTGGTGGCCATCTACGGCGACACACTCATCGGCTGGTATTCGCGGCTCGGAAACTAAAGGCGACCGCCGGCCGCAGCCGCGTTCGCATCCGGGCGGCGTCCTCCGGCTCGAACTGAGCCGAGGGTGTGGTGAGTTCCTTCCCGCTCAGGGCGGCTTTCGCCAGTCCGTCGCGTCCATGTTCAAGCGTCTCGGCGATCACATGATAAATCTCGTGCGCAACCACGCGCGCCAGCGCCCGCCCCATCGCCACCAGCGGCCCGCTGTGAGGCAGCCGCCACCGGCTCTCCGCCACGGCCTGCAGCACCCGCGCGCAGTCCACTTCGATATACGGGAGCACACGGCCCTCGGAGACATGCGTGAACGCCATCGCCGTGTGATTCGCGTCGCGAAACCGCCCGACCGGCTCGAAGGGCGAACAGCGCCCGCGAAACCTCACCACCACCAGCCGCACGAACACGTCGCCCACCGGCCCGCGATCCAGCCGCCGCCATTCGATCTCCAACCCGTCGAGCGGTAGCAGCCGGACCAGTTCCTCCCGCAGCGATGCCTCCACCGAGAGCGGCACGTCCTGGGCGAAGTCCGCAATCACCCCGAGTCGCCCCTCCGGAGCGGGGGCCGCCGCGCTGTCAGCCCAGCTCGGAATTGCGGCTATCAATACGAACGCCAGCAGATTGTTTTCCACCCGCATTGGCGAACCTCTCTACTGGGCCTCTTCGACAGAAACGGCAGAGATGATCAGGGTTTGTTGCTAAGATGTAGGCTTGCTTCCGCATGCGGGCACTTCTCGACATCCTCAAGCCAGGTGAACCGGACTGGGATCTTGCCTCCGCGATCGACCCGGCCCGCCTTCCCGCCCACGTCGCAATCATCATGGATGGCAACGGACGCTGGGCCCGCAGCCGCAACCTGCCGCGCGTGGCCGGACACAGGGCCGGCGTGGAGCCGGTGCGTTCATCGGTGGAAACCTGCGCACGCCTGGGCATTCAGGCCCTCACCCTCTACGCCTTCTCAATCGAGAACTGGAAGCGTCCTCGAACGGAAGTGGACACCCTTTGGTTACTCCTCCGATATTACCTGCGCCAAGAGCTTCCCAACTTGATGAAGAACGGCATTCGTCTGGCCGCCATCGGCCGGATCGATGAGCTTCCCCGCAACGTCCGCAAGGAACTGGAAGACGCCGTTCGGCGCACGGAATCGAACGACGGATTGAAGGTGAATCTGGCGATCAACTACGGCGGGCGCGCGGAGTTGGTGGACGCCGTGAATGCGCTCCTCGACGAAGCCCGCGTCGCGGGGCGCCTGCCGGAATTCCGGATCGACGAGCAGTCGCTCTCGTCGCGGCTCTATACCGCCGGTCTCCCCGATCCCGACCTGCTTATTCGCACCTCCGGCGAAATGCGCGTGAGCAACTTTCTCCTCTGGCAAATCGCCTACGCCGAACTATACGTCACCGATACCTACTGGCCGGACTTCAAGCGGACCGACCTTCTGCGCGCGGTCCTCGACTACCAGCGCCGTGATCGCCGCTTCGGGGGGCTCAGCGCGCACCCGTCCGATGAGCCTGCGGAGCCGTTGGTTGAGGCGATCGGCCTCACCTCCCGATGAAGCGGCTCGTCACCGGACTCATCCTGGGCGTCGTCTTCAGCTACATCATCCTGTGGGGGCCACCCTGGGCCTTCGCCGCCGCACTGGTGGCCGCCGCCCTGCTCAGCTACTACGAGTACGCGAACATCGCCGCCGCGTACGGACTCGAACGCTTCCACCTGGCGCCGTACGCGATGGGGCTGGTGGTACTCGCCGCTCCCCGCGATGCCGCTTTGCTGGTGCTCCTCGCCCTGGCGCCTCTGGTCCTGGCCCTGCGAGCCGGCGATCTTTCCAAAGCGCTGCCCTCGGCGGCGGCGGCGGTGCTCGGCGTGGTGTATATCTTCGGCTCCTGGCGCACGGCCCTCGAACTTCGCCAGATCGGCCCGTGGTGGCTCTTCTTCGCGCTGACACTCAATTGGGTTGGCGATACCGCGGCCTACTACGGCGGGCGCGCCTTCGGGCGGCACAAGCTGGCTCCACGCATCAGTCCCGGCAAGACGTGGGAGGGCGCTGCTTTTTCCCTGGCCGGCTCGCTCGCGTTTGGCCTCGTCTACGCGCACTGGCTGCTGCCCTCGACGACATGGCCGGTGGCGGCCGCGCTCACCGTGGCAGGTAACCTCGCGGGGCAGATGGGTGACCTGGTGGAATCGGCGATGAAGCGGGGCGCGGGCGTCAAGGACAGCGGCACGATTCTGCCCGGCCACGGCGGGTGGCTCGATCGTGTGGACGCTTCGCTGTTCTGCATGCCCGTCATGTACTGCCTGCTCGCTTACGTCTTCGCCGGTACTCGCTAACCGGCGCCCGAGCGCGCCGCCGGGTTGACGCCGCCCTGCCGCAGGCAGTAGCATCGCTCAGACCGGAGCAATCACTGTATGAGCTGGTGGGCGTGGGTTCTCTTCGGGTTCGCCTTGCTGTTGGCCGAACTTCTGACGCCGGGTGGATTCTACCTGCTGTTCTTCGGGGTGGGCGCGATCGGCGTGGGTATGGCGCTGTGGTTCCTTCCGCTGGGAGCGACCCTGCAGGTGCTGCTGTTCGGCTGTCTGTCGATCGGCACCCTCGCCGTGTTCCGCCGGCGGCTGGTGGCTTTGCGGCAAACGGCCACGCCGAGGGTCGACGCGATCGCCGACGACACTGCCTTCGCGCTCGACGACATACCGGCGGGCGGGTGGGGCAAGGCGGAGCTTCGCGGTTCTTCATGGAACGCCAAGAACGTCGGGGACACTCCGGTGAAGCGCGCGCAGCGTTGCCGTGTCGACAGAGTCGACGGGCTGACGCTGGAAATCCGCGCCTAGAAGCGCCAAGAAACAAGGAGGAGACATGGGTACATTGATCGTAGTCGCCGCACTGGTGCTGGTCTTTTTGATCGTGCTGGCGAAGACCGCGGTGGTGGTTCCGCAACAGAGCGCCTACGTCGTCGAACGCCTGGGCAAATACGCCGGCACGCTCGACGCCGGCTTTCACATTCTGACGCCGTTCGTCGACGTCATCCGCTACAAGCACTCGCTCAAGGAAGCGGCCGTGGACATCCCCGAACAGATCTGCATCACGCGCGACAACGTGCAGGTGGGCGTGGACGGCGTGCTGTACATGAAGGTGCTGAACCCGGAGCGGGCCAGCTACGGAATCTCCGATTTCGTGTTTGCCATCACCCAACTCGCGCAGACCACGCTGCGCAGCGAGATCGGCCGCATCGACCTCGACCGCACGTTCGAGGAGCGCACCAACATCAACATGTCCGTGGTCAGCGAACTCGACAAGGCCACGGAACCGTGGGGTGTCAAGGTGCTGCGCTACGAGATCAAGAACATCACGCCGCCCCAGGACATCCTGGGCGCGATGGAAAAGCAGATGCGCGCCGAGCGCGAAAAACGCGCCGTGATTCTCACCTCCGAAGGCCAGCGCGACGCCAGCATCAATACCGCCGAAGGCGAGAAGCAGAAGGCCATCAAGGCTTCCGAAGCCCGCAAGCAGCAGCAGATCAACGAAGCCGAGGGCGAAGCCCAGGCCATCCTCACCGTCGCCACCGCCACCGCCGAGGGCATCCGGCGCATCGCCGAGACGATCCAGGCCGAAGGCGGCATGGAGGCCGTGCAGTTGCGCGTCGCCGAGCGCTACATCGAGCAGTTCGGCAACCTGGCCAAGGTGGGCAACACGCTCATCGTTCCGTCCAACCTCGCCGACATCGGCAGCATGATCGCCGCCGCCATGACCATCGTCAAGCAGGGGACATCGGGACCGAAAGCTCCGCAACGCGGATAGCGGCCTCTGTGATATAAAACCGGCCATGCGAGCCTTGTTGCTTCTCATGGCCGGCGGCGGCCTCTTGTCTGCGCAGCTCGGACTGTTCAGCCCCGAGCAGCGCCGAGCGATCACCTCAAGCTGGATCGGCGAACGTTTCGAGGACGGGCGTCCGAAGGTGCCCGACGAGGTCTTGCAGCGGCTGCGGACAACCACTGCCGAAGAGGCCTGGGGCACGCTCCGCAGGCATCGCTACAACCTGCAGTTCGCGGGCGGCTTCCAGGAAATCAACGCGGATGGCAAGCGCCTGGTGGGCCGCGTGGTCACCGCCGTATTCGTTCCCGCGCGCCCGGACTTCCAGAACTACATCGTGGAGATGGGCAAGAAGGAAGGGCGTGTCAGCAGCGGCCAGAACTCCTGGGTCATCGATACGCTGAAACCCGGCGACGTACTGGTGGTGGACATGTTCGGCAAGATCAAGGACGGCACGTTCATCGGCGACAATCTGGGCACGTCCATTTGGACCAAGACCAAGGCCGGGCTCATCGTCAACGGCTCCGTGCGCGACGTGTCGGGCATTTCCGAAATCAAGGGCTTCAAGGTCTTCGCGCGAGGCGTGCATCCGTCCGCCATCGCCGACGTGACGCTGGCCGGGATCAACGTTCCGATCCGCATCGGGGAGGTCACGGTGCTGCCCGGCGACGTTGTGGTGAGCGACCCCGAGGGCCTCACCTTCATCCCGCCGCACCTGGCGGCGGAGGTCGCCGAGGAGTCCGAGAATACGCAGATCCGCGACCAGTGGGGCCACCGGATGCTCCGCGAAGGCAAGTACACGCCGGGCGAGATCGACACCAAGTGGACGCCCGCGATGGAAGCCGAGTTCAAGAAGTTCGCCGAGCAGGAAAAGGCGCGGCGCAGGAGTGAAAAATGAAGCGGCGGGGATTCCTCAGGTCCAGCGCGGCGGCGCTCACCGCGGGCGCGTCGATGCT
>DALYJJ010000069.1:0-24749 GCA_031969915.1 Bryobacteraceae bacterium | reverse complement strand
GGGCTAACGATACGCTCGAGGCGTGGCAGACCAACGTCAACACGAGCTCGAAACCGAGCGATTTGAAGATCACCGATTTGCGGGTGGCCACGGTGCGCGGCGCGCCGATGATTTGCCCGCTCATCCGCATCGACACCAACCAGGGCCTCTACGGCCTGGGTGAAGTGCGCGACGGGGCCAGCGCCACCTATGCGCTCATGCTCAAGAGCCGCCTCCTCGGCGAGAACCCCTGCAACGTCGACCTGGTGTTTCGCAAGATCAAGCAGTTCGGGTTTCACGCCCGGCAGGCGGGCGGCGTGTGCGGCGTCGAGATGGCCCTGTGGGACCTCGCCGGCAAGGCCTACAACGCGCCCGTCTACCAGCTTCTGGGCGGCAGGTTCCGCGACCGCATCCGCTGCTACGCCGACACCGCCGAATCGCACGATCCGAAGGTGTACGGCGAGCGCATGAAGAAACGCATGGAGCAAGGGTTCACCTATCTCAAAATGGACCTCGGCTACGACCTGATTGAGAAGGTCCCCGGCGCCGTGACGCGCCCGCTCGGCGGCTCTTACCGCGACGACCGCATGACCCAGCACATGTTCACCGGAGTCGAACTCACCGACAAAGGGATCGGCCTGATGGCGGATTACGTGGGTGCGATCCGCGAGGTCATCGGGATGGAAGTGCCGCTCGCCGCCGACCACTTCGGCCACATCGGCGTGAACTCCTGCATCCGCCTGGGCCGCGCGCTCGAGAAGTACAACATGGCGTGGCTTGAGGACATGATCCCGTGGCAGTACACGGAACTGTGGAAGCAGATCACGGATTCGATCAGCGTACCGACGCTCACCGGCGAGGACATCTACCTGAAGGAGCCGTTCATCGAACTGGCGCGCAAACACGCCGTCGACATCGTGCATCCGGATCTGGCTTCGTCGGGCGGCATCCTCGAAACGAAGAAGATCGGCGACATGTGCCAGGAGTACGGCGTTCCGATGGCCATGCACTTCGCGGGCACGCCCATTTCCTGCATGGCGAACGTGCACTGCGCCGCGGCGACGGAGAACTTCCTGGTGCTCGAACACCACTCGGTCGACGTCCCCTGGTGGAACGACATGGTGGAAGGCATCGAGAAGCCCATCGTCAACCGCGGCTTCATCAAGGTGCCCGAGAAACCGGGCCTTGGCGTCACACTCAACGATGCCGTGGTGAAGCAGCACCTGCTCGAGCCAGGCTACTTCGAGCCGACTCCGCAGTGGGACAAAGAGCGTTCCTGGGACCGGCTCTGGAGCTAGCGCGCTACCCTGGTGGGTGCGATGACCAGGATCCTACCCACCTTGTTCCTCTTGTGGTCCTGCGCCGCGGCGCGAGGGGCTGAGAACTGGCCGCAATTCCGCGGCCCCGGCGGAGACGGACATTCCGATGCCCGCGGCCTGCCGCTCGAATGGAGCGAGACCCGCAACGTCGTCTGGAAGACCGCCGTCCACGACCGCGGCTGGTCGTCCCCTGTAGTCTTCGGCAAGCAGATCTGGTTGACCTCCGCATCCAAGGACGGCCGCGAACTCTTCGTCTTCTGCATCGATCGCGAAACCGGCAAGATCGTCCGCGATTGGAAGCTGTTCGACGTCCCCCAGCCGCAGTTCGCCCACGCCTTCAACACCCACGCGTCCCCCACGCCAGTGATCGAACAGGGCCGTGTCTACATCACCTTCGGCGCCGCCGGCACGGCCGCCATCGACACGCGGACCTTCCGCGTGCTCTGGGAGCGCCGGGACATCGAGTGCAATCACTTCCGCGGCGCGGGCTCTTCTCCCATTCTGTTCGGCAACCTGCTGCTGATGCACTTCGACGGAAGCGACGTCCAGTTCGTCATCGCGCTCGATAAACGTACCGGCAGGACCGTGTGGAAGACTCCCCGCTCGATCGACTTCCAGGACCTGGACAAGGACGGCAAGCCGGCGGCGGAAGGCGACCTGCGAAAGGCCTTCGCAACGCCTCACGTCGCGCGCATCGACGGACGGTGGGAGTTGATCAGCCTCGGCGCCAAGGCCGCCTATTCCTACGACCCACTCACCGGCAAGGAACTCTGGCGGGTCGAAGAACGCGACCAGCATTCCGCCAGCACGCGGCCCGTCATCGGCCACGGCATGATCTTCTTCCCCACCGGCTTTTCGACCGGCCAGTTGCTGGCGGTGCGCACTGGCGGCAACGGCCTGATCACGGATACCCACATTGCCTGGCGCGTGAAGCGCGGCGTGCCAAACAAGCCGTCGATCCTCCTGGTGGACGGTCTGATCTACCTGATTGGCGACAACGGTATTGCCAGTTGCATCGACTCCAAAAGCGGAGAACAGGTCTGGCAACAGCGCATCGGCGGCGAGTACTCCGCATCGCCCGTCTACGCCGACGGCCGTCTGTGGTTCTTCAGTGAGGATGGCAAGACCACCGTCCTCAAGCCGGGGCGGGTCTTCGAAAAACTCGCCGAGAGCCGCCTCGACAACGGCTTCCTCGCCTCCCCGGCCATCGCCGGTAAAGCGTTCTTCATCCGCACACGCACCCACCTTTACAGGATCGAGCAGAGGTAGTCAGAACGAATAGGCCGCCACGCTCGCTGCGTCGCGAACGACAATGCGATTGCCGGACACCGCCGGGTGCGGATAGGAGGAACTCTGCGCCAGAGAATACCGCGCAGCTTCTTCGAACCGGGCTGCGTTCTTTGTCAGCACGATCAGCTCGCCCTGGTTCGTCCAGACCAACACGAACGCCCCCGCGCCCACCAGCGCCGCCTGGTTTCCGGAGCGGCCATCCGTCGCCCACAGCGTTTTGCCGGTCTTCGCGTCCAGACACACATACTGGCCTTTGTTCCGCGCCGAGAGCCCGTACAGAACGTGGCCGTCCAACACCGGCGTGCTCATGTAGAAGTTCACGGTCTTGTTCTGCCACAGGGTTTCCACGCTCCATGCAGCGCCTTTGCGGACCGGCCGCAAAGCCTTCGTGCCGGCCCGCACGCCGCTCACGACGATCGTGTCTCCATACGGCACCGGGGTAACGATGTTCTCGTTCCATTCGTCCGGGAACGGCTCCTTCCACAACAAGCGCCCGGTGGCGCTTTCGATCGACACCACGGACTTCGCGGTCATGGTCACCAGTTGCCGCACACCTCCCAGGGTCACCGCCACCGGTGACGCATAACCAGGCCCGTCGCCCTTCCATTCCCACGCCAGATTGCCCGTGGCCGGTTCCAGCGCGACGACGCTGCCGCCGCGGTCGTCCCCGACATGCGCCACCACGCGGCCTCCCTCGAAGATCGGGGACATCGCCGCGCCGGTGAACAGCTCCGCCGTGCCGGTGTGCTTCGAATAGTCTTTGCGCCAGAGCAGCTTTCCGCGCGCCGCGTCATAGGCCGAAAGAACGTTCGTGCCGCTCAGCGTGAACACCCGGCCGCCGGCCGCGAGCGGCGTCGAAAACGGCGAGCTCGCCATTTCGGTCGCATATGGGTTCTTCTTGAACGGCGCCGCCAGGCGATCCGACCACAGTACGCGCCCCGTGGCCGCGTCCAGCGCGCGCACGATTTCGTCGCCGCCTTCGCGCTCATGCAGGATCACGCGCCCCTCGGCGATCACGGGCGAACTGTACCCCTCGCCCGCCGCCACCTTCCAGACCAGGTTCAGCTCCTTGGGCCACGCCGCGGGCGGCTTGAAATCGAGAACCACGCCATCGCGGTTCGGCCCGCGCCATTGGGGCCAGTCGGCCGCCGCGAGCGGCGCGGCAAGTAGGAGCAAGGCCGCCGCCAGTGTCCGCTTTCGCGACAGCCGATCCCGCCCGTGAACGAACGCCGTTAGCGAAACCATTGGTTTTCCTGCCTTCTCCAGTGGCGTGGAACGTGCACTCTTTCCACTTAGTGCAAGCCATGAACCACCTGGGTCAAGACCTCACGTATGCGCTGCGAGGCCTCTACAAGAGCCCGGCGTTCACCCTGATCGCCGTCCTGTCGCTCGCCCTGGGCATAGGCGCGAACACGTCCATCTTCACATTGATGGACCAGGTGATGCTGCGTGCCCTTCCCGTGAAGGACCCGCAGCAACTCGTCACGCTCCGCGCGCCTGGCCCGCAGTTCGGCATGGTCCTGTGCGGCGCGCAGTGCTTCTCTCATCCCCTCTACCAGGAGATCGCGGCCAACAACCAGGTCTTCGACGGCGTCCTCGCCTACTACGGCACGCAGCTCAGCTTCGCGGCGGGTGAGGTCACCGAACGCGTCAATGCCGAGATCGTCAGCGGCAACTACTTCCAGGTGCTCGGCCTCAACGCCGCCGCCGGCCGCCTGCTGACGCCGGACGATGACCGCACACCCGGCGGCCAACCCGTCGCCGTCATCAGCCATGGCTTCTGGCAGCGCCGCTTCGGCGGCAACACGAAGATCGTCAACCAGACGGTACGCGTCAACGGACATGCGTACACGGTTCTCGGCGTCACCCCAGCCGGCTTCCACAGCGCGCGGATCGGCCAGGCGACGGACGTCTTCGTTCCCGCCATGATGAAGGCGCAACTCACGCCGCAGTGGGACGGCCTCAAGGAGCGTCGCGTCATCTGGCTGGAGATACTGGCTCGCCTGAAGCCTGGCGTCACGCGCGAACAGGCCCGGGCGAACCTGGCGCCGCTGTACCGGGCGCACCTGGAGCAGGATCTTCGGCTTGCGAACCCGCGCAACGAATCCTTCAAGAAGCGCTACCTGACGAAGGCGATGGAGGTGAACGCCGGTTACGGCGGCTACTCGAACTACCGTCGCGACTTCGAGAAGCCGCTCTGGATGCTGATGGCGATGGTCGGCCTGGTGCTCCTGATCGCCTGCGCGAACGTGGCAAATCTCCTGGTCGCCCGCGCCGCGGCGCGCCAGCGCGAGATCTCCATCCGTCTGGCCCTCGGAGCGGGCCGCGCGCGCATCGCCTCGCAGCTTGTCGTTGAGAGTCTGCTGCTCTCCGTGCTGGGCGGGCTCGGCGGCCTTCTCGTCTCTTCGTGGACCACATCGCTGCTCATTCAATTCCTGCCTTTCGATGGACTGACGCGAACGCTTTCCGCCGAACCCGACCTGCGTATTCTGGGCTTCGCCGCGGCGGTCAGCGTCGTCAGCGGGCTCCTCTTCGGACTGGTTCCCGCGCTCCAGGCCACGCGTCCGGACGTGATTCAGACCATCCGCGAACAAGCCGCCAACCTCTCCGGTGGCACGCCGCAGGTGCGCTTTCGCAAGTACCTGGTGGTCGCGCAGGTCTCGCTCTCGCTACTGCTCCTGATCGGTGCGGGGCTCTTCGCCCGCAGCCTCGCCAATCTCCGCGCGCTCGACCCGGGCTTCACCACGGAGAACATCATGACCTTCTCGCTCGACCCCGCCCTGAACGGCTACAAGATCGAGCGCGCCCGCGTCTTGCACGAACAACTCCAGCGCAATCTGGCGGCGCTGCCCGGCGTGCGCCATGTCTCACTCGCCACCAGCGCGCTCCTCGCCGACAACTGGAACATGGCCACGGTCGAAGTGGAGGGTTACAAGGCGAAGGACGACGAAGACATGAACCCGATGTTCAATGGTGTGGCCACGTCCTTCTTCGACACGCTCGGCATGCGGCTGCTGCTGGGCCGCGACTTCACGGAAGCCGATCGGGCCGGCTCGCCGAAGGTGGCCATCGTCAATGAGAAGTTTGCGAAGTACTTCTTCAAGGACGGCAATCCCATTGGCCGCCGCTTCAAAACGCCGCGGGCGACTGAATGGACCGAGATCGTGGGCGTGGTCCGCGATTCGCGTCACATCAGCATCCGTGACGAAGTCTCCCGCTTCGTCTTCTATCCGGTGCATCAGGACCGGGACGTGCAATCGGTCACCTACTACATCCGCACCGCCGGCGATCCGAACCGCGTCGCCACCGCCCTACGCGCCGAGGTTCGCCGCCTGGACGCCTCGCTGCCCGTTGGCGACGTGAAGACTTTCGAGCGGCAGGCCGACGAGTCGCTCTTCCTCGACCGCGTCATCGCCGCGCTCTCCCTGTGCTTCGGCCTCCTGGCGACGATCCTCGCCGCCATCGGCCTGTACGGCGTGATGGCCTACACCGTCGCTCGCCGCACACGGGAGATCGGCATCCGCATGGCGCTCGGCGCGGAGCGGCAGAGAGTCCTGTGGATGGTGCTTCGCGAGGTCGCCGTTATGGCGTTGATCGGCGTCGCTTGCGCACTGCCTCTGGCCTACGGTTTGGGCCGCTACATCGAAGCGCAACTTTACGGCTTGAAGCCGAACGACATTGGCGTGCAGGCCGCGGCCGCTTTGACGCTGACCATCGTCGCGCTGCTTGCCGGTTACGTGCCTGCGTGGCGCGCCACGCGCGTCGATCCGATGGTCGCATTGCGGTACGAATAGCGCGGCGGGACGGCTACAATAGCTCCACATGCTACGGTGGGCCGTCGTTTCGATCCTCTTCGCCGCCGCGCTGAGTGCGCAGCAGCCCGCTTTCGACCTCTTGATCGAAGGCGGGCGCATCGTCGACGGAGCCGGCAACCCCTGGTTCCTCGGCGATGTCGGAGTGCGCGGCGACACCATCGCCTCGATGGGCAATCTGTCCAAGGCCGCCGCGAAAGTGCGCATCGACGCTCGCGGCCTCGTCGTCGCGCCCGGTTTCATCGACATTCACAGCCATGGCGGGCGGGGCATCTTCGCCCACCCGGCGGCGGAGAACCTCATCCGTCAAGGCGTCACCTCGATTCTCGAGGGCAACGACGGCAGCTCGCCGCTGCCGGTCGGCGCCTACCTCGACAAGCTTGCGGCCACGAAGTTCGGCGTCAACTTCGGCCTCTTCGTGGGGCACGGCACGCTGCGGCGCGAAGCCGTCGGCCTCGACAATCGCCGCGCCACGGAGGACGAGGTGGCGAAGATGCGCGCTCTCGCCGCAGAGGCCATGAAGCAGGGTGCGTTTGGTCTCTCCACCGGGCTGTTCTATGTACCGGGCAACTACGCTCCCACCGAAGAAGTGATCGCCATCGCGAAGACCGTCGGTGAGCTGGGCGGCATGCACATTTCGCACATGCGCGACGAAGCGGCGGGCTCGCTCGACAGCGTGCGTGAGACCATCCGCATCGGCGAGGAAGGCGGCCTGCCGACGCAGGTAAGCCATCACAAGATCATCGGCACGAAGAACTGGGGGCTCAGCACGGAGACGCTCCGCCTGGTGAGCGAGGCGCGCGCCCGGGGCGTGGATGTGACCGTCGATCAATATGCCTACACCGCCTCGAGCACCGGCACCGGCGCGCTCTTTCCGCAGTGGTCGATGGCCGGCGGGCCGAAGGCATTTGCCGAACGCCTGCAGGCGCCCGAACAGCGCGCCCGCATCAAGCAGGCGATCACCGACGCCATTGTGAACGGCCGCGGCGGCGGAGACCCCAAGAACGTCGTGCTCGCCAGTTGCGGCTTCGACCGCTCACTGGCCGGCAAGTCCCTCGGCGACCTCGCAGCGGGCGCCGACGCCGTGGCCGAGAAGGCGATCGAGCTGCAATTGAAGGGCGGCTGCTCCGCCGTCTACCATGCGATCCGCGAAGACGACATCGAGCGCATTCTCGCTTTCCCCTTCACCATGGTCGCCTCCGATGGCGGCATTCCCACGTTCGGCGACGGTGTCCCGCACCCGCGCAACTATGGCGCCTTCGCGCGCGTCCTCGGCCGCTACGTGCGCGAGCGCAAGATCCTCACGCTGGAAGAAGCCGTGCACCGCATGTCCGGCTTCCCCGCGCAGCGCCTGAAGCTCTACGACCGCGGCCTTCTTCGCCCCGGCATGAAGGCCGACATCGCCGTCTTCGACCCCGCCACGATCATCGACCGGGCAGAGTTCACTAACCCGCATCAATACGCCGAGGGCGTGCGCCACGTGCTCGTGAATGGCCGCCCCGCGCTCCTCAACGGCAAGATGACCGGCGACCTCGGCGGCCGCGTGCTGTACGGCCCGGCGAAATGACACCGATCGAAGAAGCTCGCAACCTGGGCCCTGTGACCGGCGCCGAGCTGCGGGCCTTGGGCATCGCGACCATCGAGCGGTTGCGCGAACTCGGCTGGCAGGAGGCATGGGCCCTTTGGCGCGAGCGCTTTCCCGAGCGCGCGCACCTCATCGCCGGCTACGCCATCGCGGGCGCCGCCGAGGACGCCGACTGGCGCAAGCTCCCCGATTGGCTCAAGCGCGAGGTGGGGCGCGCCCGCCGCCGATGAGCATCACCGCCGGCCAGGAGCGCGATTTCTACGACCGCCAGTACACGCGCCACCTCGCGCTCCCCGACCACGCGCTGCGGCTCACGCGCGAGACTCTCGAACACACCATCAACGATCCAGCCCAGCCGATGTATGAGCGCCGCCTCCTCTACACCGAAACCATTCGTACGCTGCTGGAGCAGCCCGTACAAGGCCGGCGCGCTCTCGATTACGGCTGCGGTCCCGGGGATTTCGGCTTGCTGCTGGCGACGGAAGGCGCCGCGGTCACGTTCCTCGATCTTTCACCCGCGGCCATCGAATTGTGCCTCCGGCGCGCGAAAGCGAGCGGCGTCGAAGCCCGCGGAGTCGCCGCCGACGCGAGCTGCCTGGACGCCTTCGCCACCGCCGAGTTCGATCTCGTCTTCGCCGCCGCCTCGCTCCATCACACCCTGAAGTACCCGGGGGCGCTGGAGGAACTGGCGCGCGTGATGAAGCCCGGCGGCCGCCTCGTGCTCTGCGAAACCTGGGGCGGCAACCCGATCCTAAACGCGGCACGCCGCCTGCGGGCGTGGTCCTCGCGCGAGCCGGAAGAACAGGGCGAGGAGATCCTCCTCGGGCCCGCCGAGATCGCCCAACTGAGAACGCATTTCGACGCCATCGAACTCCGTCCCATGAACCTGTTCGCGATGGCCAAACGGCTCGCCCGCGGCCGGTTCACGAGTCCCCTGGTGCGCGGCGGCCTGCGGCTGCTCGAAACCGCGGACTCCGCCGTGCTGCGCCTTGCTCCACCGCTCCTCCGCTTGTGCGGGGAAGTTGTGGTGACCGCCCTCCGCCATCCCTGAGCGCGTCTACTTCCGGGCAACCACCCAGACGAACGCCTCCCAGCGCGCTTCGTGATGGAGCGGCCGCAGACCCGCCTCGCGCAGGCCGTTCAAGAAATCCGCGGCGTTGAACCGGTCTTCCAAAGGATGGTTGAGCAGAGCTCGCGTCACCGGATGCACGATGAAGCGCCGCAGCACCTCTTCCGCGTAGAAACGCCCTCCCGGCTTCAGCACACGGTGGACTTCGCGGAGCGCGCGCCGCCAGTCCGGGATGTGATGAATGATGCCGAAATCGAAGACCGCGTCGTAGCGCTCATCAGGCGCGGCCATCGCGCACCCGTCGCCCACCCACAGCCGAACTCGATGTCCGCGCGCCGCCAGTCTGCGCCGCGCCAGCGCCACCATCCGCGGGTCGAGATCGAAGGCTTCCACCGTACCGGCCTCGAACAGGTCGAGGATCAACTCCGTCCCAACGCCGCGTCCGCAGCCCACTTCGAGCGCCTTCCCGCCGCGCACGGGCCCGCCCATGCGCAGCAGGCGCGGCGCCTCGAAGCGCCGTTGCACCGCCGCGCGCAGCGCGTTATTCATCAGCCAGTATTCGATCCGGTTGAGGAGCATGCCTCCTCCGCGTGCCGCCTACGGGGTGGGCAGACGCGAAGACTGATGAGCCACCATCTGCCAGCGCCCGTCGCGCAACACGTACACGTGCAGGATCACCATCTTCAGTCCGTCAAACTTGCGCCCCTGGCTTTCCGCCGAAACCGCGGCTTCGCAGTTCAGCAGCGCCAGGTCCTTCCCCACGAACTTCACTTCCATCGCGAGGTGCTTCACCGCCGAATACTTCTGCGTGCCGGTCTTGATCGACTGGATATAGGAGTCCTTCGAATCGCGCCGACCGTCAGAGTGCGTGTAGACCAACTCCTTCGCCAGCACCTTGTCGAGCAGCGTCACGTCGCGGTTCACCACCGAAGCGCCCCAGTCGCGCTCCGCCTGCATCACCGCTTCTTTCGGATCCGAGGCTCCGGCGGCCGTTACAGCCGCCGCACACAGCGCCGCCACCGTCCGCCGCGTCATTGCGCCGCCTTTCGCGCCGCCAACTGCCGCAGCACGTAGGGCAGGATGCCACCATTGCGGTAATACTCCGCCTCCTGCGGCGTGTCGATCCGCACCGTTACCGCGAATACCGTCTCCTTGCCCGCGGGCGCCGTCGCTTTGACCGTCGCCTTGCCGCCGGCGTTGTTCACGGCATCCACCACGCCGTGCACTTCGAAGGTCTCCTCGCCCGTGAGCCCGAGCGACTGCCGCGTTTGCCCCGTCTCGAACTGCAACGGCAGCACGCCCATGCCCACCAGGTTCGAACGGTGGATGCGCTCGAAGCTCTCGGCGATCACGGCCCGCACCCCGAGCAGCAGCACGCCCTTCGCCGCCCAATCGCGCGAGCTGCCCGAACCATATTCCTTGCCGGCAATAATCATCAGCGGCGTCCCGGCGGCGGCGTATTCCACTGAGGCGTCGTAGATCGACATCTGCGTGCCGCTCGGAATATGGCGCGTGTAGCCGCCTTCCACTCCCGGCACCAGTTCGTTCCGCAAGCGGATGTTGGCCAGCGTTCCCCGCACCATGACCTCATGGTTGCCGCGCCGCGACCCGTACGAGTTGAAATCCGCGGGCTTCACGCCGTGCTCCACGAGGTACCGCGCGGCCGGGCTGTCCTTGGCGATCGAACCGGCCGGCGAGATGTGATCCGTGGTTACCGAATCGCCGAGCATCGCCAGCACGCGCAGCCCGGTCAGGTCCTTCACCGAACTTGCCGGATCCACCATCGCGTCGAAGTAGGGCGGCCGCCGGATGTAGGTGGACTGCTCGTCCCAGCCGAAGAGATCGCCCTTCGGCGTCTTCATTGACTTCCACATCGCGTCGCCCTCGAACACCTGCGCGTACTGCTGCGCGAAGAAGTCGCGGCGCACGGAGGCGGCCACCACCGCCTGCACTTCTTCCTGCGACGGCCAGACGTCGCGCAGATACACCGGCTGCCCGTCCTTGCCCTCTCCCAGCGGCTCGCTGTCTAAGTCGATGTCCACGCGCCCGGCGATGGCGAACGCCACCACGAGGGGAGGGCTCATCAGGTAGTTCGCGCGCACCACGGGGTTGATGCGGCCTTCGAAGTTGCGGTTGCCGCTCAGCACCGCGGCCACCGTGAGCTTCTCCTTCTGCACCGCGTCGGCGATCGGCTCCGGCACCGGGCCCGAATTGCCGATGCAAGTTGTGCAGCCGTAGCCCACCAGGTTGAAGCCGAGCTCGTCGAGGTACGGCGTCAAGCCCGCGGCGTTGTAGTAATCGGTGACCACCTTCGAGCCGGGCGCAAGACTCGTCTTCACCCACGGCTTCCGCTTCAGGCCCTTTTCCACGGCCTTCTTGGCGAGAATGCCGGCCCCCACCATCACCGACGGATTCGAGGTGTTCGTGCAACTGGTGATCGCCGCGATCACCACGCTGCCATCCTGCAGTTCAACCGGAGCGCCGTCGAGCGCGGCCTGCGATCGCTTCACATTCCCGCCCACCGAATCGAGGAAGCCTTTCTTCACGTCCGGCAGGTTGATGCGGTCCTGCGGCCGTTTCGGGCCGGCCAGCGACGGCGTCACCGACCCCAAGTCCAGTTCCAGCGTGTCCGTGTACTCCGGCTCCGGCGAATCCGCCGTCAGGAACATGCCTTGCGCCCTGGTGTAGGCTTCCACCAGAGCGATCTGTTCCTCCGAACGATTCGACATGCGCAAGTAGTTCAGCGTCTGATGATCCACCGGGAAGAAGCCGATCGTCGCGCCGTACTCCGGCGCCATGTTCGCGATGGTCGCCCGGTCCGCCAGCGCGAGGCTTCCCACACCCGGCCCGTAGAACTCGACAAACTTGCCCACCACGCCCTTCTTGCGCAGCATCTGGGTCACGGTGAGCACCAGGTCGGTGGCCGTCGCCCCTGCCGCCAGCTTGCCCGTCAGCTTGAACCCGATGACCTCGGGCAGCAGCATTGAAACGGGCTGGCCGAGCATGCAGGCCTCGGCTTCAATGCCGCCGACACCCCAGCCGACGATGCCCAGGCCGTTGATCATCGTGGTATGCGAGTCGGTCCCCATCACGGTGTCCGGATAGGCCGCCCCGTCCAGGCTGAAGACCACCTTGCCGAGGTATTCGAGGTTCACCTGGTGGCAGATGCCGGTGCCCGGCGGCACCACGCTGAAGTTCTCAAACGCCGTCTGGCCCCAGCGCAGCAGCGCGTAGCGCTCGCTGTTCCGCTGATACTCGATGAGCGTGTTCTGTTCCAGCGAGTTCGCGCTTCCGAACACATCCACCGACACCGAGTGATCGATGACCAGGTCGGCCGGGATCAACGGATTGGCCCGCTTGGAATCGGCGCCCATGCCGCGCAGCGCATCGCGCATCGCCGCCAGGTCCACCACGCAGGGCACGCCCGTGAAGTCCTGCATCAACACACGCGCCGGCGAAAACTGGATCTCCTTGCGCGGCCCCTTCGGATCCCACGAGGCGACATACTCGATGTCCGCGCGCTTGACGACCGAACCGTCCTCCTTGCGCAGCAGGTTCTCCAGCAGGACCTTGATCGAGATCGGAATGCGTTTCAGATCGAAGCCGGCTTTCTCCAGCGCGTCCAGCCGGTGAATGCCGTACCGCTTGCCCGCCGCCAGCAACTCAGCCGCGGATCCGAAGGAATTCAGGTTTGCCATGATGCCTCTCTACATGTACTCGGGAATCTCGATGCCCAGGATGTCCAGCGTGCGCTCCAATTGCGCGCCGAAGTAGCTGGTCATCCAAAGCAGAAACAGCTTGCGCTCCCGGTTCTCTTCGTGAATCACCGGGTACTCGTGATAAAACCCGTTGAACGCCTGCCCCAACTGGAAGGCGTACTTGGCGACGTGCGCCGGCTCGCCGGAGCCGATCGCGCGCTCCACCGCCGAACCCGCTTTCGACGCCGCCAGCAGCAGTTGCCAGAAGTCCTCCGAAGCGAGTTGCCGCGCCATCGCTTCGCGCGGCAGCTCCGCCGCGAAGTCCGGCAGCCGCTCCCCGCGCTCCTCCAGCTTGCGCAGGATATTGCGCGCCCGCACCGCCGCGTATTGCACGTAAGGCCCGGTCTCGCCCTCGAAGCTCAGCGCCTCCTGCAGGTCGAAGGCGATCACCGTGTTTCGTGTGAACTTCAGCATGAAGTAGCGAAGCGCACCCGTCGCGATCTGGCGCGCCACACGCTCGCGCCGCGCCGGAGGATCGTCCGGATGCCGCGCGTCGACTTCTTCGAGGGCCTTCTCCGTCAACTTGTCGATCAGGTCGTCGGCCTTGACACCGAGCCCCTTGCGCCCGCTCACCTCGACGTACGGCCTCTTCTTGTCCTCCTCGGAAAGCTCGATGCCCAGCTCCACGCAGGTGCGCGGCGAAAGCGCCACCATCTCGTAGCTGAAGTGAATCGACTTCTCCGCCTGCTCCGTATGTCCCAACTGCCGCAGCCCCGCCGCCACCACGTCCTGCAGGTACGACTGTCGCGAGTCGATCACGTTGTAGACCCGCGAGCCGCCGCCGAACCGCGGTGTTTCCGCGCCCTGGTCCACGCCGGTGGACACCCACAGCTCATGCCCGTCCGGGTAGGTCCACAGCCGGCGGTAGAAGAAGTCCCTGCCTAGCAGCCCGAACTTCCACATCTGATACGCGATGTCCTTGCCCACATACGTCACCGTGCCGTTGGACCGTACGATGACCTTGCTGTCCTCTTCGCCTTCTTCGCCGCCGTCTTCCTTGAACGCGCTTCCGGGCATCACCCAGCAGCCTTTGTTCTTGCCTTCGGTCTCCAGGTAGATGGCCCTGCGCTCCTTCAACTGCTCGAACGCTTTCGCCCAGAACTTCAGGTGCAGAATCTCGCTCTCGCGCGGCAGCACGTCGTACACCACGCCCAGCCGCAGCATCGTGCGCACATGGCACCCCACGATCGCGTCCGCGACGATGTGCCCCAACCGCGCCAGCTCGCCCTCGCCCGCTTCGATCGCGTGCAGCGTCTCGCCGCGCCAGGACGCCGATTCAGGATGCTCTTTGTAGTACGACGAGATGCGCGCGTACAAGTCCCAGCACAGGTAGTCGAAGCGTGCCCCCGCGGCGAGCTTCGCCACCTCGTCCGCCGCCATCCTCTCCAGGAAGTGAAAGCCCGCGACGACATCGGCCACCTGCACGCCGGTATTGTCGATGTAGTTCTGAACCTCGACCTGCCGTCCGATGGAGCGCAGCATGCGCACGAACGTATCGCCGAGGATCGCATTCCGCAGGTGCCCGATGTGAGCGGCCTTGTTCGGGTTGATGTTCGTGTGCTCGACGATGATCTTGCCGCCGCCCGCCCCCTCCGCCGCGACGCCGGCGGGCCGCAACAGCAGGTCGCCATAATAGCCGCGGTCGAGCCGGATATTGATGTATCCGTTGCCCGCGATCTCCATCGCCCCAACGCCTTCGATCGGCCCCAGCTCCGCCGCCAACTGCTCGGCGATCGCCCGCGGAGCCTTCCTCAATGGCTTGGCCAACTGAAACGCCACGGGCAGCGCCATCTCGCCGAAACTCGCCTGCTTGGGCTGTTCGAGACTCACCGCGGCATCGCTCGAATAGCGCGCGGCGACGAAGCCGGAAACCGCCTCCCGTATCCGTTTTTCAATGAGATGGAACACTGAGAGCCAGTATAGCAATCGGCCTTTTCAGGGCCTGCGGCAAGGCCCCCGCCGGTGGTAGCGTGAGAGAGCGTGAAACAAGCCCTGCGCCGCTGGCTGCGCCGCACCATTTCGCCGCGCACGCTGGCGCGCGCCAATACCATCGCGCACGCCGACGTTCGCTTCGACATCCTCGAAGAACGCTGCCGCCGGCTGGCCGCGCTCGCTCTGCGCGAAGGGCGGCCGTCCCTGGTTGCGGACCCGGACCGCGAGTGGGGCCTGTACTCGCAGAACGGCGAGGACGCGATCACGCTCCGCCTCCTCGAACGGATCGGCGCGCCGCATCGGGCCTTCGTCGAAATCGGCGTCGAGGACGGACTGGAGTGCAACTCGGCCCTTCTCGCGTTCGTCTTCGGCTGGCGCGGACTGATGTTGGAGGCCGATGAGGTGAAGTGCGCCGCGGCACGGCGCACGCTCCGCCGGCTGGCTCCGCAGGCCGAAGCCCGCCACGCGTTCGTCACCGCCGAAAACCTGAACGCGCTGGTCCGCGAAGCGAACCTCCCCGAAGAGCTGGGCCTCTTTTCGATCGACGTGGACGGCGTTGACTACTGGCTCTGGAAGTCGCTCGACGCCTCCCGGCCGCGACTGGTCATCGTCGAATACAACGCCTCGATCCCGCCCGGCGAATCGGTCAGCGTTCCCTACGACGCGGCGTTCCGCAGCGATGGCTTCTACCACGGCGCATCGCTCGCGGCCTTGGAGAAGTTGGCTCGGGAAAAAGGCTACGCGCTGGCCGCCGCCGACGCCGCCGGAGTCAACGCCTTCTTCGTCCGCGGCGATCTCATCGACGCCGCCGGCGGCGCGCGCACCGCGGCCGAATGCTACCGCCCCCACGCCGCCCGCTCGCTTCACACCGCGCCCGCTGCCCAATGGGAGCGCATCCGCAACCGCCCCTGGGTGCGCGTCTAGGCGATGCGCATTTACCTGCTCATCGCCGCCGTCTTGCTGGTCTCCCGCTGGTTCCATCGCGACGTCGTCTGGGTGGACGAAGCCTACCCCACCGCCGCCGCCGTACAGATCCTGGACGGCAAGACGCTCTACCGCGACATCTGGTTCGACAAGCCTCCGCTCTACGCCTGGGTCTACTTGCTGTGGGGCGCGAAGACGGGGCTCCCTCCGCGCGTTGCCGGCGCGGCGTTCGCGCTCCTGTGTGCGTGGCTCGCCGGCCGCCTCGCCCACCACTGGTGGGATGCGAAGGCGGAGGTGTGGGCGGCATCCCTCATGGCGTTCTTCCTCGTCTTCTACCTGCCCGTCGCCGTGATCCCGCTCGCCCCCGACCTGCTGACCATTCCCCTCGCGCTGGCAACGGTCCTTCTGCAGGCCAAGAAACGGCCCGTTGCTTCCGGCCTTGCCGCCGGCGCCGCGCTCTGGGTCAACGCCAAGGCGCTCTACCTGCTGCCCCTGTGCCTGCTGCAACCCGTCTCGCTCATCGGCTTCGCCGCCGCGCAGGCCGCCGGCATCTTCGTCCTCGCCGCGCAGGGGGCGCTCGGCGAATACTGGCTTCAGGTGTGGACGTGGGGCGCTGCCTACGCGCGCAACACGCCGCTCGCGTCTCCCTTCACCGAAGGCCTGCGGCGAACCGCCAACTGGCTCGGGTTCCACGCCGCCGCCGCGGCGCCCGCCGCCTGGTGGTTCCTCCGCCGACGCGAGCCGACGAGCCGAACGTTGCTCCTCTGGGCCGCGCTGGCGCTCGTCTCCGTCGCCCTCGGTTTGCGCTTCTTCCCGCGCTACTACTTCGCCCTGTTGCCGCCCCTTGTGCTGGCTGCGTCGCGCGCCATGACGCTCCTGCCGAACCGGTTCTGCCTCGCCCTGTTGCTCATCCCCGCCCTGCGCTTCGCCCCCGGGTACGCGAAGCTCCACTCCTCGCCCGACCTCGCACTCTTCCGCGACGCCCAGGCCGCCGCGCGCGTCCTCCATGAGCGCGCCCGTCCCGGCGAGACGCTGCTGGTCTGGGGCTACCGTCCCGAACTCCAGGCGCTCACTCGCATGCCCGCCGGTTCGCGCTTCCTGGACTCGCAACCCCTGAACGGCGTCTTCGCCGATCGGCATCTATTCACCACCACGCCCTCCGCGGAATCCCTGGCCCGACCCAACCGCGCTGCACTTCTCGCCACCAGGCCCGATTGGATCGCCGACGGCCTCGCTTCCTACAACCCGCGGCTGGCGATCGCGCAGCACCCCGCACTCCCGGCGTGGCTTTCCGGTTACCAGGTCGTCGCGCGCACAGAGGGCTTCCTGCTGTACCGCCGCCGCTGATCCGCCAGTGCAGGCGGGAGGTGGCCGGCCCACCTACTGCGGCGCGTCGGCGACGGAGGTTTCCGGCGGCGTCAGACAGTAGGGGAGGTTTGCGCCTGGACAAGGAATCGGTTCGCCACGTCGGGGGTCGTAACGGCCCTGGGTCAGGTAGGCGACGGCGGCGCCGCCGGCGATCCAGGGCTGGAACACGAGGAGGGGAACAGCGTATTTCTTCGACCGCACCAGGGATTCCGCGACGCCGCGAGTCTTGGTGCTCCGGCGCACGCCCGCCACCTGGGCGATGACAAAGCGCGTGACCGGGATTTCGCGGGACCGGGCGAACTTCACCAAGGACCCGGCCAGGTGCTTGGGCGTCGTGATGCCGGCGTCGGCCACGATGCTCCGGCGAAGCGCCTTCGGGAAGTAATGGTTGATCACCAACTTGGCGAAGTCGGCGCAGTTGCGGGCAAAGAGGTTGAAGCGGCGCCGGTTCTCCACGCCGTTGAGCAGATTCAGAAGGCGCTCATCGTCCTCGCGCGTGGTTTCAAGATAGTAGCCCCAGACCGTGCGGTCGAACGAGGTTCCGACCAGTTGCGTCCAGTCGCCCTTCGGGGGCTCACCTCCGGGGCCGTCGGGCGCGATGTCGCGCAAGTGGCGGCGGCGGTATTCGTCGCGCAGTCTGAACACGGCGGCGGGTGAGATGGAGGACGGCAGCGCGTGCGGGACTTCGATGGCGTAGAAGTACGGCCCGAGAGGCACGGCAAGCCAGTCGAAGCCCCCGATCCGGTTGTAGCGGCTGATGACGACGCCCGGCTCGCCGGGAGCGCACCAGCGGAGGCTGGTGGGAGTGGCGGCACAGAGGCGGTCGAGATAGATGGAAGCGTGGCCCGTGGGGTTGAAAAAGCCGAACCGGCCGTGGGGCTCGCCCACCAGGAGGGCCACCCCTGCGATGAGGGGTCCGGGAAGCCCTAAGGCAATACCAAGACTCAACCGTACGGCGATCCGCATCGTTTCAATTAGGATAACAGCCTTCGCTATCCAACTGTAAAGATGGCTCTTGCAGGTGCCCGAGGGAGTCTCATGTACCGGCCGAAATAGGGCAGCCAGGTTTTATTGACTTTCCTTCATGTTTTCGCAACCATAGCACAAAGCGCAGCGTCCGATGAGCCATGCGGACGGTTCACCCGCGCCCGCGCTAATCCACACCGACAGAACTGGGGGCAGGCCGCTATGTTAGCAGTGCATCTGATTCAAAGAATCGAAGCCAACTGGGAAAAGATCGCCACCGCCGTGGCGCAGCAGTCTCAACGGGACAGGAACGTGGAGCATTACCGGACTCTGGACAACGACGAGTTGCGAAAGCGAGCCCAGGACGTGGCGCAGAACCTGGGGTATTGGTTGACGACCGAGAACAGCGGCGCCGTCGTGGAGCGCTACCGTGCACTGGGCCGGCGGCGGTACCACGAGGGGTTTCCGCTCTCCGAAGTGGTCTACAAACTCCAACTAATCGAGCGCAAGATTACGGAGTACGCCCAGGACCAGAACGCGGCGACGACGGCATTGGAGATCTATGGCGAACTGGAAATGCTGCGGGCGCTGCGGCGGTTCTTCGACCTAGCGATTCACGGACTGGTGAGCGGCTATGAGCAGGCCGCCCGGAACACCGGCACCTGGCAGAGCGACGGGAAACCGGTGCTCCAGGAAACGGCCTAGCCGCAGCCGGGTCAGAACCGGCACTTACCGACGCAACGCTTGCTTTTGCAGGTATGGCAGAGGCGCTTCGGCCTCTTGGGCTCGGCAACAACGGCCTTCGGAGAAGTACTGACAGTTATCACGTGCATTTCTGCACCCCCTCTTATGTGGTCTTCAGAATGCACGTTCCAGGCCAACCCGTAAGAGGGTGAAACAAAGCACCCAAGGGAGGCTCCCGGGCTTGAGTGGGGGAAATGCCCCATCGGCGAACCAGCACGTTTTTTCCGGCTGAGTGAGATTACGCATGGCCCGGGAGCAAAGACAGCGGTATACTGCTGCGCATGCCGGATGAGCCTCGGGGCGGCGACCCGAACGATCCGAATCTGCGATCACCCGACCTGGACCTGCGCTGGTCAACCCCGGAAGAGCGGTTGGCTTCCCTCCACCGGCTCTACGCCTACGCGAACGGCGTCGCAACCGCCGCCGCCAAGTGGTATTGGGACAAGAAGAAGTGGAAGAAGTTTCCCTCGCAAGTGATTCGTTTTGCAGCCATCTTGCTGACAGCCACGGCGGGACTGCTACCCATCGTCCGGGCGATTTGGCGCATCCCGATCGACGTCCCGAACCCGGAACTGGCCGTCTCCTTGTTGCTTGGGTTGGCGACGGCGCTGGTGGGGCTGGACCGCTTCGGCGGCTTCTCCACGGGGTGGATGCGTTACGTGAAGTATGCGACCGCAATCGAAAGAATTCAATATGAGTTCAAGCTCGATTGGACGGCCCGTCTGGCGGAGGTTCCCGACGGCCCAGGTGCGGCCCGCGATATTGCTCCAGCGGTGCTCCAGGGCCTGATCGAGCGAGCCAAGCAGATGATCCTGGCCATTCAGGATCAGGTGGCCAAGGAGACGGGCGAGTGGGCGGCCGAGTTTGAGAAGAACCTGACGCAACTGGAGAGCGACGTCCGGTCGCAGTGGGCGGAGTACCGCAAGCGGGCCGACGAGCAGGCAGCCGCGGAGCGCCCGGGACACATTGTCGTTGTGGTGAAGAACGCCTTGAAGCTGGATGAGGCGCGTTTCCACGTGGAGCTGCGGCCGCCGCAAGGCACGGCAGCGGGGGAGAGCGCGGATCTGCGAGGCACCCAGACCTGGGTGCGGACGAACGTGCCTCCCGGAACGTACGCGTTGGCGGTGAGTGGGACACTCGGAGGACAGCACCGTGAGGCGCACGCGCTGGCGGTAGTGGAGGCGGGCAAGCGCACGGATGTGGAGTTGGAAGTCCCGTCCTGATCGGGAGCGGGCCCTGCCGGGGCGCCGCACGCCTGCGGGAATGCCCGCCGGCATGTATGATGAGCCTTCGCGATGACTACGATCACCCACCTGGAATGCAGCCTCTGCGGAAAGCGGCGGGAGGCGGGACAAGTACACAACCTTTGCGAGTGCGGAGGGCCGCTACTGGTGCGCTATGACCTCGAGAAGGCACGCACCAGTTGGAGCCGCGACTGGATTTCGGCGGGCCCTTCGAGCATGTGGCGCTACGCGCCGGTGCTGCCCGTCAGCAAGCCGGCGTCGATTGTGTCGCTGGGCGAAGGGCTGACGCCGCTGATCCGTGCGCGCCGCATCGGCAGCGCTTACGGCGCGGAGGACCTCTGGGTGAAAGACGAGGGGCAGAACCCGACGGACTCGTTCAAGGCCCGTGGTCTTTCGTGCGCGATCTCGATGGCACAGGAGCTGGGCGTCCGGAAGGTGGCCATTCCCTCGGCGGGCAACGCCGCGAGCGCGCTGGCGGCCTACGCCGCCGCGGCGGGCATGGAAGCCCACATCTTCATGCCGAAAGACGTTCCCCAGGCCAACTTCATCGAGTGCAAGTCCTATGGCGCGCACGTCACGCTGGTGGATGGGCTGATCAGCGATTGCGGCCGGATCGTGGCCGAACGCAAGGACGCCGAGGGCTGGTACGACGTAAGCACGCTGAAAGAGCCGTACCGCATCGAGGGGAAGAAGACCATGGGTTACGAGGTGGCGGAGCAGTTTCAGTGGACGCTGCCCGACGCCATCTTCTACCCGACCGGCGGCGGCGTGGGCATGATCGGGATGTGGAAGGCCTTCGACGAGATGGAGCGGTTGGGGTGGATCGGCTCGAAGCGTCCGAAGATGATCGCCGTCCAGGCGGCCGGGTGCCAGCCCGTGGTGCGGGCGTTCGAAGAGGGGGCCGCCAGGAGCCGGTTTTACGACAACGCCTGGACGGTGGCCAGCGGTCTGCGAGTGCCCAAGCCGCTCGGTGACTTTCTGATCCTCGAGGCCGTCCGCAGCAGCGGGGGGACGGCAATCGCCGTGACGGACGAAGAAGCGCTCGACGCCGGGCTGGAATTAGCCCGGCTGGAGGGCCTGTTCACCGCGCCGGAGGGAGCGGCGTGCGTAGCCGCGCTGCGGAAGCTGCTGGCCAGCGGATTTCTTTCGCCGCGGGAACGGATTGTGATTTACAACACCGGCTCCGGCCTCAAGTACCTGGAAGCCTATTCGACCCGGTTCCCACGCCAAGCCTCGTCGGAGTACGACAAGCTCGGGGGCCTGATCACACCGCGCTGATTGGCGTGATGAGCGTGATCAGCGGTTCTCCCCGCCCGGCAGCGTGATTTCCCTGGGGCCGTCTTCCATTCCGCTGATGCGGACCACCAGGGGCTTGGGCGGCCCGGGGGGCGTGGCGGGCGCCGCGGCGGCGGGCGCGGATGGCCGCGGGGAAGCCAGGTTCTCCAGCCGAATCGGCGCACTGGACTTCATTGCCGCCTGCAGGTTCACCGGCCCGGTCCGTTGCTGAAACGCGGCGCGGGCCTGGCGGAAACCGTCGGCAACCTCGGCGCGATCGAGCGAGAACGCCAGGTGGACGGACTCGCTTTCCGTGGCCACGCGAAGCTTGCGCATGAACTTCTGCGTTTCCGGATCGTTCGGCTTCTGCAGCGCGGCCAGTTGCAGGAGGCTGCTCACGGTGTTGCTCATCGCCTGGGCGCTTTCCGGCGAAGGCGTCGCCAGGTAGAGTTGGAAGTCCATCCCATCCTGGAACGACACTCCGAAATCGAGTCCGCGGATCTCCTTGAACATCGCGGCTTGCGGGAGCGACTCGCCCGCGAAGGCTTCCGGGGGCAGGGCGAGCACAGCCCAGACATCGTTGTGGGCCGCGACGGATTTCGCACGCTCGACCAGCGGCGGCGGCGGCGAGGCGAGCGAGCGCGAGCGGTCGATCACGGAGCGAAGCGACGCGCGATCGCCCAACAGCAGCAGGTCAGTGCGGACAAACGCCATCTCCATGTCGCTCCCGCGCGCCTTCGGCGCCGACAGCACTTCCAGGCCCTGGTATTGGCCCGCGACGAACCCGCGGGCCAGGCTGCGCTTCACCCGGGCCGCGTCGAAGCGGCCCTGGACCGCGAGCACCACGGGCGGCTCTTCCTTGGACTTCGGACTCCGCTTGCCCGGCGAGGAGATCAGGACCCGGTCGATCTGATCGAGCAGATCCGCACCGGGGACGGCCTTCTCGAGCGCGGCGAACTCCTGCAGATTCTGCCGGACGAGCCCGGCGAAGTACGAATTCGCGGTCCGGCGCCATTCGATGCCGACCAGCGCCTGGGCGCGGGGGTGCGTATATTGCCAGAGGTCATCCTGGGCGCGAAGATCGGAACCGGCGATGAGAAGAAGACAAACGACAGCCATCCGCATGCGGCGACACCTCAGCCCCAGAGTAGGCCGAAACGCCGCCGGACCCAATCAGGGAAAGGCCCTAGTTGCGCCCGGCGTTCTCCGTGGGGCCGCCGGCCGCCCCTAATCTAGCCCAGCAGTTCATTCACACGCTGCATGACCGCAAACGCATCGGCCACGTACAGAACGTCCGCCTTCCCGCGCGCCCAGCCGCAGTTGGCGTCCAGGTTGACGGCGCGCCGGTCCTGGATGAAGCGCCAGCCGACCACATGCGGCTCTTCACCGTGGCAGCACGTCGCCAGGCCCTTGGGATGCCGCGGCGTGGAGCCGGTTTGACCCACCTGGTGTAAGTGAGTCAGAAACGGCAGCACGGCGTGTCCTTCTCCGCTGAGGTCGACGAGCGACTTGCTCGAGCCCAGGGACGACTTACTCTTTCTTACAAAGTCGAGGATTAACTGGCCCGCCTCGCCGATGCGCACCTGGCCGTCCTTCTGTTTCTTGGTCCACCCCGCGCCGGCGACGAAGAGCACCTTGGCCTCGGGGTTGATGGTCCGCTCACCGGCCTGCGCGCTCCGGTAGCCTTCGACCGCCGTCCGTTCCAGCCCATCAAGGGACACCGGCACCGGTTCGGCCTGCACCGCCGCGGCGCCCGCGCTGTAGGCGGGCGCGCAGCCGCTTTCGAGCAACAGGACCCAGGGCTTCGCCTGGCGGCGTTGCACGGCCTCGATGCGTTGCCGGTAGTACCAGCGCCCAGCGGCGCCGTCGGGGCTCAAGCTGGTGACGTGGGTGTCGGCCGCGCCACCCAAGCGGTGGGCGACGCCGGGGAGCGCGCGGGCCCAGCGCGAGGTCTGGGCGGCGACGACGATGTCGGGGGCAGCCGCGCGAGCGATGGCCTCGGCGGCGGCGGCATCGGTGGCATAGCGGGGATGGCCGAACGGGGCGCCGGCAACGACTAAATAGCGCGAAGCGCCGCAGGCGCCGATTGCGCCCGCATCGACGGTGGCGCCGACCAGGCCCACCGCCAACTCCCCGCCCAATCCGCGCGCCGCCTCGAGCGCTTCCAGGGCGCCCTTCGCCAGCCCGCCGTCCGCTTCGGTATGTCCCAGGAACAGTACTCGCGCCATGGTTACTCCCTCATCCATTCCACAATCTCGTTTGCGACCACCTCGGCCGGCACGTCCTTGACGATCCGGGTCTGGCGCTGCTGCTTGGGCAGGCTGACGCTGTCGAACGACAGCCCCCCCGGGGCGACGGCCGCGCTGCGGGCCTTCTGCAGCGCGGGCATGATAGTTCGCATGTTCTGCATCCCAACCTGCGGGTTGTTGGGCGGCTCACCCAGGTTTCCGGTGGCCCAGCCGATGAGCACCGGGGGGCCTTCGCACACCGAGATCTGGTGTTGCCCGCCTTCCACCCGCTCGAGCACCCGCAGCCGGCCGTCCGGCAGCACTTCCAACTCGTCCACGCCCTGGAACTGGTCGATGACGCCCAACCGCTCCGCCACCACCTGCATCGTCGTACCGGCGGCGCGGGCAGCCGACTCCCACCCGCCGGCGAGGATCAGCCGGCCCCGTTCCAGCCCTGGAATCGCCGCCACCGCCTCCGCCAGCACCGCCGCCACGCCCGCCGAATCCGTGAACCCGCTCGACGGGCCGTCGATTGCCACAAGCTCGAATTGCGCCCGCTGCGCCACGGTCATCATCACCTGCTGGAGCTTGGCCTTCGGCCCGAGGCTCACCAGCCACACCTTTGAACCCGGAACCTTCCTGGCGAGGTGGGCCGATTCGTACAGGGCATGGGCGGCCCAGGGATCGAGCACGGCGGGCAGCATCATCTCGTTCTTGAGTGTGGGCGCGGAAGGCGCGGCGGGAGCGGGGGCCGGCTCGAGGGTTTGGAGGGGGTCGGGGACGATGCCGCCGCAGACTACGATGTGATAGCTCATTGGTCTTCTGGGTCTCCTGGGTCTCGCAAGGTCAGTTCATGGACGAATGGAGGCCGCCGGCGCCGGCGGCGAAGGCGATGTTTTCGCCCTCCGAGCAGTTCCAGACGCAGGCCCCGCAGTGCACGCATTTCTCGCGATCGAAAGCGGGCCGGCCGCCGCCTTCGCTGGCGTGGATGGCTTCTCCCGAGCAGACCTCGACGCAGAGCCGCTCGGAGCAGGTCTGGCAGAGCTGGGGATCGAGGAACACCACGTGATCGGCGTAGCCGGGGGCGGCCTGCACCTTGCCGCCGACCAGGAGGGCGTCCTGGTGGGAGACCAGCAGTTCCCCGTCGAGCGGGATCTCGGGCCACCCGGCCTTCTCCATGAGGGCGTCGTGGAGCGGCAGACCCTTTTCGCGGCACTGCTGCCGCAGCCGCGCGATCTCAGCGGGCGGGATCCGCT
>DALYJJ010000068.1:24260-31600 GCA_031969915.1 Bryobacteraceae bacterium | reverse complement strand
AGCCCCAGGGAGACGCCGCGCTGGCTTCGCTACTGGACGCCGCGCAGGATGGGCCGGGCGCGGCGGCGGCGTGGCAGCGGGTCTATTACGGGTACCCGAATTCGGCGGAGGCCGAAGACGCCGGCGCGGCCCTCGAGAAACTCCGCGAGAGGCTCGGCGCGGCGTATCCTGCGCCGGCGGCGCGCGCGATGATGGCGCGAGCCGACAAGCTGTTGGAGGGCCGGCGCTACGATGCGGCGCGCCGCGAGTATCAATCGTTAGTGAGTGTGCTCACCGGAGCCGAGCGGGATGTGGCGCGGGTGCGGTCGATCCGGCCCGATTTCGAAGAACGGCAGACGGCGGCGGCGCTGCGACGTTGGAAGGCACTCGCGGTCGATGCGCCCGAGGCGGATGCCGAGCGGTTGTTCTGGATCTCGGCCGCGGCCCGGCGGCTGGAAGACGATAGCGATCTCGAGTACGCGGTGGAACTTCTGAACCGCAACCACCCCAGATCGAAGTGGCGGCTGTCGGCGCTGGTGGCGGCGGGAAACCGTTGGCTGGTGGAGAACGGATACGAGCGCTACGAACCGTACTATCGCGCCGCCGCGGACGGCTTCCCGGGACAGGAAGACGGCGCGTATGCGCATTGGAAGGTGACGTGGCGGCGGTACCTGGAACGTCAGCCCGGCGTCGCCGCCGAGTTGGAACGCCATCTGCGCGAGTGGCCCGCTTCGGATAAGGCCGGGGCGGCGTTGTACTATCTGGGGCGGCTGGCCGAAGACCGGCGTAATTTGCCGGCGGCGGCGGCGTGGTTTAACGCGATCGGCGAACGCTTTCCGAACTCCTACTATGCGTTGCTCGGGCGGGAGAAACTTGCCGCCCTTGGCCGGGTGGCCCAGGACCCCGGTGTGCAAACGTTCCTGGCCCGGCTGGAGATCGCAAGACGGCCGCTGCCGTCGCTGTTCGAATCGACTCCGCGCGTGCGGCAGCGCACCGAGCGGGCGCGGCTGCTGGCTGCCGCGGCGCTGGACGAATGGGCGGAGGGCGAGTTGCGCTACGGCGCACGGAACGACTGCCCACCCGGGCTGCTCGCCATGGAGTTGGCGGAGTTGCACACACGGCGCGGCGCGCCGGACCGGGGCATCCGCGCCATCAAGGGCATGACGCCGGGGTATCTCTACCTGCCGATCGAAGCGGCACCCGCCGCCTTCTGGCGACTCGCGTTCCCCATGCCGTTCCGATCGCCGCTCGAGGCCAACGCCCGGACCAACGATCTCGACGCCTTCCACGTGGCCGCTTTGATCCGCCAGGAGTCCGAGTTCAATCCCCGAGCGGTCTCACGCGCGAAGGCCTACGGCCTGACGCAGGTACTGCCCTCGACGGGACGTCAACTGAGCCGCCGCCTGGGCATCCGTCGCTTCACGACGGCGATGCTATACTTACCGGAAATAAACTTGAAAATCGGGTCCTATTATCTCAAGCTAATGCTCGACCAGTATTCCGGTAAATGGGAGCCCACGCTAGCCAGTTACAACGCCGGCAAGACGCGCGTAGACCGCTGGCTGACCTGGGGCAGCTTCCGGGAGCCGAGTGAGTTCGTAGAAACGATTCCCTTCACGGAAACCCGCGAGTACGTTCAAATCGTGCTCCGGAACGCGGACATCTACCGCAAGCTCTATGGATCGAGCAGCTTGGCGGGAGCCGCGGAGTCCGGGGCGGGTTCCCCAGGCGGCCCGCGCTGAGCCCGCGGAAATAAGAAATCGCTTGCAAAGATTCTGTCACGGAATAATTGCTTTCATTTCGTCCTGTTATATGAGAATCTGTGAAAGGGATTGGGGAGAAGGAAATGCTACCCAACTTTCTGCTAGCGGAAACTACGGCGTGTGAGGATGGATCGGGGCCGGTCCTGGAGCTCGGCGAGGCGGCTGGCAAGCTGCTTGTTCTGACGCTCGGCATCACACGGATCATTGAACAGGAAAGCCTTGACCTTTCCATTTGGGGCTCAGCGGACGGAACGGATTGGGGCGCTCGTCCGTTGGTCGCGTATCCGCAGAAGTTCTACTGTGGCACCTACACGATCCTATTGGATCTATCGGACCGCCCGGAAGTGCGGCACCTTCGCGTGCAGTGGAAGATGAATCGCTGGGGGCGCGGCGATTCGAAACCGCTGTTCGGGTTTTACGTGTTCGGCCAGGTATCGGCCGAAGATCGCGTCCTGGCGGTGGCTGGCTAAGCCCCGCGGGCGTATAGTTCGATTTCCCGTTGGGAACCACCGGGCGTCAGACGGTGTCTGAAGCCTGGTGCCTCTGTTGCCCGTTCTTCTTCTCCCTTTTTTCTCCCCTTTCTTCTCATTGGTGCAGTAGATCCCGCGCTGCCTCCGCCCTCCGGACCTCATGGGACCGGTCAAAGGCTGTTCCGTCTCACTGGCGATTCCGAACGGCCGCTGCACGTTACGCTCTGGTACCCGGCGCAGCGGGGCAGGAAGGCCGAGCCGGCGCGCTACCTACCGCCCAGCGCGGTCTCGAGCGGTGCCGCCTCCGAAAACCTGTTCGGCCCGGCATGGCCGGCGATCGTGTCCGGAGCGCTCCGGTCACACGCCGCCGGCGACGCGCCGTTGATCCCGGGCGGGAAGCTTCCCGTCCTGCTGTTCTCGCCGGGCGGCGGCGTACCCGCAGCCGCGTAAACGATACAGATGCAGGATCTCGCCAGTCACGGGTACGTTGTAATCGCAGTCGATCATCCGCCGGAGCCGCCGGCCCCGCGCGGGTCCGGTGGCGACCCGGAAGCCCGGGAGAAGCAATTGACGGAACTCCTCGCCCGCGACCTTCGGTTCACGTTTGACCAGGTGTCGAAGAAGTTGGACGGCGCGCCGGACGAGTTCCGTTCCCGCCTGGACATCACTCGCGCCGGCGCATTCGGGCACTCGCGCGGCGGCCGCGCCGCGGTTCGCCTGTGCCAGATCGATCTTCGACTCAAAGCATGCGTGAACCAGGATGGCAACATGGCGTGGCATCCCTACTGGCGCGACCCGAGCGGCCGTCCGCTCCAGCAGCCCTTCCTGATGCTGGATCATCTCGATCCGGACTGGCCGGGCGAAGTCTACCGGAAGATGGGAACCACTCGCGAGCAATACGCGCGGCGGCGGGCCGAGCGGCAAGCGGAGGCGCGGGATCAGCTCTACGCCACCGTCGCCGGTGGAAGCTACCACGTCACCATCACGACGCCGGGCGTTTCGCACAACAGCTTCCTGGACATCCGGTTGCTGGGCCGCGCCGCGAAGTGACCGGACCGGCTACAAACGGTTGATCAGGCTCGCGACGTAACCGGCGCCGAAGCCGTTGTCGATGTTCACGACGGTGACATTGCTGGCGCAGCTATTGAGCATTCCGAGCATGGCCGCCAGGCCATGGAAGCTCGCCCCGTAGCCCACGCTGGTGGGCACGGCGATCACGGGGCAGGAGACCAGGCCGCCCACGGCGCTCGGCAGCGCGCCTTCCATGCCGGCGCAGACCACGATCACCCGCGCCTTGGTCAAGCGCTCGCGGTTGTTCATCAGCCGGTGAATGCCCGCCACGCCGATGTCGTGAATCACGTCCACCTCGTTGCCCATGACCTCGGCGGTGACTTGCGCCTCCTCAGCCACGAAGATATCGCTGGTGCCGGCGCACACTACGGCGAGCGTTCCCTTGCCGTGCACGGTCCGGTCCCGCCAGACGCGCAGGGCGCCGGACAAGGGAAAGTACTCGGCATCCGGGTGACGCTGTTTAAGCAACGCCGCGGCCTCCTCGCTGGCCCGCGTCGCCAGGACGTTCGGCGCGTTCTCCAACAGGCGCGTGGCGATCTCCGCAATCTGTTGCGGCGTCTTGCCGAGTCCGAAGACCACCTCCGGCATCCCATGCCGGAGCGCGCGATGGTGGTCCACTTTGGCGAAGCCCAAGTCCTCGAACGGGAGGTGCTTCATCCGGGTCATCGCGGCGTCCACGTCGAGAGCGCCCGCGCGCACTTCTTCCAGCAGCCGTCGGAGTTGCGATTGGTCCATAAGGTTCTTCAAAAAAGGAGGCGTTGGCCGGTCTTGAGGCCATACTTCGCGGTCATGCCGCCGGCCAGTTCCAGCACGTACTGCGCTTGCTGCCTGCCGCCGTAACTCGGACACTCGCTGGCCTTGGTGGAGCACGGCGGAGTGTTCTCGTGAATTTCGACGATGGTGCGGCTGGTGTCCAGCCAGATAATGTCCAGCGGGATGGTGACCTGGTACATCCAATAGCTGTAGTGGGCCGGTTTCTGGTGGACGAACAGCATGCCGCGGTCGGGCGCAAGGGACTCGCGGAACATCATGCCGCGCGCGATCTCGATATCGGTAACGCGGACCTCGGCTTTGATCTTCTGCCCGCCCGGCAGGGTGACGGTCTTCAACTTCAGATCGTCGGGCGAAGCGGTGTTCTCACCGCAAGACGCAAGCGCGAGCAGCAGCGGCAACGCCACGGAAAGCCGGGTCCGGAGAGCCATGAACTAAAATGGTAACTTCATCCGCACATCCCATGCAGGATCTTTCGTTTCTCCGCCGGCTGCGTTTGACGCTCGACATGATCAAGTTCGAGCACTCGGTGTTTGCGCTGCCCTTTGCGCTCACGGGTGCGCTGCTGGCCTGGCGCGACGAAGGCTTCGCAACGGGGGGCTTGGCCTGGCGGCTGGGTTGGATTGTGGCCGCGATGGTGGCCGCGCGCTCGGCGGCGATGGCCTTCAACCGGATCCTGGACCAGGCGATCGACTCGCGCAACCCCCGGACGGCGGCCCGCCATTTGCCCGCGGGCCTTCTGTCGCGGCGCTTCGCCTGGGGTTTCACGGCGGCTGCCTGCGCAGTGTTTCTGCTGGCCGCGCGGATGCTCAACCCACTTTGTTTCGCGCTCGCGCCGGTGGCGCTCGGCATCGTATTCTTCTACTCATTCTGCAAGCGATTCACGTCGCTGTCGCACATCGTGCTCGGCTTGAGCCTGGGCATCGCTCCGGCGGCGGCGTGGATCGCGATGCGCGGCGAACTCGATCCGCGCATCCTCTGGCTCACCGCGGCGGTCACCTCCTGGACGGCGGGCTTCGACATCATCTACTCCTGCCAGGATTACGATTTCGACCGCAGCCAGGGCCTCTACAGCCTGCCCAGCCGGGTCGGCGTGCCCGCCGCGCTCTGGATCTCACGGCTTCTCCACGCTGCGATGCTGGCCTGCCTGGGGATGCTCGCGGTCTCCTTCTCGCTGGGGCCGGTGAGTGCCGCGGGCGTCGCCGTGGTGGCCGGACTGCTTCTGTGGGAGCACCGGTTGGTGCGCGCCGGCGACCTCTCGCGCATCGACGCCGCGTTCTTCACGATGAATGGCTGGGTCAGCGTGCTATTCTTCGTTTTCTGGGCCGCTGACATTCTGGGCAACTGAATCATGCCACTTGCGCCGATTATCGACGACTCCCGTTTGAAGCCGATCCTCGAGAAGGTCGAGGCCGGCGAGCGCCTCTCCTTCGACGACGGGCTGACGCTCTACCGCACGGGCGACCTGCTGGCGGTGGGTTACCTGGCGAACCTGGTCCGCGAGCGCCTGCACGGCAACGTCACCTACTTCAACGTCAACCGGCACATCAATCCGACCGACGTGTGCGTGGCGAGCTGCCGCCTGTGCGCCTTCGGCAAGAAGGCGAAGGACCCGAGGGGCTACACCATGTCGCTCGACCAGGTGTGGGAAACGGCGGGCCGCGGCTGGAGTGAAGCGGTCACTGAGTTTCACATTGTCGGCGGGCTGCATCCGGAATTGACTCTCGATTGGTACTGCGAGATGCTGCGCGGCCTGAAGGAGCGCTTTCCGCAGGTCCACCTGAAGGCCTTCACGATGGTGGAGGTTGGCTTTCTGGCCAAGCGCAGCAAGCTCACCATTCGCGAAACGCTGGAACGGCTGCAGGCGGCGGGCGTCGATTCCCTGCCCGGCGGCGGCGCGGAAGTGTTTATCGAGCGAGTGCGGCGCATCATCTGCGACCACAAGATCGACGGCGACCAGTGGCTGGACGTGGCCCGTGAGGCGCACCGGCTGGGGTTGAAGTCTAACTGCACGATGCTCTACGGGCACATCGAAAACGAAGAGGACCGCGTGGATCACCTGGTGCGGTTGCGCAACGTGCAGGATGAAACGGGCGGCTTTGTCACCTATATTCCGCTCGCGTTCCATCCCGACAACACTCCGCTGCAGCACATCCCCAAGACCACCGGCTTCAACGACATTCGCAACATCGCGGTGGCCCGCCTGATGCTGGACAACATCCCGCACATCAAGGCGTACTGGATCATGATGACGCCGCGCATCGCACAAGTGGCCCAGCGCTTCGGCGCCGACGACATCGACGGCACCGTGGTGGAGGAGAAGATCTACCACGACGCGGGCGCAACCACATCGCAAGGTATGCGCCGCGGCGAGCTGCTGCGCCTTATTCGCGAGGCGGGGCGCGAACCGGTGGAGCGCGACACGTTGTACCGGCCCGTGCAGCGGGCCGAAGCTACCTTCACCGTGCTGGTGTAGGCGACACTGGTAGCGATGTCCGATCTCAGCCATCCCTGCGGCGCGCCCCGCCGGAGCGTGCGTACACGCCGCGTGGACGAGTGCGCCACGCTCGATGAACTCTTTCGAAACTGCCTGCCCGCGTTCGGCGGCGCCTATCTGCGCCGCATCTACGACATCCTCGACCGGGCCATCGGCATGGGCTGCCCCCTGACGCTCGCCATCGCGGGTCCGGTGACGGTGAGCGGACAGCATCAGACGTGGCTCATTCCGCTGCTCGAGACCGGCTGGATCGCCTATCTGAGCACGACCGACGCGGTCTGTTATCACGACGGCCACCGTTCGCTTGACGAGCACGGCGGCCATCCGGTGCACGAAGTCTCGATTCACTCGGACGACGCCGCGCTGCGCGAGGAGAGGACGATCCGCGTCACGGACATGGCGTTCGACGAGGACGTGCTGCTCGATCAGGACCGCTTCCTCACGGCCGTCCTTCAAAGCCCCGAGTTCCAGCACCGGATGACGGGCACGGAGATGCGCTACCGGCTCGGCGCGCACTACGCCGCGCAGGAGCGGCGCAACGGCGTCGCACCGGGCTTGCTGGCGACGTGCCATCGCCTGGCCATCCCGGTCTTCGTGGGCGCGCCGGCGGACGGCAGCGTGTTCCTCAACTCGATGAAGCTCTGGGCGATGAAGCGGGCCGGGTTGCTCGGCGAATACGGCTTCGAACTCGATCTGCACGCCGAGGTCTTCGAAGCCTGTGCGTATCATCGCTGGGGGCTGTTCGACCAGGAACCCTACGCGCTCGGTACGTTCATCCTGGGGGGCGGA
>DALYJJ010000068.1:0-24250 GCA_031969915.1 Bryobacteraceae bacterium | reverse complement strand
CACTTCGACGTGCAGATCGTCACCGCGCCGGTGACCGACGGGTCGCTCTCTTCGTGTCCGCCGGCCGAAGCGGTGACCTGGGGCAAGGTAGACAAGGACCTGTACCTGCAGACCACAGAGAGCCTGCAAGCCGACTATTCGCTGCTGTTGCCATTCCTGGTGAAGGCGCTGCTGGACAACCGCGCGCAGTATGAGGCGCGCGCCGCGGAGATGGGCTTCGAAGCGCTCTGCGCGGCGGAGCCAAAGGCCAAGGGGTATCTGCGCGCGCGCGGCGGCTATCGGCTGTATGAACGCCGTTCGGACCTGCTGCGCAAGCTGGAGGAAGCCGTGCGAGACAACGCGGAGTGGCTGGAGCGGACGCTCACCTATCCGCTCGCGGGCCCGCCGCGGTGACGGTCGGCGTCATCTCCGACACACACTCCCTCCTTCGCTCGGAGGCGATCGCGGCGCTGGGCGGCGTTGCGCACATACTGCACGCGGGCGACATCGGCCACCCCTCGGTGCTCGATGCATTGGCGGAGATTGCGCCCGTCACCGCGGTGAGCGGCAACGTCGACGAGGGCGAGTGGGCTCGCCGGCTGCCTCGCGAAGCGCGGCTAATCCTCGAAGGCTGCCCGATCGCGATGGCGCACGGCGACCTGGGCGCGCCCCTCGCGGCGGGCGCCGAAGTCGTGGTCACCGGCCACACGCATCAGCCGCGCCTGGACGAACAGGGCGGCGTGCTGTTTCTGAATCCCGGGAGCGCCGGCCCGAGGCGATTCAAGCTCCCGGTGACCCTCGCCTTGCTGACGTTGCGGGGGGGCGAGCGCCCTCGCGCCGAGATCATCGCGTTGCTGCCATAATCGCCTCCATGGCGACTCACGGTCTCATCGATCCCGAACAGGCCAGCCCCGAAGTGAAGGCCGTCTTCGAGGACATCAAGGCCACGCGCAAGACGGATTTCATCAACAACATCTGGAGGGCGCTGGCGCACGACCCCGCGCTGCTGCGCCGCACCTGGGAGCAGGTGAAACAGGTGATGGGCCCCGGGACGCTCGACCCGCTCACCAAGGAGATGATCTACATCGCGGTCAGCGTCACCACGGGGTGCGGCTACTGCACCGCGTCGCACACCGCATCGGCGCGGAAGGCCGGACTGACGCCTGAGATGTTCGCCGAACTCATGGCCGTGATCGGCCTGGCGAACCAGACCAACCGCCTCGCCATCGGCTACCAGGTGGAGATCGACGAGAGGTTTCGCACATGAGAGTGCACATGGAACACAGCACTCCCATTCTTCGCGTGGAAGACATGGCCGCGGCACGGCGCTTCTACATCGATCAACTCGGCTTCGAGGAGGCCGAATGGGGCGACGACGACTTCACCAATGTCCGGCGCGACGGCGCGGGTCTCTACCTGTGCCGCGGGGATCAGGGGCGGGGCGCTGCCTGGGTCTACGTGGGCGTCGACGACGCGGCGCGCCTCCATGGGGAATTGCTCGCGAAGGGCGTTCCCATCCGCATGCCCCCGACGAACTTTCCGTGGGCGCTTGAGATCCACGTGGAAGACCCGGACGGCAACGTGCTTCGCTTCGGCTCAGAACCGTTACCCTAAGAGTTCATGCGCATCGCAGCGGTTCTCATTCTCCTGGCCGTGGTACTCGCCGGCGCCGTGCTGGTCTTTCTCTCGGGCGCCACGGAGATCAAGATCCGGCCGGTAACGGCGATCGGTCTTGACACTCCGCTGGCGGCGCAACTGGCGAACCGCCACGGCGTGCGCGGCGCCGCCGCCTTCGTGGAACAGGATGGCGTGCGGCACAAGGTCTTCGAACAGGAGATGGACGGCGCCAGCCGCTTCTTCTTCTGGTGGCGCAACGATCCGCCGGCGGAGGTGAGCTTCCGGGCCGGCAAGAAGCAAGCGCCCGCGCTCAAGGACGGCAAGGCGCGGCTGATCGTCGCGGCGCGCTCGAACGATCTGCTCGCCCGCACTCATGAGGCCGCCATCGAGGTGCAGGTGATCACGCGTCCGCCGTCGGTGGCCGCCGATGGAGAACAGCATTACATCAACCAGGGCGGCAGCGAGTTGGTGACGTTCACGGTCTCGGGCTACTGGACGGAGGCGGGCGTGCGTGTCGGCAAGTACACCTTCCGCAGCTTCCCGTTGGGCTCGGACGAAAACCGCCGGTTCTCGCTCTTCGCGTATCCTTGGGACACGCCGCCCGGGACGGTGCCCGTGGTCTACGCCCGGAACCCCGCGGGCGCGGAAGCGCAGGCCCGGTTCTGGCACAAGGTGTTCCCGAAGAACTTCCGCCGGCGCGACCTGGAGCTGCCCGACTCCTTCCTCGACAAGGTGACCAACGAAATCGACGCGGGCGGATCGGGCGATCGCGTCGCGCGCTTCCTGAAGATCAACGGCGAACTGCGACGCCGAAACAACGAGACCCTCGCCGGCCTGCGGAGTAAGACCGAGCCGCGTTTTCTCTGGGACGGGCCGTTCGTTCAGCTTTCCAACTCGAAGGTGGAATCGCAGTTCGCCGATATCCGCTCATACCTCTATCAAGGGAAGAAGATCGACGAGCAGACACACCTGGGCTTCGATCTCTCGGTCACCGCGAACGTCGGGGTCGCCGCATCGAACAGCGGCAAGGTGGTGCTTGCCGAGTACCTGGGCATCTACGGCAACTGCGTCGTAGTGGATCACGGTTACGGGCTGCAATCGATCTACGCTCATCTGAGCAAGATCGAAGTGAAGCCCGGCGAGGCCGTGAAGAAGGGGCAGACGCTGGGCCGCAGCGGCGCGACCGGTCTCGCCGGCGGCGACCACCTGCACTTCAGCATGCAGGTGGACGGCGTCCAGGTGAATCCGGTGGAGTGGTGGGACGGCCACTGGATTCAAGACCGGATCCTGAGCAAGATCTCCGCAGCTACACCGGCGCCCAAGTAATCAGACCGGGCACGAAGGGCTGGACCAGGTCCGGATGATAGGGCAGCACGCGCACGGTGAGCCCGTGCAGTCCGCTTCCGGAGCACTCGACCGAGCGCGCTTCGAACAGGTACTCGCCTTCTCCGGTTTGCGCGATGGCGTCCATGGGCAGGGCGATCGGTTTCTCGAAGGAACCGTCCGCGCGGAGGTGCCCTAGATAGACCTCCACGGCCACGTCGCCGGGCGACAGCGGCCCCAGCTTCACGCGCGCCTGGATCGCGAGCCTGGTGTTCACAGCGATGGTGGGCGGCAGTCCTCCGTCCACGGTCAGCACGGCCACGGCGGGCCACGCCTCGCGAACGCGGTGCATCCAGGCGCCCAGGCTGCGCGCGCGTTCCGCTCCCCCGGCGGTCAGTTCGTCCTGACGCGCGTAGGCGGGCAGATAGAACCGTTCGCAGTACTCCTTCACCATGCGGTGCGTGTTGAAGAAGCAGCAGAGATTGGCGACGCAACTCTTCATCCGCGCGATCCATCGGCGCGGGATGCGGTTGGAGTCGCGATCGTAGAAGACGGGCGCCACGTCACGCTCCAGTAGATCGTAGAGCGCTTCTGCTTCGACCTTGTCCTGATACTCGGCGTCGTCGAAGCGCTCACCGTGGCCGATGGCCCAGCCGATGAGCGCCTCGCCGCCGGCCCGCTCGCGCCAGGCCTCGTCCCACCAGCCGTCGAGGGTGCTCAAGTTGAGACAGGCGTTCGCGGCCGCTTTCATGCCGCTGGTGCCGCTCGCCTCCAGGGGGCGCAGGGGATTGTTAAGCCACACGTCGCAGCCCTGCACCATGGTGCGCGTCACCGCGATGTCGTAGTCCTCCAGGAACACGATGCGGCGGCGGAACTCGGGGCGCCGCGCGGTGGCCACGATCCGCCGGATGAACTCCTTGCCCTCCGCGTCGCGCGGGTGGGCCTTCCCGGCAAAGATGAACTGCACGGGCCGCTTCTCGTCGTTCACGATCCGCGCCAGGCGGTCAGGGTCCTTCAGCAACAGCGTGGCTCGCTTGTAGGTGGCGAAGCGGCGCGCGAAGCCGATGGTGAGGGCCTCGGAATCGAGGGCCTCCTCGGCGGCGGCGATGTCCGAGGGCGGCGCTCCCCGCCGCTTCAACTGCTCCTGCAGGCGCTTTCGCGAGTACGCGATCAGGCGCTGCCGCCGCCGTTCGTGGGTGCGCCACAGTTCTTCGCCGGGAATCCGTTCGGCCACCTTCCAGACGTCGCAGTCGCCCGGCTCTTCGCGCCACTTGGGGCCGAGGTAGCGGTCGTACAACTGGTTCATCTCCAGCGACAGCCACGATTGAAAGTGCACGCCGTTGGTGACGTGCCCGATCGGAGCTTCGTCCTCGGGCAGGGCCGGCCAGAGCGGCGCCCACATCTTGCGGCTGACCTCGCCATGCAGGCGGCTCACTCCGTTGCTCGCGGCCGCCATGCGCAGCGCGAGCACGGTCATGCAGAAGCGTTCGCCGTGATCGGAGGGGTTCTTGCGGCCGAGTCCCATGAACTCGTCCCAGGAGACCCCCATCTCGTGGGCATAGGCGGCGAAGTAGCGGTGCATCAGGTCTGAGGGGAAGTAGTCGTGCCCCGCTTCCACCGGAGTGTGCGTGGTGAAGATCAGGCCCGCCGAGGCCAGGCTGCGCGCTTCGGCGAACGAAAGCCCGTGCCGGCGCATCAGTGCGCGCGCGTGCTCCAGGGCGAGAAACGCGGAGTGGCCCTCATTCATGTGAAACACATGCACGTCTTCGCCGGCGGCGGTCAGCGCCCGGTAGCCGCCGATCCCGAGCAGGATCTCCTGGCGAAGCCGCATCTCCAGGTCGCCACCATATAACTGGTCGGTTATATCTCGATCCTCGGACCGCTCGTTCCCGGCGAAGTTGGTGTCCAGCAGGTAGAGCGGAACGCGTCCCACCTGGGCTTTCCAAACCTGCGCGAGGACCTCATGGCCGGCCATGGGCACAGCCACCGTGAGGGGCGCGCCCGCGCTGTCGCGGCAGGGCGAGACGGGGAAGTTGTAGAAGTCGTTGTTCTCGTACCGTTCCTCCTGCCAGCCCGATTGATTCAGGTACTGGCGAAAGTACCCTTGCTGGTAGAGCAGACCGACACCCCGGAGCGGCAAGCCGAGATCGCTTGCCGACTTCAGATGGTCGCCCGCGAGCATGCCCAGGCCGCCCGCGAAAATCGAGAGGCACTCGGTGATGCCGAACTCGGCCGAGAAGTAGGCGATATTTGGGCCCGCGCCCGCATAGCTGCGCGCATACCAGGTGTCGCCGGCGTTGAGACTGGCGCGCAGGTCCTCCGCAGCGCGGGCTACATGTGCGAGAAACGCGGGGTCGCGCGCGGCCTCCTGCAAACGGGCCTGGCTGACGGAGCCAAGCAGCTTGACCGGATTATGATAGGTCTCCTCCCAAAGATCGCGATCGAGGCGCCGGAACAACTCCACGGCTTCGGGAGTCCAGGCCCAGCGGAGATTCAACGCAATGGAACGAAGCGGCTCGAGAGCGGGGGGAAGGGCGGGTGTAACAGCAAAGACACGAACAGGCTTCATGTGTCCGCCTCCACCGCGTATGATATGCGACTTCGATGTCCGGATGTGCATCCAAGCCGGTATGAAGCGAACGGCGACTGCACACTGGGAAGGCGGATTGAAGGACGGCAAGGGCGCGCTGACCACCGCCAGCGGCGTTCTGAACGGAACCAACTACTCCTTCCACACGCGTTTTGAACAGGGCCAGGGGACGAATCCCGAGGAACTCATCGCGGCGGCCCACGCGGGCTGCTTCGCGATGGCGTTGTCGAAGATGCTGGGCGATGAGGGCATGACCGCGGAGAGCCTGGATGTCAAGGCCGAGATCACCATGGAGAACCTCGCCATCACCGCCAGCCACCTGACGCTGGTCGCGAAGATCCCTGGCGCGGACCCGGCGAAGTTCGAAGCCGCCGCGCAACAGGCGAAAGCGAACTGCCCGGTGTCGAAGGTGCTCAACGCGGCCATCTCGCTTGATGCGCGGCTCGCGTAGAGTGGAATGGTGACCGCGCCGTCACTCGATTCATTGCGCGATGCGCGCCGCCGCGCCGAGCGGCTGTTCGAGCGGGTGAGCGAGGACGCTCTGTACGACCGCTCCATCGGGGAGCGACACCGGCTGGTGTTCTACATCGGGCACCTGGAAGCGTTCGACTGGAACCTGATCGGGGCCGGCCACTTCCGGCTGCCTCCGATTCACCCGGCGTTCGACCGCCTCTTCGCCTTTGGGATCGACCCGCCTCCGGGACAGCTTCCGTGCGACCAGCCCTCGGACTGGCCGGCTCTCAACGCGATTGCGGAGTACGGCGCGCGGATACGCGAAGCGGTCGATCGATTGTGGGAGGAAACGCCCGCGCAACTGCGGCACGTGGCTATCGAGCATCGCTTGATGCACGTTGAGACTCTTCAGTACTTGCTGCACGCCCTTCCACTTTGGAAGCTGCGCGCCGAGCGTGCAGAGCATCCGGCCACGGCGTCCGAGGCAACTGACGAGCTCATCCGAGTGGAATCCGGAAAGGCCGTCCTGGGCCAGCCGGACTCCGGCGCCTTCGGCTGGGACAATGAGTTCGCCGCGCACTGCGTTCGGGTCCCCGCGTTCGCCATGGACGCGCACAAGACGACCAACGGCCAGTGGCTCGCGTTCATGAGCGAGACCGGCGCGGACGCTCCGAACTTCTGGCGGCGCCGAGAGGGCGAGTGGCGGCTGCGGACGCTCTTCGAGGAAATCGCGTTGCCGCTCGATTGGCCCGTCTACGTGACCCACACACAGGCTGCCGCCTACGCCGCCTGGCGAGGGATGGCGCTGCCGAGCGAAGCGCAGTGGCATCTCGCGGTGGACGCGCTCCCGCCGGATGCTGAACCCAACCTCGGCTTCCGCCGCTGGGACCCCGAGCCCGTGGGCCGGGGCCATCAACTGACCGGGAACGGCTGGGAGTGGACCGCTACGCTTTTCGCGCCCTTCGAGGGGTTCACGCCGTTTCCCTTCTATCGCGGCTACTCCGCCGATTTCTTCGACGGCGCGCACTACGTGCTGAAAGGCGCCTCGCCCGCCACCGCCGCGCAACTCGCCCGGCCGTCCTTCCGCAACTGGTTTCGGCCCGACTATCCTCACCTGTACGCCGGTTTCCGGTGCGTGGCTTCCCTATGACTCGCGATGAATTCGCTTCTGACGTGCGGACGGGCTTCTGCAGCCAACGGCAGCGCAGCCTTCCGCCGAAGTACTTCTACGACGATCTCGGCGCACTCCTGTTTGAGGCGATCACGCTGCTGCCGGAGTACGGACTCACTCGCGCGGACGCACGGCTGATCGACAAACTCGCTCCGGAATTGCCGCCGGTGCACGCTGTGATCGAACTGGGGGCCGGATCGGCGTCGAAGACGAAGCGGATCCTCGGGGCTCTTCACGCACCCTACTATCCGATCGACGTCGGACCGGCGCCGGTGGACCTGCCGGTGCCCGTGCATCCGATCCGAGCGACCTATCTCGACGGGCTCACGCAGGCGCGAACCCGTACGCAACATCCCGCACTGGTTCTGTTCTTGGGCTCGACGATCGGAAACTTCGCGCGAAGCGAGGCGCAGGCCTTTCTCTCGGATGTCGCCGCCCGCCTTCTGCCTGGCGACTACCTGCTGCTCGGAACCGATCTGCAGCGCGACCCCGCGCGGCTTTTGCCCGCCTACGACGATCCGCTGGGACTCACCGCCTCCTTCAACAAGAACGTGCTCCTTCGCATGAACCGGGAACTGGGCGCGGACTTCGATCTGCTCCGCTGGGCTCATGAGGCCCGCTGGAACGCAACCGATGCCGCGGTGGAGATGCACCTCCGGTCGGAGATCGCTCAGCATGTCACGATCCCCGGCGCGGGCGTTCGGGCGTCGTTCCGCGCCGGCGAAACCATCTGGACGGAGAGTTCGCACAAGTTCACCCGCGAAGAGGCCGGGGCGCTGGGCGAGCAGGCCGGGTTCCGGCTGATCGGGCAATGGATCGACGAAGAGTGGCCCTTCGCCGAAACGCTATTCCGTCTTTGAAAGCGGCCGCTTCGGTTTCACCACCACGCGGATGCCTTCGGCGGCGGCATAGGAGCTCTGCTGCGGGCTGCGGGTTTCGATCTGCCCGCTCACGTAAATGGTCTGTTCGATGGGCTCCGCGGTTTCGAGCGCGGCGAGCGTGAAGGTGCGGCGGGTTTCATCCTCGTTGAGCAGGACGCCGTTCAATCCCACATCCAACACGCGCACCGTGGGCGGCAGGTTACGCACCTCCACCGGCACACGGCCGCCGAACCCGTTCTGACGTTCGATGCGCACGGCGATCTCCGCGGTGCCGCCGGGCTCGACGGTGACTTCCCTGGTCTCGGCCGTCATCCGCACGTCGGCCCTGGGCATCAGCGCGATCAGTTTCAGCCGGTCCTCCGGATTCGCCCAGCGCGCCACTGCCCTGCCCGCAATCTCCGCGCGCCCTTCCACCTGCAAGGGGACGGCGGCGGCCAGGTTCGCATCCGGCGCGGCGGTCAGGAGCAGCGTGGCCGAGACCTGCCCGGACGGAATCACGCCGGTGGTAGCGGCGAGGCCCGCGGGCAGCCCGGCGAGTTTCGCGTGGATGGGGCCATCGAAATCGTCCATGCGAAACGCGGTGACGGTCACGGGAACCGTTCCGCCCAGGGGCACATTCGGATTGCGCGGATTGACGGCCAGCCGGAAATCCGGCGAGGGTTCGCGCAGAGTCAGGCGATAGGGATACTGATCGCCGCCCAGCCCGCGCACGTCGCGCAGCCGTAGAACATACTCGCCGGCGGCGGGCGCGGTGAAGCGGAGCAGCGAGTCCTTGCCGTACCCCGGCCCGCCGTCGTCGTTGCGATAGTAGAGGCGCACCTGGGGAAGTCCGTTGGGTGCGAAGCTCGCTCCCGCCGGATGGATCTGCACTTTGTACACCGGCTTGTCCACGGCGTGGTGTTCGCTGGTGGTATCGAAGAACGCCAGGCGCTGGCCGGCGAAGGACTCGAAGATGGCGTCGTCGTCCGGCGTCTTGGGAATCTCCTGGAGGCGAAGGATCTCGCCGCCGGCCATCACGTAATCTCCCACCGCCAAGCCGTTCCACGCTTGAATGCGGATCCCGCGATTCGTTGAATCGCGTTCGTTCAGCACGGTGAAGGTATCCCACACCGCGCGGGCCACGGCGCGCTCCACGGGTTTGCCCGCGGCATCCAGCACTTCCACCACGGAATCGAGTTCCGAGCCGAGGCGCCTGGCGTTCACCTCGATCATCACGCGTTGTCCCTTTTTCGCCGCGAACCGGAAGTACTGACCTTGGGCATGCGCGCGGCCGTTCACGGTAACCGGCACGGGGATCGGCTGCGCCCCCGCCGCGGTCACGTTGCCGCCGGCCGCGTCGATCTCGGGTTCGCTCCCGAGCGCCAGCTTCAGTTCATTGAACGACCGCGCGGGGCGCAGAAAGACGGCCGCCGGATCGCGCTCCGACGCCACTCCCTTCACCGCGAGCCGGGCTTCTCCCAGGTTGCGGCCCCGTAGCTCGACCTCGCGGCTCTGCCCCTCGCGCAACCCGAGCGGGTAGGACGCTTCCACTACCGGGAAGCGGCCCACCTTGACGCGGTAGAAGTTGCCGCTGCGTCCCGTGCGCTGGTAATCGGCGACGCGGACGAAATAGGTTCCACCCTGGGCGAACTTGTGAACGAACCAGTTTGGCCCCTGGCCCGGTTGCCGGCCCCACTCCCGGATCACGCTCTGATCCGCGGCGACGATGCTGATCAACGGGGTCAACTGCGAACCGATGAGCGAAGCTCCGTTTTCGAACACAAGTTCATCGCCGGCCTTGACCTCGATCTTGAAGTGATCCAGATCGCCGGGCCGCTGAATGGTTCCGGCCAGAATGGTGGGCAAGTAGCACTCGACGGCGCCCTCGGTGGTATCGTTCGGCTCGCGGTCCACACTCTCGCCGTAGTAGGGCTCCACGAGAAACCGTCCCTCGGGGGTCGTGCCGAGCGGAGTCAGCAGGCGCAGGCCCACGGCACCGATGTTGGCGCCGGCGGCGACGTCCACTTCAATCGTCACCTGGTTGCGAGGCGGCAGCGGGCCGACGTCCACGGTGGAAGGCGTGCCCGCCGCGCCCAGCCGGATGTCCGGCAGGTCCGGCAACTCTTTCACTCGCACGATGCGGCCGGTCAAGCCCGGCTCACTGAAGTAGACGGCGCTGGCCTTGGCGAGGTTGAAGCCTTCGACGGTGAGTTCGACGGTGGTTCCCCGGGAGACGCCGGCGGGTTGCACGCTGGCCACGGTGGGCGGCGTGATGCGGGGGCCCGTGGGATGATCGTCAGCGCCAAACAGGGCCGGGATGCAGAGCAACAGCGCAAGCCGCTTCATGGTAGGTGTTACCTCGCCGTGTAGAACTCAAAGGAACCGTCGTAGCGCCCGGCGGCGACGCGCGCGCCGTCGGGCGAGAACGCAAGACCGTAGGCCCAATCGGGCTGGCGGATCAGCCGCACCTCGCTCAGGTCGCGCGCGCGAAACACTTTCACCGTCAGGTCCGCGGAGGAGGAGTAGAGCCACTCGCCGTCGGGAGACCAAGCCAGCCGCAGGATCGCGTCTTCATGCGCCATCAGGCTCTGGCGCAGGGTGCCGCCTTTTTCTTCGAGCGACCAGATGCGGATGCTCTTGTCCTGCCCTCCGGCCGCCACCATGCGGCCGCCCGGATGCTCCGCGATGGCGTTGATGCCGTCCAGCGGATCGCCCAGCGTGTACAGGCGCTCGCCGGTGCTTGGGTTCCAGATCTTCACGGTGCGGTCGGCCGCGCCGGAGATCAGGTGCCTGCCATCGGGCGTGAACGCCAGCGCGTAGACGGCGTCGATGTGATCTTTCAAGGTCCGGATTTCAGCACCGGTGGACGCGTCCCAGAGCTTGATCAACTTGTCGTAGGACGACGTGGCAAGCATTCTTCCATCGGGAGAAAACGCGGCCGCGAAGATCGCATCCGCATGGCCCTCGATCGAAGCCGCCACGCGCCGCGCCTCCAGGTCCCAGATCTTCACTTCGCCTTTCACGCCGGGCACGCCGCCGGCGGCGGCCAGCCGCGTCCCATCGGCGGAAAACGCCACCGCGCGAACGGTGTCCAGGTGGCCGTCCAACTGTCCGGCCGGCCGCCCTTGTGCGTCGAGGAGGCGCACGCAGCGGTAGCCGGCGAGCGCGAGCAGGCTGCCATCCGGCCGCCAAGCCACGCCGAAGATCTGCGGCTTGACGGGACGTTTCGGCTTGAACTCTGGCGCCGGCGCGGTAACGGCCGTGGCTCCCGCCGGAGCGCCGGCGTCGATCCAGGCGCGGATCAGTTCGATCTCTTCGGCCGCCAGCGGCTTCTGCCCGAACGGCATCGCGGGCTGCGCCTTGCCCACCAGCATCTGGTAGAGGCGGCTCTCCGCCGCGCGGCCCGGTTTCACCGCTTCGCCCTTCGCACCGCCCTTCATGAGGGCGGCATGGGTGTGGAGTTCGAAGCCGCCCATCTGTGAAGCCGGCGAATGGCAGCCCGCGCACTTCCGCGCGAAGATCTCCGCCACCGGGCCATAGTCGGCGGCGGCCAGCGGCAGCGCGGCGATCAGGACGATTGCGGTTCGCATCAGTGGTTGAAGAGAAATTCTTTGCTCGTGAGCAGCGCCCACACCGTGTCTTCAAGCGCCTGGCGCCGGGATTCCAGCTTCGCCTCCGGAGTGCCGGTGGAAAGCCTCGACTTCGCGAGCAACCCGAGCGCCGCTTGCTTCTCGGCGTCCGTGGGATAGCGGCTGAACGCGGTTACGTAGAAATGTTCGATGATGCGCGCGTCCGAAAAACCGAGCTTCAGGAAGAGGGCAATCGATCCATCGCTCGCGCTCAGCTTCCGGTTCAACGTGTCGCCGTTGATCACGTGCAATGCCTGGGCAATGCCGGGGTCGCTCGATCGCTCGCTCAGGTCGCAGATGATCCGCTGCGGCCGCCCGAAGATCGAAAGGAATTGCGACGCCACCTGGCTGTCCGGCAACTGGAGCGCGCGCGTCCCCGCTGGGTAGTTGGGGAATGCCGTGGGAGCGCCGGTCACCTGCGACATGGCGTCAAGCAGCACCTCGGCCGGTAGCCGCTTCACGTTGTATTTCGAGTAGAAGACTTCGTCCTTCTGGTTGGTTTCGTTGGCTTCGGAGGAAAGCTGGTAGGCGGACGAGTTCATGATCAGCCGGATCAACCGCTTGACGTCGAAGCCGCTGCCCGTGAAGTCCTTCACCAGGGTGTCGAACAACTCCTCGTTGGACGCCGCGTTCGATTCGCGCACATCGTCGATGGGGTGCGCGAGGCCGCGCCCGAAGAAATTGCCCCACACACGGTTCACCACGTTACGCGCGAAACCGCGGTTGTCCGGGCTGGTGAGCCACTCGGCGAAGTGGGCTCGCCGGTCGCCGGACGAATCGACGGGCATGGGCTTGCCGTCGAGCGGCGCCGGATCGAGCGGCCGCAGCAGCCGCGGATGATTGATATCGCCCTGCGGCTTTGCGTACACCACCACGTCGCCCGGCTCGTTCCCGTTCTTCAGGCCCACCCGGGTGAACAGGTTCGCCATCTGGTAGTACTGCTTCTGCGTCCACTTCTCGAGCGGATGATTATGGCAGCGCGCGCAGGTCAGGCGCTCGCCCAGAAACGCCTGGGTCACATTCTCGGTGAGTTCAATGGGGTCCTTGTGCAGAACGAAGTAGTTGAGCGCCCCATTCTCGAGCGTGGAGCCGGAGCCGGTGAAGATCTCGCGCGCGAACTTGTCCCAGGGCTTGTTTTCCTTGACGCTGTCGCGGACCCAGTTGTAGAAGGCCCACATCCCGTTGGGCCGCAGTTTGCGGCTGGAGATGAGCAGCAGTTCGCTCCACTTGTAGGCCCAGTAATCGACGAATTCATCACGCTCCAGGAGACGGTCGATCAGCTCCGTGCGCTTGTTCGGGGAGTTGCCGGCCAGGAACTGTTCGACGTCCTCGGCGTTGGGCAGCGAACCCGAAGCGTCGAGGAACGCGCGCCGGATGAACTCGCTGTCGGAGGCGGGCCGCGAGGGCTTCAGGTTCAACTGCCGCCACTTCTTCGCAACCAGTTCATCGATGTAGTTCCGCTTGGGGAACTGCGCGTAAGCTTCGGCGGGAACCTGGTGCGGATAGGGGACGGACAGCCGCGAATAGAGGACGCGGCTTGCATACCAGATGGTCACCGCCGCCTCGCCGCTCCCGTTCATCTTCACTAGGCCGTGGTCGTCGACGGTGGCCGTGCCTTCGTTGTTCGAGCTGTACTTCACCCAGCGCGTGACATCCTCGACGCGGCCATCGGAGAAGCGGGCGCGCACCACCAGTTGCTGCTCCGCGCCTGCCTTGAGGCGGGCCTGCTTGGGATACACGTCGAGACCGGCGACCTCGGCGTCTTCGGCCGACGGCGGGGGCGCGCCCGAGGCAATCCACTCGGCGATCACGCGGTACTCCAGGGAATCGGCGGCGAAACGCTTGCCGCCGCCATGCGGGAGGGAGAACACGGGCTTCCGGAGCAGGAGGCTCTGCGAGGGCTCGGCCAGGTTGACCCGCCGGCCCGCGGCCTGCCGCGTCAGCACGCCGTAGTCGACCTCGGGATCGTAGCCGCGCAACGTCAGCTTGAAGCCGTTCTTGCCGGCCAGCGCACCATGGCAGGCGCCCTGGTTGCAGCCCGCCTTGGTCAACACGGGGATCACATGGTTGCGGAACGACCAGGCAACCGGCGCCTTCGCGTTCGCCACCCGAACCGTCACACTTGCCGTCTGGACGCCCGCTTTCGCGGTCACCACGGCCTCGCCGTCGCTCTTCGGCGTCAGCCGCCCGCGTTCGTCCACGGCGGCCACCGCGGGGTTCGACGACGACCACTGTGCGCGCCTGGTCCAGTCTTCGTGGAAGCCGTCAACCGTCGCTTCGGCCAGCAACTGCTGGCGCGCCTCGGGCCCGTTCAGTTCGACACTCGGGGGCAGGATCTCGAGCTTGACCTGCGCGAAGCCGGCGGACGCGGCGGCCATAAGCAGGAGCAGGCCCCTCACGCGAACAGCTCCCTGATCGGCTCGGTACCGCGATCGACAATTGGGATCGGCCGTCCCTGCGCTCCGGGCAGCTCGGTTTCGAGGTCGATGCCGAGGGAATGGTAGAGGGTCGCCGCCACTCCCATGGGCGTCGTCGGCCGGTCCTTCGGCGCGCCGCCGATCTCGTCGGACGAACCCACCACCTGCCCGCCCTTGACGCCGCCGCCTGCCATCAGGATGGTCCAGCACTGCGGCCAATGATCGCGCCCGCCGGCGGGGTTCACTTTCGGCGTGCGGCCGAATTCGCCGAGCCCGACCACCATGGTGTTCTTGAGCAGACCGCGCTCGTGGAGGTCTTCGAGCAGCGAGCTGTAGGCGTGGTCGAACATCGGGCCAACCAGGTCGCTGTAGCAGGAGATCGGGCTGAACGGTTTCGAACCATGGATATCCCAGGTGATCTCGTCGAAGACCGTTTCAAACATGTTGATGGTGACGAAGCGGACGCCCGCCTCGATCATGCGCCGCGCCAGCAGACAGCTCTGCCCGAAGCGGTTCATCCCGTACTTCTGGCGCACGGCCTCCGGCTCGCGATGGAGTTCGAAGGCTTCGCGCGCTTTCGCGGACGACATCAGCGTGTAGGCCGAATGGAACGTCGAATCGAGGAGCCGCGCGTCCTGGCTGGTCTCGAACTTGCTCACTGTCCGGTCGATCAGTTCGCGCCAGTTGCGGCGCCGGTCGACGCGCAGCGCGCTCAGGTAGTCCGGCGGCAGCAGATCCGGCACGCGGAAGTTGGGGTCCGACGGGTCGGCATTCAACACAAACGGGTCGAAGGTCTTGCCCAGAAAGCCGGCGTTCTGCCCGTGCGGCATGTTCCCGCCGGTATTGCCGATGGGCCGCGGCAGCAGCACGTGCGGCGGCACGTCGCCTTTCGGGCCTTTCAGTTTGCCGAGCACGCACCCCACGTGCGGATGTTCCACGCCGCCCTGGAACAGCCGGCCGGTCTGCATCATCTGGTGACCGGTGTCGTGCACCGCGGCGGCGGTGTGGTAGACGCTGCGCACCAGCGCGTACTTGTCGGCGTGCTTCGCCATCTGGGGGAAGTTCTCAGAGATCTCAATCCCCGGGACGTTCGTCTTGATCGGCTTGAACGGCCCGCGGATTTCGACGGGCGCGTTGGGCTTCATGTCCCAGGTGTCGAGCTGCGAAGGCCCGCCCACCAGCATGAGCATGATGCAGTTGTTGTCCTTGGACGAATCCACCGCGCCCTGGGCCTTCCACCCGAGCAGGTGCGAGAGGCTCAGCCCGAGAGCCGGGAGCGCACCCGCATGCAGGAAGTCGCGCCGGCGCAGGCCATCGCAGAATTCGACTCTACGGTCCGCATCCAGACGGAACATTGACAGCCTCCTCTGACCGGAGGGCATTGCTTGCCCAGTTGTTAAGATTCTACACCGGGCCGCGGGCGGGCCGCCTGAGAAAACCGAATGCTAAAACGAACGGCCGCCGCGCCTTCGCGCGAGCGGCCGATTCGGAGGAAACGAAACTCGGTTGGACCTTAGCGGGAAAGGAAGCGGCGGCTCACTAAGCCCACCAGCGCCAGTCCGCCACCCATCATCAGATAGGTGGAAGGCTCCGGAATGCCCTGCGGGATGTTCGCGTAGGCCAGGCCGCAGCAGTCGTCTGTGCTGAGGATATAGAAGCCGAAGGTGTCGCCGGGGTTGATGGTTACTTCCGCCGTGCCGGTCTGATTGCCCAGCTCGGGATCTGTCAATTCTACGAATGTTTCGTTGATGAAGTAGCCGAACGGATCGAAACCCGCATTGTCGTCGAACGTGACGTATTCCCAGCTAAAGGTAAAGAGGATCGGCGCGAGTTCGTTGTAGGTGATCTGGAAGCGCGTTATCCGAGATCCGTTGTCACATTCCTCGCCCTCGCACGAATCGTCACTGCCGAAGAGCGTGATGGAGTTCGGCTCGTTGATGGTGCTCACGGCGCCGTTCCCCTCGGTGAAGAACGTCCAGTTGGTCACCTCGAACGGACCGGAGAAGAGTGGAGCCGCGCCAAGCGGTGCGGCGATCAAAACAACAAGAGCCAGGAAGAGAATCTGTAGTCGCATGTGGTATGCACGCCCCCGAGTTATTGAGTGTAAAACATCTCCCCCGGGTGGTCAACAAGGGTAGTGTACGAAAAAGTGCCGGAGGTACTGGGGTCAGGCGGGAAGATTGATCCGATAGGACTCGCCTCTGGGCACACCACAAATCGGTGGGCGCGTGCAAACGATAGCGCTTACAGATTCTTGCAGGAGGGAAACGAATGGAGAGAGGCGCTACTTCCGGCGGGGGCAGGGACTGCCTGCCCGCCGCCCGTTTCTTCGCGTCGAGCTACCAGCGCGGCTCGCGACGCCGGTTGAATCCGCCGCCGCCACCCCGATTGCCGCCACCACCGCCACCGCGTTCCTCGCGTGGGCGGGCTTCGTTCACATTCAGCGTCCGGCCCTTCAACTCGCGGCCGTTCAGCGAGTTAATCGCGTTGGCGGCCGCCGTCCGATCCGGCATCTCCACAAACGCGAACCCACGGGGCTGCCCCGTGTCCCGGTCGCGGATGATGCTCACGCGCTCCACAGCTCCGAATTCCGAAAATGCAACCTGCAGCTCGTCCTCGGTAGTTTGGTAGGAAAGGTTCCCTACGAAAATATTGGTCATCTCTAAATCACTCCTGAAACTGGAACACCTGAAACTGAAAACACCTTCCGTACGTTTAGGTCAGGGTCGGTTGAACACGGCGGGCTAGTCTAGGCCAGGGTAGTGGGCGAAGGTAACACGCAAAGCGTGCCGCGAAGTCCAGCACAGCGGTATTATAGCACGGGTCTCCTAGTACGTATCTCGTGAAAAGATCATGAGATGAGGCCTCACGGACGCGCCGCGGCCGAGCGTCCACGGTACCAAACACCCCCCGTATCGCGCCGCTCAACCCCCGGAAGCCGCAACTCGGGCAATCCTCGTCCGGGATTCCGCTATCCCCATGGTTTAATGTACTTTTCGCATTTCGGACATGGTGAAGCACGGCAAAGGATTCGGGTACCGGTGGCAGGCCGCCACGCGGCGCGGGCGAGAGCTGCGGATGATCGCCAAGGGACTGCTGGACCGCGACCACCCGATCCTGGCCCACATCATTCCGATTCGACGCTGCAACCTGGCCTGCAAGTACTGCAACGAGTACGACGACTACTCGAAGCCCGTCCCGACCGAAGTGATGCTGGAGCGCATCGACACGCTGGGACGGCTGGGCACAACGATCGTCACCATGAGCGGCGGCGAGCCGCTGCTGCACCCTGAGCTCGACCAGTTGATCGCTCGCGTGCGCAAAGTGGGCGCCCTGGCCGGCCTGATCACCAACGGATACCTCCTCACGGCGGAGCGGATCCGTCGGCTGAACGCCGCCGGCCTGGATCACATGCAGATCTCGATCGACAATGTGAAGCCGGACGACGTCTCCTACAAGTCGCTCAAGGTCCTGGACAGGAAACTCCAGCTCCTGGCCGAGCACGCCGCTTTCCATGTGAACATCAATTCCGTGGTCGGCGGCGGCACGCACTTCCCGGAGGACGCGCTCACGATCAGCCATCGCGCCCTGGAGCTGGGCTTCACGTCCACGGTGGGGATCATCCACGACGGAGAAGGGCAATTGAAGCCGCTCTCCGGCCGGGAGCGCGAGGTTTTTCTCCAGATCAAGCAACTGGAGAAATCCAGCTACTCGCAGATCAACTACTTCCAGGACAACATCGCCAACGGCCAGCCCAACAACTGGCGCTGCCGCGCGGGGGCTCGCTACATCTACGTATGCGAGGACGGATTGGTGCACTACTGCTCGCAGCAGCGCGGTTTTCCCGGCAAGCCGCTGCTCGAGTACACGGTGGAAGACATCCGGCGGGAATACAAGACGGAAAAGGGCTGCGCCCCGCACTGCACGGTGTCCTGCGTGCACCAGGTGTCCACGATGGATTTCTGGCGGGACCCGCAAACCATCAAAGCGCCGGCGCGAGAGGTGATTGAACAGCCTCTGGTGCAGATCGAAACGGCAACCAAGTAACCGGGCGCCGGGGCGCCCCGTCCGTCCTTCGAGGGCTTTCACCAATGACTTTGCGCGGCCGGATCCTTTTCGTGCTTCTGGCCTGGGCCACGGCCGGCGTTTCGCCCGCACAGGTCTTCCCTGCCCCTACGCCGGGCCCCGTTCCGCAGGGCCGAGCCCCCGGAACCACCCGCATGCCCGGCCCCGGGGGTGGCCAACTCCCCTTCCCGCTCCCGGGCAGGAAGCCGAAAGCCGATCCTGAAGCCGCTTTGCAGCAGATGCGGGGCCGGGTCTCGCAAGTAGACGAGAAGAAACTCATCGTCACGCTGGAAGACACGCGCATCATCGAGTTCAAACTCACCAAGGACACCAAGTACGAGCGCGGCGGCAAGCCCGCAGGGCGGCTGGACGTGGCCGCCGGCATGACGGTCGCGGTCGCCGCCAAGGAAGACGCAGATCGCTACTTCACAGCGGTGCGGGTGGTTTTGGAGAGCGATTCGCCCTCCGCCAACGCACCCGGCGCCGAGGCGGCCGATGGAGAGGCGCCCGCCGGAGCCACCACGGAAGTGGTTCGCGACCGGCCCGGCGAGTACCGGCCCGCGCTGCGGCGAGGGAAAGTGGATCTGCCTCCGGAGCGGGAAGACACGGGCGGCGGCGGCGCCGATCTTTCGAAGCTGCCCGAAGGCCATCCGCTACGCAATCCGCCCGCCGGCGCAAACGAGCCCGCTGACGCCGCCCCTGCTCCGCGGGTAGACCCTTTGATCGAGCGCGCCCGACTGGAAGCCGCGCGCTACTCCGACCGCCTTCCCAACTTTCTCTGCCGGCAGTTGTCGTGGCGGTTTCAAAGCGAGGACGGCGGCGCGAACTGGTCCTTCAACGACATGATGACCGCGGATGTCGCCTACGAGAACGGCGCTGAGGCCTACCGCGCCATCCAGGTGGGCGGCAAGAAGGTGGAGCGGTTCGAAGATTACAAGGGCGCCTACTCGTCGGGCGAGTTCAACACCACGCTCGTGGACATCTTCCGGGAGCAGACCGCGGCCCGGTTCCGGGCCAAGGGCAGCGAGGCCGTCGCAGGCGCTTTCGCCACGGTGTACGATCTCGAAGTGGACCAGCCGAACGCGCACTGGCGCATCGTGCAGGGATCGCAGGTGGCCTATCCGTCCTACCGCGGTTCCGTATCGATCGACCGGAAGACCGCACGCGTGATGAGAATCGTGATGAAGAGCGAGACCCTGCCCGCTGCGTTTCCGCTGCGCATGGTGGAACAGACCATCGAATACGGCATGGTCCGCATCGGCGCGGAGGAGTTCCTGCTGCCGGTTCGCGCGGAGAACAGAGCCTGCTGGCGAAACTCGTCCCTGTGCGCCAACAACCGGATGGAATTCCGGAACTACCGGCGCTTCGCGGCCAAATCGGAGATTTTCCAGACCGAGTCGAAGATCGATTTCGAAGGCGGCGACGAGCCCAAGCCGCAGCCCAAGGGTAAGAAGAAATGACGCGACGGACTTTGCTCGGAGCGCCCGGAGCCGCTCTCGCCATGCAACTGGAAAACGCCGCGGCCCGGCGCCGCGAGCTCTACGCGCTGCTCGGCGACCTGCCGGCGCGCGACCGTCAGATCCGCGAACGGAAGCTCGGCACGAGGACGGGGCCGGGGTTCCGGACCGAGCTCCTCGAACTCGACCTGAACGGCTTCGAGAAAGCGCCGGCCTACTTCGTGACGCCCGCCGAAGGGCGCGGACCTTGGCCCACCATCCTCTTCAATCACTGGCACGGCGGCGAATACAAGCTGGGCAAGGATGAGATGATGCGGCCGAAGAAGGGCATCCCCTCCTACGCCGAAGCACTCACGGGCGCCGGCTACGCCGCCTTGTGTATCGACCATTGGATCTTCGGTGAGCGCGCCACGAGGCCGGAAGCGGATGTCTTCAAAGAGATGCTCTGGAAGGGCCAGGTGCTTTGGGGCATGATGGTCTTCGATTCGCTCCAGGCGCTCGATTACCTGCGCACGCGCCCCGACGTTGACGCAAGCCGTATCGGCACGCTGGGTATGTCCATGGGCTCGACCATGGCCTGGTGGGTCGCGGCGCTCGACGAGCGCGTGAAGGTGTGCGTCGACATCTGCTGCCTGACCGATTTCCAGGCTCTCATCGAAGCCAACGGCCTGAAGGGCCACGGCATCTATTACTACGTGCCGCGCCTGCTCAAGCACTTCACGACGGCGCAGATCAACGCGCTCATCGCGCCGCGCCCGCACCTGGCGCTGGCCGGGAACCTGGATGCCCTCACGCCGCCCGCCGGGCTGGATCGGGTGGACCGCGAATTGAAAGCCGTCTACGCCGCGGCGGGCAAGCCGGAGCACTGGAAGCTGCTGCGCTATGACGTGGCGCACGTGGAAACGCCTGAGATGCGGGCCGAAGTCATGGCCTTCCTGAAGCGCCATCTATGATCGAGTACCGCACCGGCAACGCACTCGATCTCGACGCGTTCATCGAACTCTACCGGGCCTCCACGCTCGGCGAACGCCGCCCCGTGGACGACCGCGACCGCATGGCGGCGATGCTGAGAGAAGCGAACCTGACCGTCACCGCCTGGGACGGCGATGTGCTTGTGGGCGTGTCGCGCTCGCTGACCGACTTTGTGTATGCGACATACCTGTCGGACCTCGCCGTGCGGCTCTCACACCAGCGCCAGGGGATCGGCAAAGAACTGATCCGCCGCACGCAGCAAGCCGCTCCGCAGGCTTTGTTGATCCTGCTGGCCGCTCCGAAGGCCGTCGAGTACTATCCGCACATCGGCTTCACGCGCCACGAATCGGCGTGGATCCTGCGGCCGGGCGAGACGGTGTAGTTGCGCCTGGCGCTTCGCTAAGGCTCGAAGGTGACCTTGGTATCCGAGCTGAACTTGCGATAGTCGCGGAACGTGACTTCGTTGCGCACCAGCCGCCGGCCCTGCTTCAACTGCAGCACGGAGGCGACCGGCAGCGTGAAGTCGAACTCGCCGACGCGGATGGCGCCGTAATCGAGCGCGAGCGTGGGCGACTGGATCGGGAACTTCCGGTTGGCGATCGTCCCTTCCAGTTGTAACCTGGTCACGGACGAGTTCAGTTCCTCGATCATCACGCGGCCCTGCACGGAAGCCACTTCCTGCCTTCCGTTGTGATTGAAGACGAAGAACGACTTGTCCTGCGCGATCGAAAACCGGAACACGTGGTGGCGCTCGCCGTTGAGCACGGTCCACCCCTCCCAGGCGAACGTAGCTTGCGTCTCGGGCTTGAACACCGCTCTCAGCAGCGTGCCGAACTCGCCGCGGGAACGCACACCGGACCACTCCTCGCGATCGCGGTCCGAGCGCTGCCCATTGAACTCGAGCGTCTTGTAGGACTCCCTTCCGTTTTCGTAGGTGAGTTCCTCGACGATCAGGTCCGCTTCCTTTTCGGGCTCGCCCTTCTTGCTGGGGCCCACCAGGCGGCGAGTCAATTGCCGGCAGCGGAAGTTGGGAAGCCGTTGGGTGTAGTTGAGGGCGAAGGCGCGCACGTCTTCGATGATCCGTTCCCGCTCCACCGGGTCGGGCCCGCCGCCGGTGGCTTCCACCTTCACCGGCAGGACCTCCGGCACGGGTTCCGGTTCGGGCCCGTCGGCCTCCTCCGAGCCCTGCCCCGAGGGGCGAGCGAGCAACGGGCGCTCCACCTTCGCCTCGGTGGGCAACCCTTCCACGCGGAACTGAATACTGCTTGCGAAGTTGCCGAAGCCCTGGCGGCCGGTGATCCGCGCCTCATAGCCGCCCGCTGAAAACTGCCTCACGTTGAGCGAGGTCAGATAGGGGAACTGGTGCTTCTGTTCGCTCCGCTGCTCGACGGCGAGCAGCCGGTCGGTGAACGGCAGGTCGCCCTTGCCCACGGCCTGTCCGTCGCGGAACACTTCGAGGCCGAGCTTCGGGTTGTCGCCGTAGATATCCGGATAGAGGACGAAGAAGACGTCGAGGCGCGCCTCGTCCTTCTCGCGAATCTTGGGCTCGAGAATCGGACTCAACGCGTTGCCGTCGTAGGTGAGCACGCTGTCGGAGTCCATGCGATCTTTGTTGCCGTCGTACTTCCGCACGAAGAAGACGTCGCTCATGTGGAAGCCGGGCAGCGCACGCTCCACTTTCGCCCGGCTGCGCGTCCCGCTCGATTTCTGCGCCAGGCGGTCCTCCACCAGACACTCCACCACGTAGTCGCCCGGCGGCAGCGACACGTTGCGCGCGAAGAAGTAAGAACCGGTCTTGCGAGTTTCAAGCTTCTTGATCGGCCCCTTCAACGGAACGTCGCGCTCAAATCGAAAGGCAGTGCGGCCCTGCGCATCCTTCACCAGCGCGAGCACCGAGAGATGCGCGGCGTAGACGCCGGCGGTGCTGTCTTCGAGGAAACGAAGGTCCGCGAAGGGAACCTCCACGAACACCGTCATCTGCACCGGGCCGACGGTGCCCACCAGGTCCGGCCCGCCCTCCGTGGTACGGATTCCGCCGCCGCCCGCGCCGCCAAAGGAACTGTACGTGCGCTGAATGCCGAGCGATTGCATACGGTTCCCGGAGAATCGCTTCATGGTGGCAAACACCGGAAAATCGATGGGCAGATTCGAACGTTCCACGGACCGGGACAACTCGCCGCCGGCGGTGAAACCGGAGGCGCCCTGCGGCAAGTCGAGATATCCGGAGCGGCCCTGGACCACCACGTTGGCCCGCGCGGTGAGGATCTCGAGGGCGTGGAACCGGCCGTCGCCCGCCGCCGGCGGCGCTTTGTAGGTCAGCTCGAAATAGGCCGTGGCGTCCTCGGCGATTCGCTCGACGAACGGCGCCAGGTCGCCCTGCTTGCCGCAGTGCAACCCGCTGGTGTTGAGCGCGATCTCTTCGAGCGGATTCGCCCGGCCCGACGACACGACGCCGCTGGCATCGGCCGTGTAGACGCCGAGCCGCGCCCGATTGGCCAGCGCTTGTACGGCGCGGAACTTCTCATTCAGCGCCGCGGGAACCGTCAGACCTTCGGAAAAGTAAACCAGCGTCTTCCGCCCGGGGGCGCCTTCCAGCGCTCGGGCTACGGCATAGACGGCGTTCAGAACCGGCGCGCCCGGAAGGTCGTCCTGCGCCTTCTCCGACGCGGCGAGCGCGGCGGCGAGCAAAGCGTCCGGTTGGGGATCGGGCGCGTCCTGCTCCGTTCGCCGGCTGACACCCGCGAAGACGGCGGCGCGCAGCCGGCCTGCGTCTGTGGTGAAGGGTTGCACTACGCGCAGCACCGGACCGGTCTGGAGAACGGCGACGGAGGCGCCGGAGAGCCGCAGCCGCCGGATGAGTTCGAGCGCCGAGTTGGCGGTGCGCTTGGCGGGCTCGAGGGTCATCGGCTCCAACAGCAGCACCGCGCGGGGCGGCTCCGCCAGGACGGCTTTCTTGAGGTCCAGCAATTCCAGCCGCTGCCCGTTGTCCTTCAACTCGAGTTCGGAGAGCCGCAGATCGTCGACCCGCCCGCCGCCTTTTTCGCGTACGAGGAGATCAAGAATGCCCGTTTGCAGCCCGACGCAAGGGGCGGCCACGAGACCAAGCAGCGGCAGAAGTAGAACCGAATGAGCGAGCCCCATGTCTACATGGAAGTGTAGCAACGGTGCGGAACGGCCGCGATGACGAGGCTTTCGCTAAGCTGACTGGAGGTATGGTTTCCCGGGTACTCGTGCTCTTGACCCTCACTGAGCTCCTGCCGGCGGCATCGCCCGCCACGCTGGAGCGAGCCAAGGAATCTGTCGCCCTCCTGCTCATCGACGAGGGCATACCCGCATCGGCCCGAAGCGGCGCCGCCCTGGTTGTGAAGGAGAACGGAGTCCTGCTCACGGCCAGCCACCTGCTGCATGGCGCGACCACGATCTCCGTGCGGTTGCGAAGCGGCGAGGTGTTCGACAACGTCCGTGTTCTGGGCGTCGATCGGCGGCGCGGCATCGCCGCCATCAATGCCGGCGTGAAGGGCATGAAGGCGCTCGCCATCGCCGGGCCTCCTCCCGCGGGGAGCCCCTTGACCGTGATTTCGCACGCCGGTGGACGGGGCTGGTCTACGGCCGACGGTGTGGTTTCCGAGGTCCGACTGGCGGACGGCATCGCGGGCGCTGGGTTGGGATACAGTCTCATCTTGACGACGGCGGTGGTACCGGGGGGCGGGGCGGGCG
>DALYJJ010000067.1:0-31731 GCA_031969915.1 Bryobacteraceae bacterium | reverse complement strand
GCGCTGGAAGTCGATGTGATCGGATACCTCCAGGCGGGCGTAGAAATCGAGGAGGTTGACGCAGCAGCGCAGCAGGATGTGCTGGCAGTTGTCGATGAGTTCGTCGCCGGCCGGGTAGGACGTGGCGCGCCCGCCCAGGAAGGGACGGCTTTCCAGTACAGTGACGCGATGCCGGGCAAAGCCGAGGGCCGCCGCGGAAGCAAGTCCCGCCAGTCCGCCGCCCAATACCAGCACGCGCGGATTCATGGCCGTGGTTCCCTATCGCCGGATTCGAACGCGAAGCTCAGCCCAGGACCGGTACTCGAGATCTCCGCCCGCCGCCGCCCGAATCGTCCCAGTGGACAGCCAGCCACAGGCAGATTCCCAGAAACATCAGGTAGATGAGGTCGGAGAAGTCCATCGAGTATCCATTGAGTGTGATGCATGGCGGGGAAAAAAGACAGACACATTTTTAGTTCCAGTACCCGGTGGCCAGTCCCGCGGCGAGGCCGAGCACCGAGGCCGCCGCGGGAAACGCCGCCAGGGCCAGCGCCAGCCGCACCGGCCAGGGCCATCGCGCGGGTGCGTAGATAGGAAGCGCCTGCACACCCACGATCGCGAAGAAGGTCAGCGCCTGCCAGACCGGTCCGATGACGCAGAAAGGGCAGTGGTGCGAGTGCGCCTGGTGGACGTTGCAGTGCGCGTCCGCACCGGCCCACAGCGAGCGGCAGCCGCACTGGTAGAAAAAGTTACAGAAGTCAATGAAGAAGACGGCCGAGACCAGAGCGGCTCCGAGGAGCAGATAGAGACGACTATTTCGCCGCAGCCGCATGACGGATGCTACGAATCATGTTGCGGATCAGTTCCAGGCCGCAATCGCCTTCCAGCGACAACAGCGACTCCGGATGGAACTGCACCGCCTCGATCGGAAGCTCGCGATGGCGCACGCCCATGATCACGCCGTCCTCCGATTCCGCCGTGATTTCCAGGCAACTCGGGAACGTCTCCCGCCGCGCGTAGAGGGAATGGTAACGGCCCACCTGGAACCGCTCCGGCAGGCCTTCGAAAACGCCCTTGTGGGTGTGAATCACGGTGGAGGGTTTGCCGTGCATCGGGTAGTCGAGGATGCCGAGCTCCCCGCCGAAGGCCTCCACGATGCCCTGCAATCCAAGGCACACCCCGAAGACCGCGTGGCCCTTCGCCGCCGCGTGGCGAACCAGATCGGGCACGCCGAAATCCGCCGGCCGCCCCGGCCCGGGCGAGATGAGAATCAGGTGCGGGGCCAGGCGGTCGATCACCTCGGGCGGCATGCCGTAGCGGTAGGTGACGACCTCGGCGCCGGTCTGGCGGGCGTAGTTGGCCAGGGTGTGAATGAAGCAGTCCTCGTTGTCGACGAGCAACAAGCGCAACCCTTCGCCGATCCGTCCCGCGGGGCCGCTCGCCGTGGAACGGACGGGTGCTCCGCCCTGTAGGGCGCGGAAGAAGCCGGTGGCTTTGAGGCGCGTCTCTTTTTCTTCGTTCTCCGGAATGGAGTCGTAGAGCAGCGTGGCGCCCGCCGAGTAGGAAGCCACCGAGTCCTTCAGATGCACGGTGCGGATCAGGATGCCGGTGTTCATGTCGCCGCTCAGCGAAAGCATGCCCACCGCGCCTCCGTACCAGCCGCGCGCCGATTTCTCGTGCTGTTCAATGGCCTGCGCGGCCCACTTCTTCGGCGCGCCGATGATGGTCACGGCCCACATGTGCGTCAGGAAGGCGTCCAGCGAATCGAACCCCTCCGCCAGAGTCCCTTCCACGTGATCCACGGTGTGGAACAGCGCCGAGTACGATTCGATCAAGCGCCGGCCGATGACTTTCACCGAACCCGGAACGCACACCCGCGACTTGTCGTTGCGGTCGACGTCCGTGCACATGGTGAGTTCGGACTCTTCCTTCATCGAGTTCAGCAGTTCCCGGATGCTGGCCGCGTCGCGCATCGGGTCGCCCGTCCGGCGTGTCGTTCCGGCGATCGGGCAGGTTTCGATCCGGCTGCCCTCCACCCGCAGGAACATCTCCGGCGACGCGCCGATCAGTTGCTCACCGCCCAGTTGCAGCAGGAATTCGTAGGGGCTCGGACTGGCCTGTTGCACGCGTTCGAACAGCTCAGACGGCTTTCCGTCGTAGGGCGCGCGAAAGGTCTGCCGCAACACGACCTCGTAATAGTCGCCGCGCCGCATCCCTTCCCGCACCGCCTCCACCTTGGCCATGTACTCCTCGGGCGTGTGGTCGGAGACGATTTCGCCGGGCGCCGCGGGGGCCGGCTCCGGGACCGGTTCGGATTCGCGCGGCAGAGCCAGCGTCGACAGGCTCTCAAAATCGAAGTCGTACTGGTAGCGCTCAATCTGTTCGCGCTTGCGGTCCATCATCCACAGGTCGTCGCAGAAAAACAGGTGCAGGTCTTTCTGGCGCTCCCGCGGCAGGCGCAGTTCGATCGGGTCGAACTGAAACAGCAGGTCGTAGCCGAACGCGCCAATCAGCGCCAGCCGGTTGTCCTTGGGGTGACGGAACTCGGCGATCAGCGCGCGCAGGATGGAGAACACCGAAGGCTGTTTGCTGCGCTCCTCCTCCGGGAAGAGCGCGGGCAGCGGCTGCAACGTGCCGTGCAGCACGCCCGCGGAAAGAGCGAGCCGCTCCCAATGCGGATGATCGCGCAACACCGCACTCAGCATCTGCGCCAGCATCTCGCCCCGCAGATTCAACGGGCGGAATTCCACCTCGCGTCCGTACGCCACGATCTCCAGGGGTGGGCGCGCCGCGGCGATATCCCAGCGCGAGTAGCGTTCCGGATACTCATAGCCCGACGACAAGTAGACGCCACGGTGGCGATCGAGGTCGCGCAGCAAATGTTTGAATCCCTTTTTATATGGAATTTTAGATACTGTGCGAGTGACAGCGATGCCGTGCGGAGTCTCGTATTGCAAGCGGCGCATGAGGGTTTGGCCTTGCGGAATCTTCAGGATAGCATGTGGTCCGGCGCGGCCGATCGCGAGCCGGAGCGCGGCGGAGCGGGAGCGTGTATGCGATGAATGGAACGAATTTTCCTGCGAATGGCACTTAATTCTTGACTTTCAGATCTAGAGGCCGAAAAATCGTTTCTTATGGCACATTCGATTCACCGGGACCATGCGCATGTGCATGGCGCCGGCTGCGGACACACGGCGATCAAGCACAACGGTCACGTCGATTACCTGCACGATGGTCATTTGCACTCAGCGCACGAGGGGCACTTCGATGAATGTACGTTGGAAGTGAACGGCGCGAATCCGGGAGAGTGCACCGGTGGGCACGCCTGTGACGCCCATCCCGCGGATCATGTCCACGGGCCGGGCTGCGGGCATGAACCCGTGCCCCACGGCGACCATGTCGATTACCTGGTGAACGGGCACCTCCACCACTCCCACCGGGGGCACTGCGACGACCACGGCAAGATCGACGTGATGTAGGCCGGCTCGCTACAATCCGCTGACCGGGGCGGCATATCCGGTCATCTCCAGGTAGCCGCGCCCGCTCACGGGGTTCCCGTTCCGCACCCCTTTTAACTCCATCGCGCCTTCCCAGTAGGTGGGCGTCCCGCTCCCGCGGGTGACCAGTTCCTGTGACTTGAGGGGCGTGGACGCTTCCAGCGTCAGCCCCAGCGGCGGGACCTCGATCCGCCACCGCACGGGATATTCGCCGCCCGATGCGGCGCTCCGCCAAGTCTCGAGCGGCGTCAGGCTGAACTCCGAAAGCCGCAGGCTACGCACCGTTCCTTTGGCGTCGACATAAGTTCCCGCCGAATACGGATCGAGCGAGCCATCCTTGCGGCGGAGGCGGAACATCATCAGTTCCGTGTTGTCGTCCAACTGAACGCTGAACCAGTCCCACCCGCTCTGATTGGCCTCCAGCTGGTGCGTGAAGAACTCGTGATCCATCCACGCCGTGCCGGTCACCGGCTGCGCGCTGCCGTCGAGCGTGAGCACGCCGCTCACCGCCAGCCGCGTATAGCTCACGTAGTGCGAAGCACGCCCGGCGCCCTCGGCCTTCTGGCTCACGCCATTGCCGCCGTGGATCACGGGCGGCTTGGCGGGTGTGAGGTCCAGGCGCACAGTGAAGTCGGGCGCAATTGCCACCAGGGCCTGCCGCTCTCCCGTGAAGCGGACCTGCCAGTTGCCGTTCCAGATTCGCGCCTGTGCCGCGTCCGCGCCGGCCAACCCCGGCCCGGTACGCTGGAGGCGCGCGTGGTGGAAGAAGCGCTTGCCGTCCAGGTCGCTGAGCGCCACGTGAGCCGGCCACACGTCGCGCACGCTCCAAACGGAAGCGCCCTGGGCGTTGGTTACGGCGTGCCGGAAGAACACCAGTTCGAAGCCGAAGCGGCGGCCCGCGGCGGTTCGCAGATGGCCCGTGTAGTACCACCACTCGGTCTTGAAATCGGGGTGCGCGAAATGATCGCGAGGAAACTCATAGCGGTAGCCGGGCAGGGCCAGGCGAAAGTCGGCGGCCGGCACGGCGCACGCCGCCGCGGCCAGTAACAGGAGCGCTCGTCTCATTCCTCGTGCACCGCCTCCATGGGATTGAGCGCCATCGCCACCCGCGCCGGGTAGAGCCCGGCGAGCAGCGTCGCCGCGTAGATCAGCGACAGCGCGCCAGTGAGCACCGCCACCGGCCAGTGAAACTGGATGGTCCAGCCGAACGACTGCTTGTTGATCACGAAGATGAGGATCAGCGAAAGGGCCGCTCCGAGCGTCAGGCCGGCGGCATTCGCGAGCAACCCGATGAGTCCGGCCTCGCAGAGGATCAGACGGCGGATCTGGGGCTGCGAGGCGCCGAGAAAACGCAGCAGGCCCAACTCGCGCCGGCGGTCGATGACCAGGGCGAGCAGTGCGCCCGCAATCCCCATCACCGCCACCACGACGGCCACCGCTTCGAGCGCATAGGTGATGGCGAAGGTGCGGTCGAAGATCCGGATCGCTTCGGTGCGAATGGTCCGGTTCGCCAGGATCAGCAGGCTGCTGCCCGCGGTGGCTCGCTCGATGGCGGTCCGCGTGGCCTCCAGATCCGCGCCGGGGGCGAGAAAGACCGCGAGATTGGAGGGCGCGCGATCGGGCAAGTATTTGAGCATCGTGGCGCGGTCCATCACAATGTAGCCGCGCTCGCTGGCGTAATCGTAGTAGATGCCCAGCACTTCGAAGGGGCGTGTGGCGCCGCCCAGGGTGAGGCTGATCCGGTCGCCGCGGCGCACCGCGTGTTTGTTGGCGAACGGTTCACTCACGATGACAAAGTCGCCCGTGGGCAGGCGGCGCAAGATGGCCGCGCGGTCGCCCTCCAGGAAGCGCGTGCGGCTGTGCCGCGCGGCGACGCTTGTCTCGCCCGCGCCGAGTGTTACCGGCAGGCCGTGGTAGCTGATGCGGCGTGCACGGAAGCGGTCGACCGCGGCCACGCCCGGCACTCTCTCGATCGCCTCCGCCACCGCGGCGGACATGGTGGGATGACGGTCGGCGGCCGCCGGGCCGGCGGGCCGCAGGTAGAGATCGGCGCGCAGTTGACTGTCCATCCAGAGCAGGACCGTTTCTCGGAAGCTGCCCACCATGATGCCGACGCTGGCCATCATCGCAATGGCGGTGGCCAACGCACCCACCAGCACGCTGGTGCGCCGCAGGGAGGCGGCCAGGCTGCGCGAGGCAAGCAGCGCTTCGACGCCCAGCGCTCTCCGCAGGCCGGCGCCGCTGACGCGCGAAAGGGCGGCCACCAGGGCGGGGATCGCCAGCGCCGCGGCGGCGATCAGCAGCAAAGCCGCGGCATAGCCGAAGAGTGGTTTCCCGCCGATCGGAGGCATGCGGGAAGCGGCGGCGGCAGCCAGCGCGAGCAGCGCGCCGAACAGGAGATCGCGGAGTTTGTGTACGCGTGTGTCGTGCTCGGCGCCGGCGCGGGCCATGGCCTCCACTGGCGTCACGCGCGAGGCTTCCAGGGCCGGCGCCAGGGACGACGCGAGCGAGACTCCGAGGCCGACGAGCAGCGACAACAGCGCGGCTTCCCACCCGATCTCAATGCGCCCCGGCGTGCTGCTGACATAGAGTGATTCCACGGTGGCCCCCAGCAGGCGCACGGCGCCTTCCGCCATGGCGCGCCCGAGCAGCAACCCAACGCCGGCGCCGGTCAGGCCGAACAAGGCCGCCTCGCCGAGAAATGCCGCCAGCACGCCGGCGCGCGTGGCGCCCAGCGCGCGGAAAATGCCGATCTCCGCGCGTCGCCGCACCACGCTCACCGACACCGTGTTGTAGATCAGGAAGGCGCCCACTACCAGCGCGATGTAGCTCAGCACGCGGAGATTCCAGCGGAACGCCGCGAGCATTTTCCGGTTCTCTTCCGTGCGTGCGCCGAACCGGGCGAGCGTGGCGCCCGCGGGTACGGCCGGCGCGAGGAGTGCTTCCCAGTGTTCGAGCGGTTCAGCGGCGGGAGCTTCGATCAGGAGCCTGTCCAGCCGTCCGTGGCGGGACAACACGCGGTCGGCCGTCGCCAGATCCATCACCACCACGTTGCCCGCTTCGCCTGAGCCGGGCGTCTCCTTCAAAATGCCCGCTACGGTGAACTCGGCGATTTTGTCGTTGACCGTCAAGCGAAGCGTCTCTCCCGCGCGGCGCGCCAGCCGGGGGCCCACCCAAACCGACTCGGCGCGCCACGTTGCCTCGCCCGCGCCTCCGGTATCGAAGTCGAACGCCTCGGCCACCATGTCGAGGCCGATCAAGGGTACGGTTTCGCGGGTGCGCTCCAACAGGGCGTAGTCTTCGATGCGGGCGCGGACGGTGAGCGGCGCGGGTAGCGCAGCCAGGGCCGCCAGCGTCTCCGGCGCAAGTCCGCCGATCGCGCTCACCTCGAAGTCCGCCTTGCCCGCCAGCGATTCGAGCGAAGCGCGGAACGAACCGGCGGCCGCCGAACCCGCCAGTTCAATGGCCAAAACGACGGCCACTCCGAGCGCGACGGCGAACGCGGTCAGCGCGGTGCGTACCGGTTCGCGCCGCAGCGGGCGGATGAAGAAGCGGTAGAAGGTGGCGAGCATCAGCGTTCGTTCACTTCGGCGATGCGGCCGTCGCGCAGGCGCACTACCAGGTCCGCGAGCTCGGCGGATTCGGCGCTGTGTGTAGCCATCAGAACGGTCACGCGCTGCTCCTCGACGATCCGCCGCAGCAGTTGCAGAACGACCTCACCGGTGGCGGAGTCGAGATTCCCGGTGGGCTCGTCGGCCAGCAGCAGCTTCGGATTGTGGACCAGCGCCCGGGCGATCGCCACACGCTGCTGTTGCCCGCCCGATAACTGGTGCGGCAGACGCGATTCAAGGCCGTCGAGTTCCACCCACGCCAGCCGTTCGCGCGCCTGTTTTCGTGCCTCGGGGCGCCCCGCGAGCAACATCGGCAACTCAACGTTCTCCAGCGCCGACAGCGTTGGGAGCAGTTGGAACGATTGGAAGATGAAGCCCACCATCTGGCGGCGCAGGCGCGTCAGCCCCGCGTCGGACAACTGCGATGTCTCCACGCCGCCAATCCACACCCGGCCGGAGGTCGGGAAGTCCATCGCGCCACTGAGATGCAGCAGGGTCGATTTTCCGCAGCCACTGCGGCCAACAATTGCGACGAGCGCCCCTTCCTTGACATCCAAGGTAACGTTGTCGAGCGCCCGGACGCGTGACCCGTCGGTTACATACTCTTTGCTTGCCTCGTCGAGCCGGAGTACGGGCACCGTGCTCTGACTATACTTGCTGGAGACGCGCGCCGTTTGGAGGGACACACCGGTATGGATGCGCCAGTTCTCGCCGTCGATGGGGTTTCGAAACAGTTCCAGACGGTGACGGCCGTCGATCGCCTGAGCTTTCACGTGGAGCGCGGCGAGATTTTCGCGCTGCTTGGGCCGAACGGCGCGGGCAAGTCCACCACCGTCCGCATGCTGGTCAATATCCTTCGGCCGGACAGCGGATCCATCCGGTGGGCGATCAACGGCCGCGCTGGCCAGCCGCGCCCCGAAGACGTTGGGTATCTGCCGGAAGATCGAGGTTTGTACAAGGACCAGCCCATCCTGCGGACGCTGACCTATTTTGGGGCCCTGCGGGGGATGGATCGCAAGGCGGCGGCGCGATCGGCCGAGGCATGGCTGGAGCGCGTGGGGCTGCGGGATCGCGCGAAGGAAAAGCTGGATGCACTGTCGAAGGGCAATCAGCAGAAGGTGCAGTTCGTGGCTTCCATCCTTCACAATCCGCCGTTCGCGATTCTCGACGAGCCCTTCAGCGGGCTCGATCCGGTGAACCAGGAGCTGTTTGTCGACATGATTCGCGGCCTGCGCGACCAGGGCACCACGATCCTGATGAATGCCCATCAGATGAACCTGGTGGAACGATTGGCTGATCGCATGCTGCTCATCAACAAGGGCCGCGCGGTGCTCTATGGGTCGATCGGCGAAATCAGGACGCAGGTGGCGGTCGGGTCGAAACTCAGCCTGACGGTGCGCGGGGAGTGCGACCTGGCGCCGCTGCGCTCGCACCCCGCCGTGGCCGACGTCGAGACGGAGGGCGCCGCGGTGCACGTGCTGGCGCGGGCCGGGGCGTCGCTGAGCGACCTGCTGCGCTTCGCCGCGGCGCAGTACGACATCGCCGAAGTGCACAGCGAGCGGATGAGCCTGCACGACATTTTCGTGCGCGCGGTTTCGGGTGGCGTGGCGGCGCAGGAGGAACAGGTATGAGGACCGCTCTCGAAGTCGCGCGTTGGGAGTTCCTGCGGTACCTCAAGCTGAGGGACATCCTGGTTTCTTTCGCCATGGTGATCGCCATCGGGCTGGGTGTCGATCTGTTCAAGTCGTTCGCGGAGCGCGTGTCGCCGGACATCCGGGTGGCAGTGGTCAACCCGGACCGGGTGGCTTTTCAGCTCAGCGGCGAAAGCAAGGTCAAACTGGAGCCGGCCGGCGGGCGCGAAGAAGCGGCGCTGCGGACGATGGTGATCGACAAGAAACTGGATGGAGTGCTGGTGCTCGATTCCTCAGATACCGCGCGTGTTATTTCCCGAAGCCGCGCATCCTGGGTGGGCGAGATCCGTGAGGCGCTCACCGCCGCGCGCCAGCAGGAGCGGTTGAAGGCGAGCGGCATCTCCGCGGCGCAGTTGGCCATGATCGGCGCGCCGGTGAAGGTGGATTGGACGCCCGCGAATCCCAAGCGCGACGGCGCTTCGAGCGGCGCGGCGCTGGCCGGGATACTGATCGGGCTGATGCTGATGTCGGTGTTTATTGGCAACGCCTACCTGTTCGCGGGGATCACCGGCGAGAAGCAGCAGCGAGTGACCGAGCAGGTGATCGCGGCGATCTCGCCGCAGGCCTGGATCGACGGCAAGATCCTCGGCATCGCCGGCTTTTCGCTCCTCTATATGGTGGTTTACGTGATCGCCGGGTTCCTCGCGTTCCTGGCGCCCGCGCTGCTCGGCCGCCCGGTGGAACTGCCCATGCAGGCAACCAACCCGCTGCTGTTCCTGCAGTTCGTCACCCTCGCGTTCCTGGGCCTGTTGTTCTGGTTCGCGTTCTTCGGCGCGGTGGCAGCCACCATCGACGACCCCCACACCTCCCAGCGCGGCGTGTTCATGTTCTTCCCGATGGTGCCCATGATGACGGCGTTCTATGGGCTGAAAGACCCCGAGATGCCGCTGATGAAGGTGCTGGGCGCGCTGCCCATGAGTTCTCCGGCAGTGCTCTCGATGCGCCTGACGACGAGTGAGGTGGCTTGGTGGGAGTTCCCGCTGGCCGTGGTCCTGCTGTTGGCCGGTATCTGGCTGCTGCGCCTGGCCGCCGGCAAGATCTTCGCCGTGGCCACTCTCATGTACGGAAAAGAACCCACTTGGCGCGAAATCTGGCGCTGGCTCTAAAACCGGGGACGGACGAGACGTTTTCCCGTTTCTCTTATAGTTGGGCCGGTTCGTATAAGGGGAACGTCTCGTCCGTCCCCGGTTTTAGCGGATGCGGAGGGAGAGGGTTTGTAGCCGCAGTTCGATCGCTTCGAAGCTGGGCAACTGGGGCGTGGGCAGACGCAGTTCGAACGCTCGCGGCGCGGAGGCCAGCAGGCACACCAACACCGCCAGGGCCATCGCCAGATCGTTCCGGTCGAAGAGTCTCATTGCACGCCTGCCTTTCATTCCGGGTTCCGCTTCGACAGGGAGGTGGTTCCCAACATTCCTCCCAAACCCATCGTCTCGACTGCGGAGGAGGGCACAATCACCATCGAACCCTTCTCCTTGATCGCTTCGTACAACATGTTCATTGCCCTCAGGTGCAGCGCCACACCATTATTCTGATAGACGGTCGAGGCCTGGGCGAACTTATCAGCGATCTCCGTTTCCGCAGTACCCAAAATGATCCGCGCCTGCCGCTCCCGCTCCGCCTGCGCCTGGCGCGACATCGCATCTTCCAAGTCCTGCGGAATCTTCACATCGCGGATCTCCACCGACTGCACCGTCACACCCCAAGGGTTCGTCTTCTCGTCCAGGATCCGCTGCAACTCCCGCCCGAGCGACTCGCGTTCGGTGATCATTTGCGCCAGCATGTGCCGGCCGATCGACTCCCGCAGCGCCGTCTGCGCGCTCAACGTGATGGCGTCAAAGTAGTTTTCCACCTCCAGGATGGCCTTCTCCGCGTTCCAAACCACCCAGAACACGATCGCGTCCACGTTCACCGGCACCGTGTCCTGCGTCAGCGCCGCCTCGGCGGTCACATCCGTCACCCGCACGCGCTGGTCGACGAACCGGCTGAGTTGGTCCACCACCGGAATAATGTGGAAGAGCCCCGGCCCGCGCAGTCCCGCGTACCGTCCCAGGCGCAGCACGGCGACCTTCTCCCACTGGTTTGCCACCCGGATCGCGAACAGGCAATACACGCCGATCGCAAACCCGGCGATGGCAACCCCGGGCGTTTTCGTAGCCGCGGTCGCCAGCGCGCCGGAGACGGCGAAAACCACGCACAGCGCCACGCCGATCGGACTGACGTACTGGAACGCCGCCTTCTCGCAGGCGAGCCCCTTGCCGACATGCGAAACCGAATTCGATGTCATGATTCGGACCTCTTCTCCGCTGAGAGCTCCTCCAGGCGCTCGATCAGCTCGCTCAACGTAAATCCTTCCCTCCCAGCGCGAGCGACGAACTCGCCCGTCATCTGGTTGAGCCGTTTCTGCCGCAGGGCGTCGTTCGCCGGCACCTGGGTGCGGCTGACGAACGTGCCAATCCCCTGCTGCGTGGTCAAGATCCCCCGAATCTCCAACTCGCGGTAGGCACGAACCACGGTGTTCGGGTTGATCGATAAGTCCACCGCCAGTTGCCGAACCGTCGGCAACTGCCCACCCGGCGCCAGCACACCCGTGGAGATCGCCATCAGTATTTGATCGATCACCTGTCGGTAGGCCGGAACGCCGCTGGCCAGATCGAGCTGTATCGCCAAGGCCGAGGGCATCGCTTTAAGGCACCTTTACTGTTCCTCTCGATTTTCTAGTGTACTAGTTGTCTAGAACAAGTCAAGGGGAAACATTATCGCGGGTTCGAAAAGGACCGCTGCAGGTCGGCGAGGTAGGTACGCGCGGTCTTGTCGATGGGGAAGAACAGCCGCCCGAGCGCGCGAAACATAGCGCTCTTGACGCGGCCGTCCTCGGTGATCTCGACCCTGGTCCCTCCGTCTGCCTCCTGGGGTGAATAGGTCCAGACCCCTTCGAACGGGAGTTGATCCGTGTCGATCTTCACCACCAGAAGCTTTGGCGGCGCGGCTTCCAGGACCCGCAGCGGCATGCGCCCGGCGTCGTTGTTCTCGATCCAACGGCCGGCGTCGATGACCTCCACGGACTTGAGCCCTGAGCGCCAGCGCGTATAGTCCTCGGCCTTACGAAGGCGTTCGTAGACCTCCTGAAGCGGCGCAGGGATCGTTTCCGAAACGGTGACGTGATGCGCCTCGGGCATGGACGAGCCCCAGGCGAAAAGCCCCAGTACGGCGAGGAGCAAGACCAAGAGCAGCCCGCCGGCAATCATCAGGATCATACGCATTCCCACAAGAGTACGGCTAAGTTCGGCGGTGCGTCAAAGCAAGGATGCGGGCGTCACTGCGCGGGGCCGGATCGCATCACTCCAACAGTGGGAGGATTAGGATATGCCGGTCCGATTTCTGCTGGCGGCGGCGCTCTTCGGCGTTCCTTATGCGAGCGCGCAGCCGGTGCGGTTTCCCTCGTCGAACAATTGTGCGATGTGCCACGGCAGGCTCTCGCCGCCGGAAAACGCGGCGTGGAAGGAGGGGCCTTCGATCGCGCCGTATGCGCTCTGGCGTGACTCGATGATGGCCAAGGCGGCCACGGACCCCTACTTCCTGGCGCGCGTTCGCTACGAGAGCCAAAGGGCCGGAACCGCGGTGGACGCCAAGTGCCTCGGCTGCCACGCGCCGGCGGGTTCGACGGAGGAGAGCGTCACCTGCTCGGTGTGCCACCAGATCAGCGATCGGAACCTTGGAGCACGGGCATCCTTCTCGGGCAATTTTGCGCTTTCGGGTGAGAATCGAGCGTTCGGCCCACACCTGAAGCCATTCACGATGCCTATGGAGCATCACACCGGGTTGACTCCGACACACGCCTCGCACATTCTCAGTGCGGCGCTTTGCGCTACCTGCCACACAGTCATCACTCATCCCCAGGGCACACCCGAAGGAACGGAGTTCGTCGAGCAGGCGCCGTATTTCGAGTGGATCTCGAGCGCTTGGGCGGAGGAGGGCGTCGCCTGTCAGTCCTGCCATGTCGAACGGCTGGCCACGGCAGCCGGCGAGGACGCGGCCTCCTACATCGCACACCGTCCGCCTGGCGGACCATTCCCGCCGACGAAACCTCGCACGCCCTTCGGCCTGCACCTGTTCGTCGGCGCCAACTACCAGGTCCCTCCGCTCCTGGGCGCCGAAGTGACGGCCCGGCGGGCGGCCGCGAATCTTACCCGGGCGCTCTCACTCAGCGCGCACGGAAGTGCTTCGAAGGGGACGACGGTGGTCGACGTCACTGTTGTGAACCTGACCGGTCACAAACTGCCCACCGCCTATCCAAGCCGCCGGCTCTGGCTGCACGTACGAGCGTTCGATGCGCGAGGCTCCGTGATCTTCGAATCCGGCGCGTGGGATCCGAATCGAGGTGAACTCCTGGCCGGCGCCGAATTCCGTCCGCACCTGGCAGTCGTCGATTCGCCCGGCCAGGTCCAGGTCTACGAAGCCGAATACCTTGACGCACAGCGCCGGCCGACGCTCTCCTTGATCGAAGCCGCAGCGTACCGCAAAGACAACCGCATTCTCCCGCGCGGCTTCGACCCGCGCCGCAGTGAGTTTGGCGCGCGCGTGATGCCTTCCGGCACGGGCGGCGACAAAGGGTTCAAGCCAGGCAGCCACGTGACGAAGTACGTGATCCAGGGCGCCGCAGCCCGCGTCGAGGTGCAGGCGTGCTACCAGTCGATCAAGCCTTCGCACCTCGCCGAGACAGGCGCCATCAAGGGGCTCCGTCTGGAGCCGGTGATCGCCGCGAGAACGGAGATCACGTTGGACGGTGTGGCGGCCCGGTAGTTCAGCCGGCGGCCATTTGGGGTAGCAGGGACAACGGGTCGTCCTGTTCCACACGAAGCCCGAGTACTTCTTCGCACCGGCGCACACCGGCAACGAAAGCGCTGGTCTCGAAGCTTCTGGCCGGTTGAACATCCAGGAGTGAGGCCGAACCCGTCAATCCCAGCACGCGCTGGGCGAGTTCCCGAACCGTGGTCCCGCGCCCGCTGCCGACGTTCACGGGGACCGGCACCGGCCGGCCGTCGCCGGCCCGCGCGAGAGCTTCCACCACGACGTCCACGCGGATGAGATCGAGAACCTGGCCGCCCCCGTAGAGCCGGAGCGGTTTGCCGGCCTTGGCGGCATCGAGGAACAGGGGAATGACGCGGTCCCGGTCGCCCGGGCCGTAGACGTTGGCCAGGCGGAGCACGGCCGTCTGCAAGCCCCGGCTCGCGAAGACCCGGCAATACAACTCCCCGGCCAGCTTACTCGCGCCGTATGCGTTCTTCGCATTCAGCGGAGCGTCTTCCCAAACCGGGAGCGCCTGCGCCTCGCCGTACACCTCCCGCGAGGACGTGTAGACGACTCTCTGCACGCCGGAGGCCTCGGCTGCGCTCAGCACCTCGAAGGTCCCGATGACGTTGGTCGAAAACGAATAATCGATGTCCGTAAGTGCGCCGAGCACGTTGGATTGGGCGGCTAAGTGATACACGGTTTCGACTCCCCGAAACGTTCGCCGCAACGTTTCGCGATCCCGTATGTCGCCCTCGACAACCTCCACCCGGTCCGATAAGTCGCCCAGCGCCGCCGGGGTGCTCCGGTAGAAGTTGTCAAGGACAATGACTTCGTTGCCGTCCGACAACAACCGCCGCACCAGGTGGCAGCCGATGAAGCCGGCGCCGCCGGTGACCAGAACTCTACTCACTCCGCCGCTCCCCGTTTTCGCACCGCGTCCAGGCACCCGTTAACGAACGCCACGCTCTCATCGCCGGCGAACTTGCGCGCGAGTTCCAGTGCCTCGTCGATGACGACCGCGGGCGGCGTCTTTCCGGTTCGCATCTCATACACCGCCAGCCGCAGGATGTTGCGATCGACGGCAGGCATTCGCTCCACGCGCCAGTGCTCGGAGACTTCGCCGATGAGCCGGTCGATCGTCTCCCGTTGGGCGAAAGCGCCGGCCGCGAGTTCCTCCATGAACCGGTCAGACTCCATGCGGCCTTGCGGGTCGTCCTCTTCGCTGTGCAGGGAATCGTAGAAAGCGGTGATCGCTTCCTCCACCGCCTGGTGGCGCAGGTCCGACTGAAACAGAACTTGCAGGGCGCGTTCGCGGGACTTCCTGCGCGACGCCATCCCGCCTCAGCCGTTCCCGCCGCGCAAACGGCGCATCAGTTGACCCATCTCGATGGCGGTCATCGCGGCGTCGAAGCCTTTGTTGCCGCCTTTAGCGCCCGCCCGGTCGATGGCCTGCTCCAGGGTATTCGTGGTCAGAACGCCGAATGCAACCGGCACTCCGGTCTGCATGGAGATCTGGCCCAGACCCTTGGCTGCCTCGCCGGCGACGTAATCGAAGTGGGGAGTTTCACCGCGAATGACGGCCCCCAGGCAGATCACCGCGTCGTGCCGCTTCTGGCGCGCCAGCTCCGCGGCCACGATGGGCATCTCCCACGAACCGGGAACCCTCACCAACTCGATGTCCGCCTCGCTCGCGCCGGCGCGTTTGAGCGCGTCCATCGCGCCGCCTAACAGCCGTTCGGTGATGAAACTATTGAACCGGCTTACTAAGATCGCGAACTTGAGCCCGCGCGCGTCTAATTGCCCTTCGAAGGTATTCATCTACTTACCCGCAAATATCGCCGCGCGTTTTTCCAGAAACGCGCGCGTTCCTTCCTGCTTATCCGCCGTAGCCGCCGTCACCGCGAAGGCCGCCGCCTCGTAGCGCTGCCCTTCCTCCAGGCCCACGCTCATGCCGACGTCCACCGCTTCCATGGTCAGGCGCACGGCGATGGGCGCGTTAGCCAGCATTTTCGCCAGCATCGCGCGAGCGGTGTCGAGCAACTCCGGCTGCTCCACCACGCGGTTCACCAGCCCGATGCGATAGGCCTCGGCCGCATCCACCGGCTCACCGGTAAGCAGCAGTTCCATGGCGCGCCCGCGCCCCACCAGCCTGGGCAGCCGCTGCGTACCGCCATAGCCGGCGACGATCCCGAGCTTCACTTCGGGCTGGCCCAGCCGGGCGTTAGGCGAGGCGATGCGCACCGTGCAGGCCATCGCAAGTTCGAGGCCCCCGCCGAGCGCAAACCCGTTCACCGCGGCGACCACCGGCTTGGGCAGCAGTTCCAGGCGCCGGAACAGGCGCTGCCCCTTGAGCGAAAGATCATGTGCTTCGACGGGGGACGCCGCCGCCAATTCGGAGATGTCCGCTCCCGCGACAAAGGCCTTCTCGCCGGCGCCGGTGACGATCAACGCCTTCAGCGACGGATCGGTTTCCATGCGCCCCAGAACCTCTTCCAGCTCCGTCAGCACGCCGCGGTTGAGAGCGTTCAGCTTCGCCGGGCGATTCACGGTCAACACGGCGATTCCGCCCGCGCCGGCCTCAAAAAGAACGTGCTCGAATGCCATATGGGATAATGAGGGGACCGACGCCCATTCTATCGCATGGATCCCGCGTACATCCGAAACTTCTCCATCATTGCCCACATCGATCACGGCAAGTCGACGCTGGCCGACCGCCTGCTCGAAACCACCGGCGCGCTCTCCCAGCGCGAGATGATGGAGCAGGTCCTCGACACGATGGACCTGGAACGCGAACGCGGCATCACCATCAAGGCTCACGCCGTGCGTTTGGAATACAAAGCGGACGACGGCAACCTCTACCAGTTGAACCTCATCGACACGCCCGGCCACGTCGATTTTACTTATGAGGTCTCGCGCAGCCTCCAGGCCTGCGAGGGAGCGCTGCTGGTGGTTGACGCATCGCAAGGCGTGGAGGCGCAGACTCTCGCCAACACCTATCTGGCGTTGCATCACAACCTGGAACTAATTCCGGTCATCAACAAAATCGACCTGCCCTCCGCCGAGCCCGACCGCATCCGCGAGCAGATCGAACAGGTGATCGGCCTGGACGCCTCCACCGCCATCCTGGCCAGCGCCAAACAGGGCGCGGGCATCCACGAAATCCTCGAAGCCATCGTCCATACCGTGCCGCCTCCAAAGGGCGATCCCAACGCGCCGCTTCGCGCCTTGATCTTCGACTCCTGGTTCGACGCCTATCGCGGCGTGATCATCCTCGCCCGCATCGTCGACGGCACGGTGAGGCTTGGCCAGAAGATCCGTCTCTGGTCGAACGGCCGCGCGTACGAAGTGGAAGGGCTGGGCTACCAGTCGCCCAAACCGGTCCCATGCAATGAACTGTCGGCGGGCGAGGCCGGCTTCCTGTTCGCGAACATCAAGACCGTATCGGACGCCCAGGTGGGCGACACGATTACCGACGACGCCAAGCCCGCCGGCGAGCCGCTGCCCGGCTTCCAGGAGATCAAGCCCATGGTCTTCGCCGGTCTCTATCCGGTGGAGAGCCACGAACACGGTTTGCTGCGCGACGCTCTCGAGAAGCTCCGGTTGAACGACAGCGCCTTCAACTTCGAGCCCGAAAACTCCGCCGCTCTCGGCTTCGGTTTCCGCTGCGGCTTTCTGGGACTGCTCCATCTGGAGATCGTCCAGGAGCGGCTGGAGCGGGAATTTCAGATCGATCTGATCACCACCGCGCCCGGCGTCCGCTACCGGGTCACGACGCGCGGCGGCGACTTGATCGAGGTCGATAACCCCACTAAGTGGCCGGACCAGGCGGATATCGAGCAAGTGGAAGAGCCGATCATCGATGCGACCGTGATTACTCGCGAGGACTCGCTCGGGGAAATCCTGAAGTTACTCGAAGAAAAGCGCGGCGTGCAGAAGAAATTCGAGTATATCGGCACCGGCCGCGTGTTACTCACTTATGAGCTGCCGTTGAATGAAATCGTGCTCGATTTCTACGACCGTCTGAAATCGGCCTCCCGCGGTTACGCGTCGCTCGATTACCACCTCTCCGGCCACCGGGTCTCCCCCATGGTGAAGCTCGACGTGCTGGTGGCGGGCGACCCGATCGACGCGCTCTCCATCATCGTCCACCGCGAGTTCGCCTTCGACCGCGGCAAGGCTCTCATCGACCGCCTGCGCAAGCTGATCCCGCGCCAGATGTTCGAGGTCGCCCTCCAGGCGGCCATCGGCTCGAAGATCGTGGCTCGCGAGAACATCCCGGCGATGCGCAAGAACGTGCTGGCCAAGTGCTACGGCGGCGATATCTCGCGCAAACGGAAGCTGCTCGAGAAGCAGAAGGAAGGGAAGCGCCGCATGAAGCGGGTGGGCCGCGTCGAGATTCCGCAGGAGGCGTTTCTCGCCGTGCTTCGTGTCAGCAACTCCAGCGAGGAGTAAACTAGGCAAACGCATGCCCGCCGCACTCCGCCGCCTCGCTGCGCTGGCCGCCCTGCTGTGCCTCGCGGCCGGCCTCGCCGCCCAGTCGCCCGGCTTCCGCTCGCGGTCCCTCCTCGATTCCCATTACCTCAAACACGTGCGCGAGTTCGGGAACGTTTCCAAGGACGACTACCTTCGCATGGCCCAGGACCTGCGCGACGCCAGGCTCTCCGCGCAGGTAGTGGAGTTCGTGCGCGAGGACGGCGTGATCACGCGCTTCCACCGGGGCAAGGGCTGGTTTGGGGCCTACAATCCTGACCGCACCATCCGCACGTTTTTCATTCCCCGCGACGGCGAGATGTATTTCAAACGACAGGCGAGGAGGCCGCGGCAGTGAATCATCGCCTGATCGAGGAATACCGCTTGTTCGTCGACGAAGTGGAGAGCGGATACCAATTTGGCCTGTACGACTATCGCAACGATCTCGACCTTCGCGCGGAGATCTCGCGCGCGGGACTCGACGAAGAGGTGAAGGAGTTGGACGAGCGCTTCCGCGCCGCGCTCACCGCCCCCGGACTGCGGGTCTGGGAGAGTGAACTCGAAGATCCTTTTTGGATCTACGGCTACCCAGCCAGGACTTCGGAAGAGATGCTGGAAGACCTCCGCGCGGAGGGACTGATCTGATGCCGCCGATGCCGGAAGAGAAGCCCTCCCTGCCCAAGACCTCCGTCCTGCTGGCGCCCTTCAACTGCGCGGAGGCGCTGCGCCGCTGCCTGCGTGCTCTCGAGCGCTCGGAGAATCGGGAAGCCTTCGAGGTCATCGTGGTGGATAACGGCTCGCGCGACGGCACGCCGCAACTGGAGTCCGAATTCCCGGCCGCCACGTTTCTCAAGCTGCCGCGTCACTTCGGTCTGGCCAAGGCCCGTAACATCGGCGCGCGCACCGCCACGGGGGAGTTCCTCCTGCTGCTCGATCCGCACGTGGAGGTCGAACCCACCACCGTGCCGCGGCTCATCGAGGCGTTGCATGGCGCACCGCAGACCGGCGCCGCCACCGCGGTTTTCGAACCCGCGCAGCCGAACTACCCCTTGCCCACGCCCGCCGACCTCTACCGGCTATGGAGAAGCGGCGTCCACCCCGCGCCGAAGCCCGCCGGCCCGGACCTGGAATGGGTGGCCGCCTGGGCGCTGATCGTTCGCAAGGAGTTCGTTCGGGGCATGAACTATTTCGACGAGCGCCTGGCGAACCACTGGGGCGATCTCGAGCTCTGCTGGCAGTTGCGCCACGCGGGCAAGAAGATTCTCCCCGTGCCGGAAGCGCGCGCCTGTTACGTGGCGGAGCCGGAGGACGTTCCGCCCGACGTGCGTGCCGCCGTTTCGGCGGACATGGCGCACTCCGCCGCCGCCTATGTCGCCAAGCATCACGGGGCCGGCGCCGGCCTGAGCTTCCGGCTGAAGGCCGTGCTCGCGGGCGCCGTGTCGGCGGCCGGCGCTGTCCTGCGGGCCCGCGACGTCCGCTTCCACACCGCCCGCTGCGTAGGCCTGCTCACCGGTCAGAGAATCGACGGCTCACAGGGTTCGATCTGATCCTACTCGGCGTCCGTCACCTTCGTGATCCGCTCGAACTTCCCCGGCTCCCGGCCCGCCCGGTACGCGGCGGCGAGTGAGAGCATCTGCGCGGGGAGCAGCTCCAACACCGGATTCGCTTCGCTGAGCCGGAACGGTCCGTCCTCCGCCGAAGGCCCGCACAGGAAGCTCTTCGCGCCGGTGGCCCGCACGTCGTCAACCAGGCGGATGTTCAGGTTCCGGCCAACCGTGCCCTCGTACACGACCGCCAGCGAACCCGGGCCGAGCATTTCGAAAGGCCCGTGGCGGAGAGCGGCGCTGCTCATCCCCTCGCCGTGGAAGTGCGCCGCCTCTTTCTGCAACATCGCTCCCAGTCCGGCGGCCGCCATCGAAGGACCCCGGCCTGTGAAGAACGCCCGCTCCACCCCGTCGAGTTGCGACACCAGCGCCGCGACGTGCTCCCGCCATCGCGAAAGATAGGCGTCTGCCGCCCGGCTCGGGTCCCACTTCTCGAGCAGCCCGGCTTCGAAGTGCCGCGCCACCCAATCGAGCGCTACCAGCGCCGTCACCGAAGTCTTGCACGCCACGCCGCCTTCTTCGCCGGCTTGCGTGAACACCACCGCGTGGGCCTTCCGCGCCAAGGGCGAGCCGGGCGTGTTGGTGACCCCGAGGTAGAGGGGACCCTCGTGCTCGATCAGCCGTACGATCTCCGCGCTCGCGCCCGATTGCGATAGCGCCAGGACCACGTTGCGGGGGTGGAGCAGCGCCGGCATCGCGTGTAGCAGTTCCGATGTTTCGACCAGGATCGAATCGAAGCCCGCGGCCGTCAACCGCAGGTGCAGCGGCGTGAGCAGGTGGTAGGAGCCGCCCATACCCGTGAGCACTACGCGATGCAGCCGGCCCGCGCGCAGATTGCCGGCCACGGCCTCCAGCGCGGGTTCGGGCGCCAGGCTTTCCGCCGTCCGCCGCAGCGCGGCCGGCTGCGCCAGGAGATCGTTCAGGTAGGTTCCCTGGAGTTTTTCAAAGGAAAGGGACATGATCAGTCTACACCCCGGTTGTCGCCACGACCCGCGCCTTGGCCAGATACGCCGGATCGACGGTGACGCCCAGGCCCGGCCCCTCGGGAACCGCGATGGCGCCGTTGTCGATCGGGAAATGGGGCGTGAACCAGGGCGCGTGGTCGTACTTGCCGCGATAGACGTACTCCATGAACGGTCCGGTGTTGGGAATCGCCGCCGCGAAGTGCAGCAGGATCGCGGAGGAAACTCCGGTCTGCGTGTTGTGCGGGGTGATGGGCAGTCCCGCCTTGGCCGCCATCCGCGCCACGCGAGCCGACCGGATGTAGCCGCCGTTGTAGTTCAGGTCCGGCTGCACGATATCGAGGGCGCGGGTCTCGATCATGTGCTGGAACTTCCAGAGGCTGGAATCGCACTCGCCGAAAGCGATCGGGATGTCCAGGGCGTCGGCGACGCGCTTGGTCTCGGAGATCTCCTCCCACGGGCACGGCTCTTCGAAGAAGGCGCAGTCGAGTTCTTTGAGCAGTTTGCCCATCTCGATGGCCTTGGCGGCGTTGTAGCTGCCGTTGGCGTCCACGTAGATCGCGATCCTGGGGCCGTACCGTTTGCGGGCGAGCGTGAGCATCGTCTCCGTGCGCCCGGCGTAGGTGTCGGCGTTGCGCGACATGCGTCCGCCGATCTTGAACTTCACCGCGCGGGCGCCGGTCTGGGCGAGCCCTTTCTCGTAGACATCCACTTCCGCCTCCGCCGTGGTTTCACGCCCGGAACCGGACAGATACACCGGGATTTGCTTGCGCTTCGCCCCGCCCAGCAGTGTGCTCACGGGCTTGTTCACGGTGCGGCCGAACAGGTCAAAAAGCGCCTGCTCCACATAAGCGGCCGGGGCCCACAGCGCCTGGCCGGCGAGCTTGTAGTTCTTGATGTAGAACTGGTCCACCAGCGATTCGAGCTGCCGAACGTCCTTACCGGCAAAGAACGGCATGGCGACGAGGGTCAGCATGGGCAAGTACTCGTCCAGTTGCTTGACCCGGGTGAGACCCTCCACTCCGTCCGCCGAGACGGCCCGGACGAAGTAGGCTTTGCCGAGTTCGAGCAACTCGATCTTCCGGACGATGATCGGGGACTTCGAGAACTTGGGCAGATCGAAGAGGGGCGCCTCCCAGGCCGGGACGGCGCCGGGCTCTTTCGAGGCCCGGTAGTCGGAGGCGGAGGCGGCGGCAGCACCGAGGGAAAGGAGGAAAGATCGTCGAACCATAAAGGTAGATCCCGTTCCTCTCGATGAGAACACAGGGGGACCGGAGTACGCTCGGTGCAGACGCCTGGATACAGCCACAAGGCCGGGGAACTAAGGGATTCAACGTAGTGTCGGAATGGCGCAACCCTCCGATACTGTCCATAGCGGAACCCGCGGAAAGGGGGCCCATGCGGTATTTGAAACAGGTCCGGCAGCGCGGCTACGTGCTGGTGGCGACGTCGGTGAGCGCGATTGTGTTGGTCTCAGGAATGGGCGTGGCCATCGACATGGGCAAGATGTACATCGCCAAGAGCGAGTTGCAGGCGTTCGTCGATTCGGCATCGGTGTCGGCGGCGCTCGAACTGGACGGCACCAGCGCCGGGATCGCCCGGGCGAAGGCCGCCGCGGCGGCCACGGGGCTCAAGTGGAACTTCAATAGCACCACGACGAGCGCGCCCACCGTGGAGTTCGCCGCCAACGGCGCGGGACCCTGGGCCGTCACGCCGTCCAACGCAAGCGGTCACCGGTGGGCGCGAGTCACCTCCACCCAGCAGGTGAAGATGTTCTTCCTGCCTGTGCTGGTGAAGAAATACCAGACACCCGTGCAGTCGCGTTCCGTGGCCGCACAGGTGGCGAAAACCATCTGGCGCGAGGGGCTGTTTCCGTTCTCGCCCTACGCCCACAACGCCACACCGCCCGATTTCGGCTTGCAACGCGGCGACCACTACACGTTGCGTTGGCCCTCGAATCCGACGATGGGCAACAAACACGGGGCCGGAAGCAACATGTGCCCGGGCGACCGAAAAATGGCGATTCTCAATATGGCTGAGGCGGCCGGCGGCTCCGAGCGCGGCTACATCGAGGAGAGCAGCGCCAACAACATCCGGCTCACCATTGAAGAGGACTATCAGACGATTCAGCGCGGCATCGGCGACATTGTCACCATGACCGGCGGCGCCAAGCAGAGCCAGTTGGACAGCCTGGAAGACCGCATCGCACAGGACACCAACACAACGGCTGCGACCTACGCGGATTACATCGCGAGCGGTACCGGAAACCGTCGCAGGATCATCGCCGCGCCGATCAACGACGGAGGTTCGCCCATGGGCTCCAACAACCGCATTGTCGGGATCGGGGCGTTCTTTCTGCGGCCCACGAACCAGTACGGCAACGGCGGCAACCAGGCGTGGTGCGCGGAGTACATTGGGCCCTACGTCCAAGGCAGCTTGCGGCCTGGCGTGGGAGACGGAACGAACGGTTCGTTCGTTGTCCGTTTGACGGAGTAGATTCGCCATGAGATCCCTTCTTCGCCGTAACCGCAACAACCGCCGGGGCAACGCGATCGTAGAGTTTGCCCTGAGCTTCACCTTACTGTTCCCGCTGCTTTATGGGACTTTCCACTTCGGTTACAGCTTCTTCGTCTACAACCGGCTGGTCAACGCGGTGCGCGCCGGCGCGCGCTATGCGTCGGTGGAGACCTACGAGTCACTGACCTCCACGCCGACCACGCAATTCCAGGATCGCGTCAAGAACCTGGTGGTGTACGGCGACATCGCCGGTGGCACGACGCCCCTGGCTCCCGGACTGACGACGGCCAATATCGAGGTAGTGGCGGTGTTTGAAATGGGCGTGCCGGCCCGCATTCGAGTGGGCATGAAGAACTACACGCTGAAAGCGATGGGGAACATCGTTCTCAACACGCCCGTGTGTTGGTTCCCTTACATAGGACGCTATGCTCCCGCCTAATCCTCACGCCGGCAGGCGCCCCGGCCAACGCGGCGCCGTTCTGGTGGAAGCTGCGTTGACCACGGTCACCTTTCTGTTTCTGCTGTTGTCGGTGATCGACCTGGCGCAGTTTCTCTTCATTCACCAGTCCCTGGCGGAACGGGTCCGCTTTGCCACCCGCTCCGGTGGAGTGCAGATCCTGAATGCGACCGCCATCACAAACATCGTGCTGTACGGCAAGTCCACGATCGCGTCGGGAACGACGCCGAAACCGTTCTTCGGCCTGAAATCCAGCCAGGTCGAGGTCGCCATTACCGGCCAAAACACCAATGCGGCGCGTGTGCGCGTGAAGATATCCGGCTACAATTTCGCCACTGTGACGCCCTTCTTCAAGGGGTTGGCGGGCATACCGGTGCAGGTCACGATGCCGCTCGAAGTCCCCTAGCCGAACGCAGCGGCGGCGTACAGTAGTCGGTAGGTTGCACGAACTCTCCATCGCACACGCTCTCGTCGAGACCGCTCTCGCCTCACTGCCCCGCTCGGGCGTCCGCCGCGTTACCGCCGTCCATCTTCGCCTCGGTGCTCTTTCCGGAGTGGTGCGGGATGCCCTCGAATTCTGTTACGGTATAGCAACTGAAGGCACGCTCCTGTCCAATTCCGTCCTTCGGATTCAGGAGGTTCCGGCCGTGGTCTACTGTGGCCGCTGCCAGGAGGAACGGGAGGCCGGACCGGAGCTCATCTTGGTGTGCCCCGTGTGCGGCGAACTTTGCGGCGGCCTCCGCCGGGGAAAAGAACTCGACCTGGAATCGGTTGAGATCGAAGTGGAGGACGATGACAACCCGGGTCCTGGAAATCCGTAAGGGCGTCCTCAACAAGAACGACGAACTGGCGCGTGCGCTCCGTTTGCGCCTCCAGGCCCAGGGCCTGTATACGCTGAACCTGGTTTCAAGCCCCGGCGCCGGCAAGACGCGGCTGCTCGAAGTCACGCTCCGCCGGATGCGCGAACGCGGTCTTCAGGTGGCCGCCCTTACCGGCGATCTGGCCACCGACAATGACGCCCGCCGCATCGCCGCCTCCGGCGCCGCCGTCCGGCAGATCAACACCGTCAATCGCTGCCACCTGGAGGCGGAGATGATCGCCGCGCATCTGGAAGGCTGGGATCTCGCGCGCTTCGATTTTCTGTTCATCGAGAATGTCGGCAACCTGGTTTGCCCGTCCAGCTACGATCTCGGAGAAGACCTCCGGGTGGCGCTCCTCTCGGTTACCGAGGGCGAGGACAAGCCGCTCAAGTACCCCACTCTGTTCAACTCCGCGGACACCGCCCTGCTGACCAAGATCGACCTCGCCGAAGCCTGTGAATTCGATGAGGCCGCCGCCCGCGCCGCCCTGCAGGCCGTCCGCCCCGGCATCGGCGTGCACCGGGTGAGCGCCAAGATGGGCAGCGGGATTGACCAATGGATCGACTCCCTGGTGGAAGGGCGGGCCGCCCGGCGCGGTGAGGAAGCGCATCCTTGAAGTACCTCACCGAGTTTCGTGATGGGACGCTGGCCCAGGCTCTGGCTCGGGAAATCCGCGCCGCGGCCGGGCAGCCGTGGCCGGTCATGGAGGTCTGCGGCGGCCAGACCCACTCGATCATTCGCCACGGGATCGATGAGCTTCTTGGGGGCGCGGTGGAGCTGATCCACGGCCCCGGCTGTCCGGTCTGTGTCACTCCCGTCGAGATGATTGACCGCGCTCTCGCCATCGCCGCCCGGCCCGGCGTCATCTTCTGCTCCTTCGGCGACATGCTGCGCGTTCCGGGCAGCCGCGGCGACCTGTTCCAGGTGAAGAGCGAAGGCGGAGATGTGCGGATCGTGTATTCGCCGCTCGATGCGGTGAAGCTCGCCCGGGAGAACCCGGCCCGCGAAGTGGTCTTCTTCGCCATCGGCTTTGAAACCACCGCACCCGCCAACGCCATGGCGGCGTTTCAGGCCAAGCGGCTCGGCGTGAGCAACTTCTCGCTCCTGGTTTCGCACGTGCTGGTTCCGCCCGCGGTATCGGCGGTGCTGTCTTCCCCGCGGCGCCGCGTATGCGGGTTGCTGGCTGCCGGCCACGTCTGCTCCGTGATGGGCTATCACGAGTATCCGCCGCTTGCCGAGCGGTTCGGTGTCCCGATTGTCGTGGCCGGCTTCGAGCCCCTGGACATCCTCGAGGGGCTCCGCCGCCTGGTCCGCCAACTGGAAAGCGGCGAGGCGCGCGTGGAGAACGCCTACGAACGCGTGGTTCGCCGGGAGGGTAACCAGCCCGCGCAGAAGCTCATCGCGGAAGTCTTCGAAACTACCGACCGTGCCTGGCGAGGCATTGGCGTGATCCCCGGCAGCGGCTGGCGTCTGAACGCGGCCTATCGGGACCTCGACGCGGAGCAACGCTTCGACGTGACCGAGGTCCACGCCCAGGAGTCACCGCTCTGCCACAGCGGCGAAATCCTTCAAGGGCTTCTCAAGCCGAATCAATGCCCGGCCTTCGGCACGGAGTGCACGCCGCGTCACCCGCTCGGCGCGACGATGGTCTCGGCGGAAGGCGCCTGCTCCGCGTACTATCAATACGGCCGTCTGGTTAACCCGGCATGAGCGATTGGTCCTGCCCGCTCCCGCTTCGCGACTATCCGCGCATCGTACTCGCGCACGGCGGGGGCGGCGCGCTCTCCACCGAATTGGTGGAACATCTGTTCCTGCCGGCGTTCCGCAATCCCGCCCTGGAGATCCTCGGCGATTCGGCCGTCGTCCCTCTTCCTGCCGGACGCATCGCCCTCTCCACCGACTCCTTTGTCGTGCGGCCCCTGGTCTTCCCCGGCGGCTCCATCGGCGACCTTGCGATCAATGGAACGGTGAACGACCTGGCAATGAACGGCGCGCGGCCCCTCTACCTCACCGCCGGTTTCATTCTCGAAGAGGGGCTTGCCCTGGACGCTCTGGGCGGCATCGTGCAGCGCATGGCCGCCGCCGCCCGCGCCGCCGGCGTAGCCATCGTGACGGGCGACACGAAAGTAGTCGAGCGGGGCCACGGTGACGGCGTCTACATCAACACCGCAGGCGTGGGCCTCGTCCCCGAGGGACTCCTCCTCGGTCCTCGACAAGTTCGGCCCGGCGATGCCGTGCTTCTGTCCGGAACCATCGGCGACCATGGTATGGCGATCATGAGTGTGCGCGAAGGGCTCTCTTTCGAAAGCCCGATCGTGAGTGACTGTGCACCGCTTCACGGGCTGGTGGCCCGCATGCTGGAAGTCCCCGGCGCCGTTCGCATGATGCGCGACCCGACGCGCGGCGGCCTGGCGGCGTCCCTGCAGGAGATCGCACTGGCGGCGGGCGTGGGCATCCTTCTCGACGAGCGGCAACTGCCCGTGCGGCCCGAGGTCCAAGGGGCGTGTGAACTCCTGGGGCTCGATCCGCTGCATGTCGCCAACGAGGGCAAGCTCACCGCCGTCGTCGCGCCCGCGGACGCGGCCGCAGTGCTCGCCCGAATGCACGCGCATCCGCTCGGCGCGGAGGCGCGGATCATCGGCACAGTCACCGAGGGCCCGGCGGGCACGCTCGCCTGCACCACCGCCATCGGGGCCACGCGGATCGTGCCCCGGCAGCTCGGCGAGCAGTTGCCGCGCATCTGTTGAGCCGTGCATGCTGCGCCGGTACTTCCTCGTTTGCGGCGTTGTCCAAGGGGTGGGGTTTCGCCCGTTCGTGTACACGCTCGCCACCCGGCTCGGCCTCACCGGGCGAGTGCGTAATTCCGCCCTGGGGGTGGAGATCGAAGCGCAGGGCTCGCCGGAGGCTCTGGACGCCTTCGCCGGCGCCCTCACTGCCCATCCGCCGCCGCTCGCCGCGATTGAGTCGCTCACCGCCGAGCCGCGCGAACTCGACGCCGGCGAAGCCGATTTCCGCATCGAGGAGAGCGGCGGCGGCCAGTCGATCTCCACTTCCATACCCGCGGACCTCGGCATCTGCGGCGCCTGCCTCCGCGAACTCTTTCACCCGGCCGATCGCCGGTACCGCTACCCGTTCCTGAACTGCACGCACTGCGGCCCTCGTTTCACGATCATCCGCGCCCTGCCCTACGACCGGCCCTTCACCACGATGGCCGCTTTTCCCATGTGCGCTGACTGCGACGCCGAATACCGCGATCCCTCTAACCGGCGCTTTCACGCCGAGCCGACGGCTTGCCCCGATTGTGGCCCGCGTCTCGAGTTCGCAGCCGCAGGTGAAAGCGCCGCCGCCGAGGGTGAAGCCGCGTTGCTCGCTGCGAAGCGGGCGATTCGTGAGGGCGCCATCGTCGCCGTCAAAGGACTCGGCGGATTCCACCTCGCCTGCGACGCGGCCAACGATGGCGCCCTGCGCCGCTTGCGCGAACGAAAAGGCCGGGCCGGCAAGCCGTTCGCCGTGATGGTTCCCGATCTCGCCGCCGCCCGGCGTCTCTGCGAAGTGAGCGACGACGAGGCCGCGCTCCTCGCCTCGCCGCAGCGGCCCATCCTGCTGCTCGCCGCGAAGCCCGGCGCGGCGTTGTCTCCGTTGGTCGCACCCGGCCATCGCTACCTCGGCCTGATGCTCCCCTACACACCGCTGCACGAACTGCTGATGGACGCAGTTCCGCTGGTGATGACCTCCGGCAATCGCAGTGACGAACCGATCGCTCGCGACAATCAAGAGGCCTTGGAGCGACTCGCCCCGCTGGCCGACGGTTTCCTGCTGCACAACCGGCAGATCCACCAGGTGGCCGACGACTCCGTGGTCCGCCTCTTCGAAGGCCGGGAACTGCCCATTCGCCGCTCGCGCGGCTATGCGCCGTATCCGGTGGCGCTGCCCTTTGAGGGCCCGCCGGTCTTCGCCGCCGGCGGAGAGCTGAAGGCCACGTTCTGTCTGACTCAGGCCAACCGCGCCTATGTGAGCCAACACATCGGCGACATGGAGAGCCTGGAAACACTCGCCGCCTACGAAAGCGCCTCCGCCCACTATCAGAGGCTCTTCGATATTCGCCCTTCGGCTATCGCCGCGGATCTGCATCCCGGCTATCTGTCGTCACAATGGGCGCGGCGGCAGGCCCGCGAGCGCGGCGTCCCGTGCATCGAAGTGCAGCACCACCACGCCCACGCCGCCGCCGTCATGGCGGAGAACGGGGTGCCCGATGGGGAGCGCGTCATCGCTTTCGCATTCGACGGTACCGGCTACGGTCCGGATGGCGCCATCTGGGGCGGGGAAGTGCTCCTCGCCGGCTACCGCGAGTTCGAACGCTACGCGCACCTGCGCTACATCCCGCTGCCGGGAGGCGACGCCGCCATCCGGCGCCCCTACCGCACGGCCTTTGCGCACCTGCGTGCGGCCAACCTGAGAGCGGCGCTGCCCATCCCGCCGGCCGAAGCGGCGGTGCTCGAACGCCAGATCGGGCGGAGCATCAACACCGTGTCCACCAGCAGCATGGGCCGCCTGTTCGATGCGGTCGCCGTGCTACTCGGGCTGCCCGGCACGGTTTCTTACGAGGGCCAGGCCGCGCTCGAGTTGGAAGCCATGGCCGAGCCCGGGGAAGCTCCGCCGCCGCCGTGGGCGCTTTCCGGTGGAGGGCCCATCGAGATCGACCCCGCGCCGTTGCTTGCTGCGCTCATTGTGGAACGCGCGGCGGGCGCGGATGTGCGCGGTCTGGCATGGCGCTTTCACGCCGCCGTTGCAGGGTTGATTCTCGATCTCTCGCTTCGCGCGCGCGAGGAAACGGGGATCGAGACCGTAGCCCTCAGCGGCGGCGTCTTCCAGAACGTGCTCCTGCTGCGCCTCGCCGCGCCATTGCTCCGCAGCCATGGATTCCACCTGCTGCTGCATCGGCGGGTTCCGCCCAACGACGGCGGGCTTTCGCTCGGCCAGGCCGCCGTGGTCCTGGCGCGCCTGCGGGCGAACGAATCGGACTACCAGGGCTTGAAGGGCAAATCGAAGTAGCCCGTCGTGGAACCGCCGTGCCGGTCCCTGTACTCCTGTTTTCTCAAGTTGTTCACAATTCGCCAGGAGTCCTTCTGCGAATCGATCTTCGGTTGAGGCGGCAGCTCGACCACTTGCGTGTCGATCGCGATGTGGTAGTTGAACGCTGCCGCCAGGCCGCCCGGATTCAGCTTGAGATCGATCTCGTAGCCGATCGCGGATTGGGAATCGCAAGCCGTCCGGTTGTAATTGACGCCGCCCACCATCATGGCTCCGCCACCCGCTTGAATCCAACTGTTCTTCACCGCTAAGGCTTGGGCATAAGTGATGTACTCCGTGCCCTGGTTGCCACAGTTGTGGACTCCTCCCCCGCCGCCCCAGTGATTATGGGCGTCATTGGCCGCGGCGGCGAGAGCCTGATTGTTCGACATGGGTGGATACGGTCGTGGCATTCGCTCCTTTACCTCCTCAATTGGGTTGCATCCGGCACGGTAAAGAGTAACTGCCCTTCGACGCCACGGCAAGTGAAATCATCGCGGCGCAAAGTAGCAGACGGAGCGTAGCCAATCCCAGCCTGGGGGCGCCCCACGAAAACGAAAAACCCCCGGCCGTCATCCCGACGGGCGGGGGTCTTTCTGGTAGCCAAAGGAAATCCTTACGGCTGTTGCTCAGCGCTCAGCGACCGGTCCACATGAACCTTGGCTCGTCACTGAAACGAGGCCCCAACTTCAGAACGGCGACTTTAACAGTCGGCCACCTCGCGCTGTGGATTATTGCTACTACCAGTACTCATCTAGTCTGGACCACCTCCTTTCTCAGTGATGTTTTCATACTACTCACCGGACCGTAGGCTGTCAACAGCGCTGTGTATCGGGACGGTTACGCCAGAGCCTCGAAGTCAATGGTGTGATCGAAGGGCGTGTACCCGGTGAGATATAGAGTCTGTCCCGGGATGCGGGGAAGCGCGCCGCGGACGGAGACGTACTGGTGAGGGGCCGCACCCGGGCCGATGCGGATGGCGTCCGTGCCCGCGCGGAGGGTGGCGACGCCCTGCTCCAGGAGAAAAACACCGGGCGAGAGCGGGCGGGCTCCTTCGATGCGAACCCCTTCGCGCACGTTGATCTCAATGGCCAGCGGCACCCGATCGGCGCCTTCGACCTGCACGCGCAGGCGCAGGCCGCGCTGCGTTTCCTGAATCTCCGCGACCTGTCGCAGCCGGGCGACCTCGGTCTGACGGCGAAGCGGCCGCACCCGCTCCCATTCACCGGCGGCGACCTTTCGATCTTCGAGGGGCTGGAAGTACGGGCCCTCCAGATCCTGCGAGAGGCGCCAGCCGCGGCCGGACCGTTCGGCGGCGGTGGGCACGAACTGGGCTTTCCCGAAAAACGCGGACGCGAAGCGCACGCCGCCGATGACGGCATCGCCGCGGCGGAGCGTGAAGAGAAGGCTGTCGCCGTTGGCGAGAAGGATGGTGGCGCTGGTGCGTCCGCGGCGGATGCGATGGATGCGCGCGGCGGAAAAGGTGCGTTCGTAGTTCTCCGGAAGGGCGGCGGGCGTGGGGCCCGGAGCGCGGAGTTCGGCGAATTCCATTACGTCGGGCAGGGTGGCGAAGCGCTCTTCCAACTGGCGGGCGAGGGTCATCCACTGGCCGTTGCCGTCCTTGGCGGCCATGTAGCGGAGCGCGAACCAGGAGCGACCGGCATCTCCGGGGAGGTACTGATCCTGGCGGCGGGAGATCTCGGTGACTACCTCGCCGCCCGGGTGGAGAAGGTAGAGCAGAGCGTCCAGGTTGCGGCGAACCGGATCGAACAATTCGGGACGCTTCTGTTTTACCGCGGTCACGATCAGGGCGCGATTGGTGACCGGGTTGTAGATGGTGGTGGAGCGCTCGTCATACTGGCCGTCCTGGTCGATGTCGATTCCTTCGGCGAGCCACTGATCGATGCGGCGGGGGTAGCGCGGGTCGGGGTACAGTTCGTGGAGTTGGGCGAGGGCCTGGCAGACAACCCAGCGATGGTTGGGCGTGTGGACGCCCCCCGAGGCGAGAGCGCCGCCGGCGCGGCGGAGAAAGCCTTCGAGCGCGGCTTCGATTTCGGAGGCGCCCGCGCGCCGGGCCAGCAGGGCGGCCTGCGCGGCAAGGTGGCACACGAAGGCTGTGTCCGGAGGCGAATTGAAGTTGGTGGTGAGGAGATCGACGTTGCCCTCGGCGTTCTGCGCACCGTCCAGGTACGCCGCGGCGCGGCGAATGCGAGCGAAGAGGT
>DALYJJ010000066.1:0-32601 GCA_031969915.1 Bryobacteraceae bacterium | reverse complement strand
GATCGGCGTGCCGCTTACCTCCGGGTTCTTCGGCAAGTTCTACATCTTCAAGGCGGCGATCGATTCGAAGCTGTTCTGGCTGGCCATACTCGGCCTGCTCAATAGCGCCAGCGCCTTCGAAGCCTACTGCAAAGAGCACACCGCCGACCTGAAGCCCGAACGGATCGCCGAGTTTCTCCTTTTGAACGCCGAGTTCCCCCACTCCATCCGCTTCTCGGTGGATGCCCTGCAGACTTCGCTGCACGCGATCTCCGAGCACGCGCCGCCCCGCAAAGGTGCCCACCTGGAGCGGCTCGCCGGGCGCCTGCGCGCCACCCTCAGCTACTCGCCGATCGAAGAAATCATGTTCGGCGGCCTGCACTCCTACCTCGAAAACATCCGCCGCCAATGCGCCCAGATTCACGGGGCGTTGTTCGAGGTGTACATCACCTACGCCATCGAATCCGCGCTGGAGGCCTGAACGCCGTGTACTACTCCATTCGACACGTCACCCGTTTCCGCTACAGCCAGCCGATCAGCGAGAGCATGATGGAAGTTCGCATGCAGCCCCGCACGGAAGGTGTCCAGCGGTGCCTCCAGTTCAACCTCAGCGTGAAGCCGAAGGCGCGCGTGATGGCCTACCGCGATTTCCTGTCGAACACGGTTCATCACTTCGGCGTGCCGGGCGCCCATCGCGATCTCGCGGTGATCGCCGAAGCCCTCGTCGAGGTGCGCGGCGAGCACGAGCCGCCCGCCGCCCTGGCGCCTTCCGCCTGGGACGAACTCGACGCCCTCACGCGCGCCGGGGATTATTGGGAAACGCTTGCTCCGAGCGCGTTCGCCCAGCCCACCGGGTTGCTCCTCGGCCTGGTCCGCGAGTTTGGCGCCGTCCGCCGCGACGATCCGCTGTCGCTGCTCAACGAACTCAACGCCCGCATGTACGACGCGTTCGACTACGTGCCCCGCGCCACCAAGGTCGACAGTCCGATCGACGAGGCGCTGCGCTCCCGGCACGGCGTCTGCCAGGATTTCGCGCACATTTTTATCGCGCTGCTGCGCCACATCGGCATTCCCGCGCGCTATGTAAGTGGGTACCTCTATCACCGGCGGCAGGATCACGACCGTTCGGCGGAGGGCGCCACGCACGCATGGGTGGAAGCATTGTTACCGCATCTCGGTTGGGTCGGCTTCGATCCCACCAACAATCTGATCGCCGGCCAGCGCCACATCCGCACTGCGATCGGCCGCGATTACGCCGATGTCCCGCCCACCAAGGGCGTCTACAAGGGCGCGGCCGAGAGTTCGCTCGCCGTGGTGGTGCGCGTCTCGCCCTCCGATGCCGCTCCGCCCGCCGACGACCTGATGCCCATGCCCGTCAGCGAACACTGGTCGCCCGCCGCGGAACCCGATCGGGCGGCGATCGACTATCAGCAGCAGCAACAGCAACAGCAACAGCAATAGTGAGGAGGAGGCTCCCCGTATGAGCAGCAGTTCGCCCACCGGTTTCGCGCCCGTCGCCTCCGGCGAGCGCCTCTTCGCCCTCGATACCCTCCGCGGAGTCGCCCTGCTGGGCATCCTGCTGATGAACATCCTGACGTTCGCCTTTCCCGTGGCGGCGTACTTCAACCCCAACGTCGCCGGCGGCGCCTCCGGCCTCAACTGGGCTACCTGGTTCGTGCAGTACGTGTTCTGGGACGGCAAGATGCGCGCCATCTTTTCGCTCATGTTTGGAGCGGGACTGCTGCTGCTCACCGATCGCGCCTCGCAACGCGGCGCCGGCGGCGAGGCGGCCGACTACTACCTTCGCCGCAACCTGTGGCTGCTGCTGTTCGGCGTGATCCACGCCTACGTCATCTGGATGGGTGACATTCTCTATCCGTACGCGCTCATCGGGTTGATGCTCTACCCCTTCCGCAAGCTCTCCGCCCGTACGCTGTTCATCGTCGCCGGCATCCAGATCTTCCTGCTCACCGCCGCCAGTGTCGGCCAAGGCTTCAGCGCGCGCGAAGAGCGCGAGAAATACCAGAAGGCGCAGGCGCTCATCAAAGAAGGCAAGACCCTCACCGCCGAGCAGAAGGAGACCGTCGAGGGCTGGGAGTCGCAGCTTCGCTATATCGCGCCCACCGCCGAACAGTTGAAGAAGGAGATCGACGCGCATCGGGGCGGCTATCCGGCGCTCTTCAAGTGGCGTGCCAAGGAAGTGGGCCAATGGCACGGGATGCCCTACTATCATCCGGGGCTCTGGGACATGATGGCCATGATGTTCATCGGCATGGCGCTCTATAAGACCGGCGTTCTCACCATGCAGCGGTCCTGGCGGTTCTACGGATGGCTCGCCGCCTTGGCCTTCGGTGTCGGGATCCCGCTCAACGGTGTGTCCACCTGGCTCACTGCGAAGGTGAACTTCGATCCCGTCCAGGTGGGCTGGACCATGGCTTCCTACCAGGTGGGCCGCGTCGCCCTCGCGCTTGCCTACGTCGCCGTCGTTCAGATGATTTTGAAGGCGGGAGCGATCGAATGGCTCACGCGCCGCGTCGCTGCCGTCGGACAGATGGCGTTCAGTAACTACATCACCCATTCGCTCGTCGGCACGACGCTCTTCTACGGCTATGGCTTCGGCCTGTACAACCAGCTCGAGCGCCATCAGGTCTATGGCATCGTCCTCGCCCTTTGGACGTTCCAGTTGATCGCCAGCCCCATCTGGCTTCGCTATTTCCACTTCGGTCCGCTCGAATGGGGTTGGCGGTCGCTGACGTATTGGAAGCGGCAGCCCTTCCGGATTCGCCCCGCGGTTCCCCAGTTGGAGTCGGAGCCGGAGCAGGAGCGGGAGCCGGAGACCCGTCCGCTGCCCGAGGAACCACCTGTGGCACCGGTGCCGGCGGCGGCGGAATCCCAGGGCGCCGTCCAATAAGGCTTATCATGCCCTGATGGGGACCACTCTGGTCGTTGGCGCGACCGGGCAGACGGGGCGCGCGGCGGTGAAGAATCTGCTCTCGCACGGGGCTGCGGTCCGGGCGCTGGTGCGGAGCCCGGAAAGCGCGGCGCTCTTTGAGGGCCGTGGCGCCGAAGCCGTGCTCGGAGATCTCACCGACGGGCCCAGTCTCGCCGCCGCCTGCGTGGGCGTCGAGACGATCGTGGCCACGGCCAACGCGGCGATTCCCTCGCGCCGGGGCGACCGCTTCGCGAACGTCGATCGCGACGGCTATCTCCGGCTCATCGCGGCGGCGGTGCAGGCGGGCGTGCGCCGGTTCGTCTATCTGTCCGTGATGGTTCTCGAGCGGCAGGATCTCTCGCCGCTGTTTCGCAGCAAGCGCGCCGTGGAGCAGGCATTGATGGCCGCTCCCCTGGAGCCCATCGTTTTCCGCGCGGACCTCTTTATGGACACGTCGTTCGCCATGATGGGAAGTGAAATCCCGTTGCGCGGCGCGGACGGCGCCACGGTGCTGCGGCCCTTCGGCTTCGCGAACCGCTACTTCGAGAGCATCAAGGACAGCATCGAACGCAAGGGCGTGGCCCTGATTCCCGGAGACGGTGCCGCGGGGCATTCCTTCGTTTGCGTGGACGACGTGGCCAGTTTCCTTGCGGCCGCCGCGTTGGGTGGACCCGCAGGGACCTACGACATCGGCGGACCGCAGGTCCTGTCCTTTCTCGACGTGGTTAAGGTCTGGGAGAGGGTGCTGGGCAAATCGCTGCGAGCGAAACACACGCCGGCCGCCGTGCTGCGCGGGATGGCTGCGCTCCTCAGGCCGTTCAACGAGGCGGGCGCGAACCTGATGGCTATGAACTACATTGGCGCGAAGACCGGGACGCGCGGCGATGAGCGCGCGGCCTCCCGGTTCGGAGTTCGCCTGACTACCGCCGATGAGTTTCTTCGCGCCCGGATTACCTGCGGCGCAGCGCTGCCTACGCTCCCGCCGAGAGCCCCATCCGGTTGATGCCGTCGAAGGCCGCTGTCTTGTAGCACTCCGCCAGCGTCGGGTAGTTAAACACGGTCTGCACGAAGTAATCGATCTTGCCTTCGTAACTCAGCACCGCCTGCCCGATGTGCACCAACTCGCTGGCCCCCTCGCCGATGATGTGCACACCCAGCAGCTTCCGCGACTCCGCATGGAAGATGAGCTTCAGCAACCCCGTCGTGTCGCCGATGATCTGCCCCCGCGCGATCTCCCGGTATCTCGCTTTGCCCACTTCGTAGGGCACTCCGTCGTGCGTCAGTTCCTCTTCGTTCCGGCCCACCATCGAGATCTCGGGGATGGTGTAGATCCCGTAGGGGAACAACTCGGGCACCGACTTCGCGGCCACATGAAACGCGTGGCAGGCCGCGATCCGGCCCTGTTCCATCGACGTCGATGCAAGACTCGGGAAGCCGATCACGTCGCCCACCGCGTAGATGCTCGGGGCCGCCGTCTGGTAGTGTTCGTTCACCTTCAGGCGTCCGCGGTCGTCCGGCTTGAGCCCCGCTCCCTCCAGCCCCAGCCGTCCGGTCGCGCCGGTCCGGCCGATGCTGTAGAGCGCCATCTCCGTGATCACCTGCTTGCCGCTTTCGAGCACGATCCGGACTCGCTTCCCGTGCTCGTCCTCCAGTAGTTCGATCCCGTTCACCTCTTCGCCCAGCCGCAACGTCACGCGGTTTTCGCGGAGATGATAGGCCAGCGTGTCGACAATCTCGCAATCGACAAACGGCAGCAGGCGCGGCCGTTTGTCGATGAGCGTCACTCGCACGCCCAACGCCGCAAACATGCTTGCGTACTCGCAGCCGATCACGCCCGCGCCCACCACGGTCATCGTCTTGGGCAGGTGCTCCAGGCTCAGCACGTCGTCGCTGATCATGATGTGCTGGCTGTCGAACGGAATGTGCGGATCGCGCGTCGCCTCCGTTCCGGTCGCGATCACGATCGTTTGCGTGGTGATCGTCCGCTGACCCCGCCCGTCCACAAAATCCAACAGCAGCGAGTTCGGGCCCGTCAGCGCCGCGACGGCCGCAATCAGCTCCACGCCGTTTCGCAGCAACTGGTGGCGGGTCACGTCGATCTCGTGCCGGATCACCTTGTCGGTGCGCAGCAGCAAGTCCTGCATGGTGATGTTCTGCTTCACCGTGTAGCTGGCCCCGTAGAACTCGCGTTCCCGGTAGCCCGAGAGATCCAACACCGCCTCGCGCAGCGTCTTGCTCGGGATCGTGCCCGTATTCACGCTCACGCCGCCGAGCACCGTCTTCTTCTCGACCAAAGCCACCCGCTTGTCGAGCTTCGCTGCCTGGATCGCCGCCCGCTGGCCCGCCGGCCCCGAACCGATCACCACCATGTCGTAGTCGAACTGCGCCATCCGTGCCCTTTCTTCGCTCCGCCGGACACACTTCTCCCGTCACTCCGGCCCTGTCGACATCCAATTGTATGCGAGGGGGGAAGACCGCCGAGGGACGCTGCCCGCGCGCCCCAGGCATCGTGCAGCTCTCTACTCGATCGTCAACCGTACCGGCTCTTCGATCAGCTTCGGATCCTTGCCCGCCGTCAGCACCATCAGGCTATACCGGCCCGCCTTGCAATCCTTCGGCGCGGTGAACTTGATCGACGTTGCCGTCTGCTCCGTCATCACCACCTTGATGTCGTTCTTCCCGTCCGTCAGGTAGAGTTCCGCGATGAAGGTCTTGTCCAGGTTCTCGCCCGTCACCGCGAAGCTGTCGCCACCCTTTCCCGAGCCCGGCTCAACGGTCGTCAGCTTCGGGGTCCCCGCTTGCGCGCTCATCACGCTGGGGGTCAGGAACAACAGCGCTACAGCCAGCGCCAAAATTAGAGACAAACGCATCTGATTCGCCCTCCAATTCAAGAGCTTATGTCAGACTCGTACGGATTGCAATGGGTGCCCGTTGACAGCGTTGTCAGGCACTCCGCCGGTTTCAGCCGCGCTGCCAGGAGCCCCGTCGCCAGCCGCAGGTCGAGATCCGCCACCAGCACTCCTTCCTCCCCATAGCGCTGCCAGCAGAGCGCCGTTCCGTCCGGCCGCACCACCGCCGACGTGGTCGGCGACCCCTCGCTCGCGCAGTTCACCGACGCGAAATAGCAAGCGTTCTCCGCGGCCCGGCAGAGCATCGCCTTCTCGTGAAACGTATTGCGCGGATCAGCGAATGAGGCGGGCGCGAAGGCTCCCGCCTCGGCTTCGTGGAAGTGCGGATGGAAGACGGCCTTGGCGCCGTGCCGCGCCGCAAAGCGCACCGTCTCCGGATATCGCCAGCCCTCGTGGCAGATCGCAACGCCGAACCGCAGCCCGCCGATTTCGAACACGCGCCGTCCCTCTCCGGGCACATACACGCCTTCCTCCGAGGGATCGATCTGCACTTTGTCCTGAAACCCGAGCGGCGCTCCGTCCGGTCCGAACACCCGTGCGGTGGCGGCAACACCAGTGGTCACCACCCGCTCAGTGCCCAGGATCACCCCGATTCCGCCGCGCCGCGCTGCTTCCCCCACGCGCCGCCACGCGCTTTCGAGAAACGCCTCGTCCGGCGCCTCGACGAGTTTCCCCGGAGCGCGATAGCCGGGGACGAAGCATTCGGGAAAGCACACCACCCCCGCGCCGCGCGCGGCCGCCAGACTTACCGCCGCCACCGCGGCGTCAACCGATTCCTCGCGGCTCGCCGGATACCGCAGGTTCGCCAGTGCGATTCGAAAAACATCCATGGCCGTCCCGTTATTCTAGGACGGCCATGGAACACCGTGCGCGCCCGCTGATGCGGACGGCGTTACCTTCCCGCGCCGGCCATTTCCGCAAGCTCGCGGAAAATCGGGTGGCCCATTTCGGCGGCCGCCGCCTCCAACTGCGGCACCTGCGCGTAGCCCATGCGATGCACGGCGGCACACACCGTCGCGTCCAGGTTGCGCCGCGCTACTCCCAGCCCCGCGCGCCGCAGCGCCCGGAAGAAGCAGTACGAGAAGATCCCGCGCGGAACGTTGTTCACCGGCGCCTCCGCCGCCGTCTGGTCGTCCCGGCACGCGGCCCAGAGAATGTGGTTCATCTTCGCCACCACCACCGCCTGTTTGGCGCGCGACACCAGGCGGTTCACCGGCAGATGGGAATTTGACTCCCAGTAGAGCGAGTAGTCCGCCGGCGGCTCAATGAAACGCGCCGTTACCTCCGGCGTCGTCTCTTCCATTCCCAACCGCAGATCCCGCGTCGCCGTGCCCGAATGGCACGAATCGAAGATCACCTCCAGCGTGATCCCCGTTTTCAACTTACCGAAGACTTTCGCCAGATCGTCGTCGCTGATCATGCCCGCGTGCGCGTAGTCGTGCGGACAGATCGTCTCGTCGCGGTGGTCCGGCTCATCGTTGTTGGTGTCGATTTGCCAGGACCCATGTCCTGAATAGTAGAAGACCAGCCGGTCGAGCCCCGCCATCGGCGAAAGCAGCCAGTCCAGCCCGGCCAGGATGTTCGCTTTCGTGGCCCGTCCGTCCGTCAGCACCCGGATGAACCGGGGAACCGGCGGTACGATCCGCAGCACGTTCACGAATGTGTCCCACGCGTCCCGGACGTCGTTGACGCAGCCCCGCAGATCCGGTCCCCCCGGACCTACAGGTGCGTAATCGTTAATCCCAACGAGTAGAACCTTCGCTGACATTGTTCCTCCTTACTTGACCGGCTCTGATGCCGGCGGCTAGGAGTGTAGTGGTATTTACCTTCAATGGGAAGCGGTTTCTACAAGAATTCCGTGAATTTAATCTTGGCAATCGTAATTCACTAGTCAACATGATTTCGCGCTTACGAATGTTGAGCGGCCGGATGCCCTCCGGTGCGCCGCCTACACCACGCGCCAGGCCGGGTTGCTGGCGGCCATCTCCTTCTCCCAGGCCTCAAGCAGACCCCTCAGCTCTTCGACCTTCTGCGGCTGCTCAAACGCCAGGTCCCGCCGCTCCCCGGGGTCGCGCGCCAGATCGAAGAGTAAGTCGTATCCGGAATCCCGAACCAGTTTCCAGTCACCCCGCCGCGCGGCCCGCATCTGGTTCCGATGCCGCCAGAAGATCGTCCGCTCCACATCGCGGTCTCTTCCCGAGGCCGCTCCCGTGAGATCCATGCCATCCAACGGCCGGTCGGCTCGCGGTGCGGCGCCCGCGGCCCGCAGCGCCGTTGCCGTCAGATCCATGGTGATCGCTACCTGCCCGCAATCTCCCCGCCGCTCGATGACCCCCGGCCAGCGCATCAGCAAGGGCACGCGAATACCGCCCTCCCAGACCGTGAACTTGTGATGAAACGCGCCCCCGTTGTCCGAAAGCCGGTCTCCTCCGTTGTCGTTTGTGAAGATGACCAGCGCGTTCTCTTCCAGGCCCGACTCCCGCAGCGCCCCCAACAACCGCCCCACGTTTTCATCCAGACGCTCCACCATCCGCACATAGTCCCCTCTCGTTCCGGCCATCCACGTCTCCGGTGTCCGGACGTCCTCCGGTTTGCCCGGAGGCTGAAACGGCCAATGCGGAGCGTTGAACGCGGCGTACAGGAAGAACGGCGGCCCGCCCTTTCGCTGCCGGCGGATGTAGTCTGCCGCCCACGCTCCAAACAGATCGGTGCTGTACCCGGTCCGTTCCACCAACCGGTCGTTCTCGTAGAGGTCGGGTTTTCCCTCCAGCGTGCGATGCGAATAGTAATCGTGGTCCGAGCCGCGGAATCCGAAGAACTCCTCAAAGCCGTGCTTCAAAGGCGAGAACTCGTCTTCCGCTCCCAGGTGCCACTTGCCCGACAGGGCCGTCCGGTACCCGGCGTCGCGCAACAACCGCGCCACCGTCGTCTCGCTCGGAAGGAGCCCCTTGCCGGGCGTCGCCGGACGAAACACATACTCGATCCCCAGCCGGTGCGGATAACGCCCCGTCATCAATGCCGCGCGCGTGGGACTGCACACCGGCGCGTTCGCGTAGGCGCGCGTGAACCGCACCCCGCTTCGCGCCAGCCCGTCAATCGCAGGCGTCCGGATACTCTTCGAGCCATAACAGCCCAGATCCGCGAACCCCAGGTCGTCGGTGAGAATCAGAACGATGTTCGGCCGCCGCGCCTGCCCTCGGCCAGCGATCGCGCCTCCCAGCCCGGCGGCGAACAGCCGCCTCGTGAGCCCGCGCCCAGCGTGTCCACCGTGGAGTATTCTCATGTTCCGCAAGTCATGGCCGGCCCGACTGGGCAACTCCCGAGCCATCAGAAGTAGATCTTCGCCCCCACTTCCAGGCGCCGCGCCGCGTCCCGCGTCCCGCCCGCCGATCCGAAATTCGCCTGATTCACGCTAATGACGCTCGGTCCGGTGAACGTCACCTGGTTGAAGATGTTGTACGCGCGGCCCTGAATCGCCACGCGCACGCCCTCCTTGAACCGGATGTATTTGTTCAACGTCATGTCGACGTTCCGCAGCGGGCCCTGACGCACGTCGGGCAAGTTCCTAGGCCCGTCGGGGATGACAAACTCCGGGGTCACCCGGAACGCCGCCGGATTGAACCAGGGCAGCGTGCAGGCGCAGCGCGGATCGAACGCCCGCGAATTCGCGATCGACGTCTCCATGGGCAGCGCCGCCTTCACCCCCGGCGTCACACTCGCCCGCGACGGGCTGGCGCCGGCGATGCGCGACGTGTCCGGCCCGCCAACGTTAATCGGCAGCCCGCTCTGATAGACATGGTTGCCAAACAGGTTCCAATCCCCGATCACGTGATTCAACCAGCCCGTCTTCGCAAAGAAGCGGCGTCCCTTGCCCACCGGGATGTCAACGCTGTAGAAAATCACCAGCCGGTTCGGTACGTTGAACGTGCCCACGGCCCGCTCCAGCCGGGTGTTGTAAATGTCGCGCAGTGCGCCTGGATCCTGGAATGCCGCCCCGTTGCCGATCGTTCCGTTGTCCAGAAGTTTCGACCATGTGTAGTGCGCGTTCAGCGAGAGCCCCTTGGTGAACCGCCGCTCGATCCGAAGCGTCGCCGCATGGTAGATCGAATCCCCCACGTGCGGCCGGAACACATTCAAGCTGCCGCCGAACGCGTTCGCCGCGTTGAACGCCGCGAACTGCGGGAACGGCTTTAGTAACTGCATGCGCGGGATGGTTGCCTGGCCCAGCAGCCCCCCGGCTCCCCGGAAGTAGTCCGCGAAAGGATTCGCCACCCGCTCAGTCAGAAACGCCCCGCCGTTGGCCAGCGCTTTCGGGTCGATCTGGTTCAACTCGATCGACGGAATCGGTAAGTGCACACCGCGGTTGCCGACGTAAGTGAAATCCACCACCGTGGTCCGGGCCAGTTGCCGCCCGACCGCGAAATTCCATTGCTGCGAATACGGCATCGGCTGGTTGCGAAGCAGCACGTTCGCCGTGTTGTTCAATCGATAACTGCCGTCCCCCGGAGGCGTCGCCGCGGCCGGCGGCGTCAAGCCTGCCGGAAACGGGTTATCCACCGTCACCGTCGGCCGGTAGTTCGCATCGAATGTGTTCACGCTCAGCGTGTAGTTGAAGGGCGTCGTGGCAATGGCCGGCTCCAGCCCCAGGGGAAGATAGAACAGGCCGTATCCCGCACGCAGCGCAATCTTCGGCGTCAGCCGGTACGCCAGGCCCAGCCGCGGTCCGAAGTTCCGCCAGTAGTTCTGCCTGGTCAGGCGTTCCGCTCCGTTTCGTCCTGCAAACAGGATCGCTCCCCGAGCTCCCGGCACCGGGCTGGGCGCCGCCGGATCGAAGTAGGCGATCCGGTTGGACGCTTCGCCCATACCCAATTCCGTCTCCCACCGCAGGCCCAGGTTCACCGTCAGGCGCGATGTCACTTTCCAGTCGTCCTGAAAGTACCCGCCCCAATACTTCTGGAACCCGCTCAGCGCTTCCGCATGCTCGTAGGTGAAGGAGCCGGCCCCCAGCAGGAAACTCGCGAGACCCATTCCCTGTTCCGGCCGCGCCGGGCCGATGTGGTCGTTCTGAGTGAAGTTCGCCGCGAACGAATAGCCCCCGGTTGGGTTGAAGATCTGGAACGGGTAGAAACGGTACAGGCGAAACTCGCCGCCCCACCGCATGTTGTGCCGCCCCGTCACGTACACCATGTTCACTTGGTATCCCTGCGTGTCCCGCGGCTGGTTGTTATACGCGGTTCCTCCGATGTCCGGAAACGTTCCCCCCATCGAGAAGTTCGGATAGAACAGCACGTCCGCCCGCTCCCGCACATACTGCGGAAAACCCAGCGACGTCGGATCGAAACCCAGCGTGTTGGACCGCAGATTCGCCCGGAACCGCGCATAGGACGCCCGCAGGACCAGCGTCAGCCGCGTGGTCAATTGCAGCGTATCGTCCAGGCCGACGTTCTTGAACGAATCGTAAGTCGAGTTGGTGTTGGTGAACCGCACTACGCGCGCCGGAAACAGGTCTTCGTTCGCCTGCCACGTGAACCGTCCGAAGAGCCGGTGTTTCTCGTTGAAAAAGTGGTCCACCCGCGCGCTGATCACATCCCGTGAGTAACTCCGCGCCCCCGTAAAGTTGTAATTGGCGCGATTGGTGACCGTGGAGCCCGGCCGGTTCGCCGCCGGATACTCCTTCAACACGTTCGCCGAAACCGCGTTGATGCGGCTGGCCGGAATGGCGTTGCCCGGAAAGGGATCCCGTTGCCGCGCCCCGCCCACAATCCGGCCCGTCCACGGATCGTAGATCGTGATCGGCACCGCGCCTCCAGTCCCCAGAAACACCGTGTTCGAGAAGTCCCCGCGCCGCTCCGCCTCCGTCGGCACGCTGAAGATCTGGTTCACCGGGTCTTTCTCATCGCGCCCTTCGAACGCCGTGAAGAAGAAGGTCTTGTCGTTCCCCTTGTACACCCCCGGGATCACCACCGGCCCGCCGAAAGAAACCCCGTACTGGTGACGCCGCAGCACCTGCCGACGCACGCCGAACCGGTTGTTGCCGAACGAATTCGCGTTGAACGCATCGTTCTGGTGGTAGTAGAACGCCGTACCGCGAAACCGGTTCGTTCCGCCCTTGGTGATCATGTTGACCACACCGCCGCCGGTGCGTCCGAACTCCGCCGAGAACGAATTCGCCTCCACCCGGAACTCCTGCACCGAGTCCTGTGGAGGCACGATGGCCACCCCGTTGAAGTCGCCGATCGTGTTCGCCGCTCCGTCGATCAGCACTTCGTTGGTGGACGCCCGCCCGCCTCCCACCGCGAACACCGAGTTGAACACGTTCCGGTTGCCGCGGGCATCGCCCACCGTATCGCGCGCGATCACGCCCGGCATGGTCCGCACCAGCGCCATCACGTCCCGCTGGATCAGCGGCATCTCGTCGATCGTCTTACTGTCGATGGTGTTCCCAACGTTCGCCGTCTCTGCCTGCAGCAGCGGCACGTCTCCCGTGACATCCACGGTCGTCGCCACCGAAGCCAACTGCATTTGAAAATCGAGCGTGACCGTGGCGTTCGCCTCCAGCAGCACATCTTTGCGCACCTGCGTCGAAAACCCCGCGGCTTCGATCGTCACTTCGTGGTTGCCGGGCAGCAGCAGCGGAATCGTGTACACCCCCGAAGCCGACGTGGCCGCCGCCTTCGCCACGTTCCGGTCGATGTCTCTCGCCACCACCTTCGCCCCCGGCACGGGCGCGCCCGCCGGATCGGTCACCGTCCCCGTGATTCGCGAGTTAAACGTCTGCCCGCACAACAAGCTCCCCACGAAGACCAACAGCAATTTCCTCATCCCTTCGTCCTACCACAAAACTCAGACCCGAAAAACCGGGGACGGACGAGACGTTCCCCGGTTTTTCGTCCTCGCGGTCGATCCCGCCCGCCCCGCGTCAGCCCAGCCTCCCGATCCCGCCTGGCCCCCGGTACACCGGCACCTCGTAGGTGCCCCGTCCCAGGACATCCCTTCGCTCCAGGTAGGTCAGCCGCCGCGGCGGCCCTGGCACGATCATCGGCACCTGCTTGCGATACGCCGCGTATTCCGGGTGCTCCCGCATCAGGTCGCGCTCTTCCAGCTGAATCGCCACCAGGATGTACGCCGTGGTCATCACCGCGAACAACAGGTGCGTGGCCGTCATCGTCGGCGCCGACCAGAACACGAGCAGCCAGCCCACATACAGCGGATGGCGAACCATTCGGTAGAGGAACGGCATCACGAACTTCAACTTCCGCTGCGGCTGCCCCTGCAACTCCCGGAACACCTGCCGCAGGCCGAACAAATCGAAATGGTTAATCGCGAACGTGGTCACCAGCACCAGCCCCCAGCCGAACCCGTACGCGCCGTAGACCACCGCACGCGCGAGCTCGCCCGGAACCTCCCAAACCACTCCGCCCACCGGCTGCCACTGCCAGAACAGCAGTAACAAAGCCACGCTGCTCGCCAGTACATACGTGCTGCGCTCGGCGGCCGCGGGAATCACCCGCGTGATTGCCTTCTTGAATCCCTGCCGCGCCATCACGCTGTGCTGGACGGCGAACAGAGACAGCAGCCCGAGGTCCATCAACAGCGCCGACTGCCACGGAATCTCCGCTGGCGAGTCCATCGCTTTCGGCACTCCAAAGTTGCCGATGAAGCCGATGGCGTACAGAAACGTGGCCAGGAACACCACATAGCTCCCGGTTCCGAAAACAAAGATCGCAACTCTCTTCATACTCTCCTCCTCTTTCTCCTAGTTGATTGGGATCGACCCGCCCTCGCGCCTGTGCCCTCTACCGCTGCCGGACCGGCTCGTAGAAGACGTATTCCGCCGTGTAGGGGACAAATCGAATCACCCCCACCTCGCTGCACACACCCTGCGGCATCACGCCGCCCGCCGTGTTCACCCGCTGGATGTAGCTGGTTCGCGTGAGCAGTTGTCCGCCCGCGGGACCGGCCTTCGTCCCCGTCACCTGCAGCAGGAACCACGGAATCGCTCCCGGCGCGACGTACGCCGGATCGCTCGAATCCGCGATCCGCTTGGCCCACACCGCGCTCGTGTCAAGCGAGCTTTGCCAGGTAGCTCGCGCCGGCGCTCCCTCCTCCGCGACGCTCGGGCTCAGAAAGTGCGTCATCATCTGTTGACGGATCTCGCCGTTGATCCAGCGCAGCGTCAGAAACACTGTCGCCTGCGGCCCTTGGAACCGCCACGCCAGTCCCGCCTCCCCCGGCAGGCACACGTAGTTCTGCGTGCCTTCCGCGTAGCCGCGCACGAACGGCGCGTTTCCGCTTGGCACTTGTAGGTTGGCCGGCACCGATGGGGCCGTTGCCGTTTGCGCCGCCGCGGCCTGCGCCAGGGCGGCTATGCTCATCATCAGGGCGCTCACCGAGCGCCGCTTCATTCCAAACATCTGTGTCTTCCTCCTTCTGCCTTCGCAAGGAGAAGCGCCGTTCCGAAGAGAAATTCGCAGAAAACGGTGATAGCCTAATTCGGATGAGCGAGGTTCCGATGAGCGAGGGCCTCCCACAGCTCTTTGCGCGCTTGCGCGGCGGCGACCAGACCGCGCTTGGCGACCTCACCCCCACCCTCTACGCCGAACTCCACCGCATCGCCCTGCACCACATGCGCGGCGAACGGCCCGGCCATACCTTGCAACCCACCGCCCTGGTCCACGAAGCCTACTTGAAGATCTTCGACCACGCCGCCCGCGGCTTCTCTGACCAGGTGCACTTCCTTGCCGTCGCCTCCCGTGTGATGCGCCAGGTGCTCGTCGATCATGCCCGCGCGCGCGGACGTAAGAAACGCTCCGCCCCACAGGCCGGCGGCGAGCCCCAGGTGGCCAGCCTGGAGGTAAAGACCGGCGAAGGCGCCGAACTCGTCGATCTCATCGAACTCGACGACGCCATGCAGGAGTTGGCCCGGGAGCACCCTCACCTCGCTACGCTTGTCGAGATGCGCTACTTCGGCGGCATGACCGCCGAGGAGTCCGCCGAAGCCCTCGGCCAGTCGGTCCACGTCGTCCGCCACGACCTCCGTTACGCCCAGGCCTGGCTCCGGCGACGGCTCTCCGGGTCAGCCTCCGCCGATCGGTAGTGATGATGTTGACCCGCCGCCACGCCCTCGCCCTCGCCGCCGCCGCGCCCGCGCAGCGGCGTCCATCAACCGCCAGTTGGCCCCAATGGGGCGGCCCGCACCGCGACTTCACGCTGGACGCTTCGATGCCCCTGCGCGCCTCCTGGCCCGCCTCCGGTCCCCAGGTGGTTTGGAAGCGTGAACTCGGCGATGGCTACAGCTCCGTCTCGGTCGCCGACGGCGTCCTCTTCACGATGTGCAACCGGGGCGGACGCGAGATCACCCTGGCGGCCGACGCCGCCACCGGAAAGACACTCTGGGAGCACGGCTCGCCCTCTTCGTTCCGCAGCGCCTATGAGGAGCCCGGCCACGGACCCTACGCTACGCCCCTGCTCCTGCGCGACCGGCTCGTCACCGCCGGCGTCACCGGCCGCATCGAATGCCGCGCCCGCAAGGACGGCGCGCTGCTCTGGTCGCGCGATCTTTGGACTGCCCATCAGGGCACGCGCCTCGACTACGGCTACGCGTCCAGCCCCCTGCTCTATCGCGATACGGTCATCGTCCCCTGCGGCGGCCCCGGACGCGCCCTCCTCGCGCTTCGTCCCGCCGACGGCTCCGTAGCCTGGAGCAGGCTCGACCTCCCCAACGTCTACTCGTCGCCCAAAGTGATCCAGGTCCAAGGCCTCGAGCAACTCGTGCAGGTGATGGACGGCGCCGTCGTCGGCGTCAACCCGATCAACGGCGACCCCCAATGGAGCGTCCCCTTCAAAGCGGAGTACGGCATCGCCGTCTCCGATCCCCTCTGGACCGGCGACATCCTCTTCGTCTCCGCCGAGTATGACGCCGGCGCCAAAGCCATTCGCCTCCAGCGCGCCGGCCAGCAGGTCACGGCCACCCTGATCTGGTCGTCGAACCGCCTCCGCCTTCACCACGGCAACGCCATCCACATCGACGGCACGATCTACTTCTCGAGCGGCGGAAAAAGCGCCGTCGCGCTGCTCACCGCCATCGACGCCGCCACCGGCAAAATCCATTGGCAGGACCGCGCCATCTCAAAAGCTTGCTTTCTGTGGGCCGGCGGCAAACTGATTACTCTCGACCAGGATGGCAACCTGATGCTGGCCGAGCCCTCGCCAAAGGGATTCAAGATCCTCGCCAAGGCGCCCCTGCTCGAAGGCGTCTCCTGGACCCCGCCCTCTCTTGCCGGCACCCGCCTCTACCTACGGAACCGGCGAACGCTCATGGCCGTTGATCTCGGATAAACGTAACCGAAAGCCCGCTCAATCGTATTGACTAGTGCAATGATCTTCGCCTCGTTCGTTATGCAGCCCCTGCGCTCTCTGTTGCGCCGGCCCGGCTTCACGGCGGTGGTCCTCTTGACGCTCGCCCTCGGCATCGGCGTAACCTCGGCGGTCTTCAGCATCTTCAACGGCGTTCTGCTGACGCCGCTCGAATACCCGCACCCGCACCAACTGGTCGCCGTCTACGACACGCAGCCGGCCTGCGCCACCTGTCCCGCCTCGTTCCCGAAGTACCATGATTGGGTCCAGCGCAACCAGGTCTTCCAGGCCATCGGCGGCTCCACCCAAGGCTCCGTCGTACTCACCGGATCCGGCGACGCCGTTCGCCTCCGCACCGCGCAAACCACCGCCTCCTACTTCGATGTCTTCGGCGTCCCTCCCGCCCTCGGCCGCTGGTACTCCGCGCAGGAGGACCAACCCGGAGGCCCCAAGGTCGTAGTGCTGAACCATGGCTTCTGGATGCGCCAGTTTCAAGGCTCGTCCGCCGCGGTCGGCCAAAAGCTGATCCTCGATGGCGAACCGTACCAGGTCATCGGCGCGATGCCCGCCAACTTCACCAACTCCCGCATCCACCTCTTCGTTCCCCTCCAGAGAAAACTCGACCCCTCGACCCGCGGCAATCACTTCCTCCCCGTCTTCGCCCGGCTCAAGGAAGGCGTCTCCGTCGAGACCGCGCAGCGCGAGATGCGCTCCCTCGGCGCGGCCCTCGCGAAGGAGTTCGGCCACAACCACGGCATCGACGTGCGCTCCTACGCCGACGTGGTCGTCGGGCAGATGCGCACCCCGCTCCAGGTGCTGCTCGCCGCGGTCTTGCTGCTTCTGCTGATCGGCGCCGTGAACGTCGCCAACCTCATGCTCGCCGCCGGCCTTGCACGCCGTCGCGAACTCGCCATCCGCCTCGCGCTCGGCGCGGGCATGCCGCGGTTGGCCGGCATGCTCATCGCCGAAGGGCTCTGGCTCGCCGCCGCGGGCGGCCTCTTCGGTGTGCTCCTGTCGCGTTGGGTGGTCACTGCGTTCATCGCCCTCGCCGGCAACGAACTCCCCCGCGCTTCGTCCATCCAGATGGACCTGCGCGTCCTCGCCTTCGCCGCGCTTCTCTCCCTCGCCGTCGGCGTTCTCTGCAGCCTCTTCCCCATCCTTCTCCTGCGACGGCCCCAACTCGCCGCCGGCATTCGCGAAGGCGACGTGCGCGGCGGCAGCCATTCCGGCAACCGCACGCGCCGCGTCCTCGTGGTGACTGAAATCGCGCTCGCCTTCGGCCTCCTGGTCTCCTCTGCCCTGCTCATCAAGAACCTGCTGCTCCTCCGCGGACGCGATGCCGGCCTGCGCACCGAACGCATCGCCGCCTTTCAGGTCGCCCTCAGCGGCCAGCGGTATTCCAAGGACACCGAGGCGACCGCGTTCTACCGCAGCCTCCACGACCGCCTGCGCCGCATCGATGGAGTCGAAAGCGCCGGCCTTACCAGCCACCTCCCCATGGTCGATTTCGGCTGGAACGGCGAATACCAGATCGAAGGCGAACTTCCCTGGCCACCCAATGAGGCCCCGCTCGTCGAAAACCGCTGGCTTCACGGGGACTATTTCAAGACCCTCGGCGTGCCCCTGCTCAAGGGCCGCCTGTACGACGAACGCGACGGCCCCGGCACGCGCTCCGCGGTCATCAACAAAGCCATGGCGGATAAGTTCTGGCCCAATCAGGATCCACTCGGCCGCCGCTTCGGCCAGGGCTCGGACCGCACGCGGTGGTTTGAGGTGGTCGGCGTCGTCGGCAACATCCGATCGCTCGGCCTCGCCTCCAGCTATCCGTTTGAGTTCTACCGGAACATCGATCAATCGCCCTTCAATCGCATGACCGTGGTTCTGCAAACACGCGCCGAAAATCCTCTCTCGCTCATGCCGGTGGCCCGCCAGATCGTCGCTTCGCTCGATCCCGCGCTCCCCATCACCAACGTCCAAACCATGGAAAAAGCCGTCTCCGATTCGCTCGGCCGCCCCCGTCTCATGTCCGCCCTCACCGGCCTGTTCGGCGCCCTCGCCGGCCTGCTCGCCATGGTCGGCGTCTATAGCGTGATGGCCTACACCGTGAACCGTGAAAAGCGTGAGTTCGGCATCCGTCTCGCCTTGGGCGCCGATCCCGGCTCCCTTCGAACCATGGTTCTCTCCCGCGGCCTGGTCCTGGCTATCATCGGCATCGCGTTGGGCGCCGGCGGCGCCGCCATGCTCACCCGCCTCATGGCGTCCCTGCTCCACGACGTCAAGCCTGCGGACCCCTCCGTTTTCTCGCTCACCGCGCTCGCCGTCGCCACGGTGGCGCTCCTGGCGTCGTACCTGCCAGCCCGTTCCGCCGCCCGCGTCAACCCGGTCGATATCCTGCGTTCCGAGTGACGCGATTCGCTCTTGAACTCAATCGTAGCGGCCCTCCACATACCAGCGCCGCTCCCGCTCGTCGAAATAGATCCGGTACAAAGCGGCGTCAGATAGCCCCACATCCCACTCGTCCCGATGCCACGCGTCTGGCCGCCACCAGTCTCCCGACGTGCGCCACGGCCCCGCGCGCCGCACCACCTTGCCTCGCACTCCCTCCGCGCGCACGACTACCGGCAGCCCCTCGTACACCTCTACTTCCGCCGCCAGCGCGGGCCGGAAGACGCGCAGCGCGAGCGGCACAGTGCGGGGCGGGGAAGCGCCACCGCCCTCCCCGGGCTGCGCGTCGAACCTCGGTTCCCGCACCATGCCGAACGCCCCCGGCCGGTGCGTGTCGGGTATCGAAGGCGTGCCCACGTTCTCCTCCCCCACCAGCTTCGCGATCCGGCGAAGCGTGATCTCCAGCTTCGCCGGCTCCGGCGCTTGCGGCACGAATAATCCCGTCTGCAACCGCCGCGGTGCTACCGGAATCGCTTCCACCGCCGCTCCCACGATCGCCGCCCCCGGCGGATGCGCTTCCAGTTCCAACTGCACCAGCTTGAGAAGCGGAGCCCCCGCGGCCACCGGCACGGGCAACCGCAGCGTTCGCCGGTCCTCCACGCCGCCCTCCAGGCCGAGCGATACATGCACCTCCTGCGTTGCCAGTCCATTCGTTGACAGATCCGTGCACAGTTCGTTCAACTGCCGCCCCAGCACGAACAACAGCGGCTCCAGTAGCTCCACCGGCTGATCCCACCCCTCGCTCCGCGCAAACACCGCTTCCGGACGCCACGGCGATAACGGCCGTGGCTGCTCGCCGCGAGCCAGCCTCTGCAAATAGGTGCCGTCCTGCCCGAATCGCGCCGCCACCCCCAGTTCCGGTAGCGCCGCGAACTCCCCGAACGTACGGATGCCCCACCGGTCCAGCGTCTCCAGCATCTCCGCCGTCAGCGGCAGCCGCTCCACTTCAAGCGGCGCAAGCCACCGCGCCTCTTCCCCCGCCGCGATCACCGTGATCCCGGAATACCGCAGCGCCGCCTGCACCGCGGCGTCCGGATTTCCCGCCATCGCGATCTGCGGCGTCAGCCCTCGCTCCGCCGCGCGCCGGCGGATCGCCTCCGCCATCGCCGCACCTTCCCCCATCATCCGCTCAAATCCCTGCATGTCGAGCACGACCGTGTTCGGCATCGTGTACTCGAACAACGGCGTCAACTCCCGCGCCAGCTCGAGCAACGCCGGCTCGGCTTCCTCCCGTCCCGGATTATGCAGCGCTGCAAACAAGCAATGTGCCCCCCGGCCGCGCCGGCTTCCGCGCCGTTAACTCCACCTCCATGCTGCGCAGCAATTCGAAGCGCGGCCGGCCCGTGAAGCGCGCCCCCGCGCGCCGTGCCTCCACCTGCAAACTCGCGGCGCTCCGGGCCTGCGCCTCCCGCGAGAGCACCAGCAACGACCCCGGCGTGTTCTCCACCGCGCGCCGGAACCGGTACCAATAGGAGAGCGGAATCGCCTGCAGCACACGCCGCGGCACATCGCACAAATCGAGCGCGATCAGCCCGAATCCGCCCCCGTGCAGCAACAGGTCCGCCGCCTTGAACCCATGCCCCGCGTTCCCCCCGCACCGCACCCATACCAGGTTGCTCAACCGCGCCCCCGCTTCCTCCGCTGCGCGCGGACTCAGCCGGTCGCTGATGTCTACCCAAGCGCACACCTTGCCCATCCCCGTCGCCGATGCCAGCAGCCCCAGGGCAAGACTCGTTCGCCCCGAGGAGGCGTCCCCGCAAATCTCCGTGATCGCACCTTCCGGTAATCCCCCGGCCAGCGCATCGAAGCCCGCCAGCCCCGTCACCGATACGTTCCGATGCGTCACGCAGTGCTGGAGCAGGGAAGCGGGGTGAGGAATCGCGGCCATTGGTATTCGCCTTTTATTCGCCATCTTAGGATAGCAAAACAAGGGGGGGCCGCGCCCTCGTCCCCACAGGCCACTTCAAGACGAAGAACTGCTCCGACCCACCCTGTAACGTCGATACAGCGGCCTGGATCTTAGTACGCCTGGCCCCGGTTATCGATACCGTGAATGCGCGCTGTATCCCGCAGGTCGATATCGAAGAGCACTCGCCACTTGCCTACGCGCAGCCGGCTCCCAGATAAATCTCAAAGCCCAAATTCCCTCAGCACGTCGGCGTGTGAGATGCCGGGGGAGGGGTGCGCACGAGCTTGGTCGATGCGCGCGAGCATCTCCGGATCGACGGGGGCTTCGTGTGAAAGCAGGAACTCGAGGTAGCGCGCTGCCGCTGCCATTTCCGATTCCGGGAGCTGATCGACAAGTTGATGCAACCGCTGCTTGTCGGACATAGGTTTCTCTCCCACAGTCTAGCCCATACCCATTCGACAGGGGTTCGCGCCCTACCGCGCCGCGGCGACCTTCTCGCGCCGCCCCATTCCTCCACTTCCTGCAATTGGCGGACGCCGGGCTTCGCGATGTCCATCCGGAATAACGTCAGCTCGCCGGTCTCGGGGAGCTGCGCCAACAGCGGCTTGCACACCAGCAGGCGGGTCAGCATCGCTTTCACCGCCTGGCTGATTGAGGACCGCACCGGCGTGGCGCTGTTCCCCACCCGATAGCGAACCACGTACGCCGGCACCGCCACGCTCTCCGGATCGAGCGTCACCCGAAGTTCCAACTCCACGGATTCCGAGCAGTCCTTGGGCTCCTGGGGCGGCGTTTGCCCCACCACGATCGCCGGTACAAAGCAAAGCCACAAGGCACGCATGGGGCCTCCCAGAAGGTGCCCTCATTGTATAGAGCGGCTTGGCGCGCCGCATCCTCCAACGATAAAAACGGGGCCGCGCAACCTCTCGCGGCCCCTCCCTTACTTGCCGGACAGCAGGTCCTTCAGCAGACCTTCGAACCCGCCTGACACCGTCACCCGGTCCACCTTCCCGACCAGTTTCTCCAGCGTCTCCAGCTCCTTCAGCCGAACCAGGATGGGGTTGTCCTCCATCAGCTTCGCGGTGTTCAACAGCGACCGCGTGGCCGCCGTCTCCTCCCGCCGCCGGATCAGGTTGGCCTGCGCCTCCTTCTCCGCCGCCACCACCCGGTTCAGGATTTCCCGCATCTCGCCCGGCAGGATGATGTCCTTCACCGCCAGGTCGCCGACACGCACGCCCAGCCCGGACATCTCCTCCCGCACGGCTTCCGCTACCGACGCGTCGACGCCCGTCTTGTCCGCCAGAATCTCTTCCAGCGTCTTCCGGCCGAGCGTCTTGCGCACCGCCACCTGCAGCGTGCGGTACAGATGCGCCTCCAGGTCCTTCACCTTGAGCCGCGCCTCCATCGCCGAGGCGATCTCGTACACCGCCAGCGCGTTCACGCGGATCGAGACCTTGTCGAGCGTCAGGATCTCCTGGCCCGTGATCTCGATCGCCTGCTTCCGCGTCTCCACGAACTCCACGCGGGGATTGCCCGCCGCCAGCCAGAACCCGTACTTGCCGGGCCCCAGCGTGCGCAGTTCGCGGTTGTCGAGCGCGACGACGCCGAGCTTCCCTTCGTCCACCTGCACGAAGAGCGCCTTCGCCCCGCGTCCCAGCCGCTCCAGGGCGGCCAGCTTGTTGCGCGGCGCCTCAGGCGAAGTCGCGGCGTTCACCGTCTCCACCTCCACGCGCGCCGTGTCCTTCCAGAACAGCGCGCGCTCGGCCGGACCGAGCACCCGCGCGAGCCTCCCGTCGACGGTCACCATCGCCACCTCCGTGTCGCCCGTTTCGGCCAACACGAAGTCGCGCGCCACCACGTCGGGCCGCTCCTTCGCCAGGTAGTCCACCCACTCGCTCGTCAGCGCGAGGTCGCGGACGCTGTGCATCTCCACGGCGAGCGACGCGAACGGTGAGGTCCACAGGGTGTGCGCGCCGGGCTTCAGAATCCCGGCGAAACGCCCGTTGCGGATCACCAGGGCGCGCTCGAAATCGCCAACAATAATTCGCTTCCAGAGCATAGAAATCACCTCCTTATTTGTCTGGAAATTCCTGGGAATCGCCTCTTCGCGGCCCTCGAGCGGTCGAAGATCAGGAGCCTGCGCGCCTTACCGGCCGCGTGGGCAGTTTCGATCCTCGCGCAGAGCTTCCGGCCCGCTGCCCGGCCGCGGCAAACCCGTCACGCGGCGCAAACCGCCGCCGCGCGAGCGCGTCCGCCCCGGCTTAGGCCGAAGCGCGATTCCCAGTGATTGTGTTGCTTGGGCTAGTCTGTTCGGGACTAGAGTTGGAAAGCGGGATTCGAACCCGCAACCCACAGCTTTAAAAGCTGTTGCTCTGCCGTTGAGCTATCTCCAGGGTGAGCGGTAAGCGCCGCGGCACACGCCGGCACACGGTGCTTCAGAGAAGCCGTGCCGGTGAGGTTTTTGAGTCTCGCCCTTTGGCGTAAATACCGCATATGGTTGCCTACCACGATAGAGAATAGCGCAGGTCAAAGAAAAAATGCAACGAGAAAATGCCCGGATAGTATTTCGGACATTCATACTCACACGAGCACCCGCGGCCAGTGGCGCGCGGCGGCGCGGCTCATGTGCGCGGCCCGCCAGCAAACCGGCCCCGAGGTTCGATCGACCCGCATGCTAGCATAGAAGAGCTACCACTTCAGAGAGGTATTTGAGAGTGAGAACTCAGGGTTTGCTTGTTCCGGCGATCATGCTCTCCGCGGCGATCGCTTCAGCGCAGACGGTGCCGAACAAGGTCGGTATCATCAACATCCAGGGCGCCATCGTGAGCACGGTCGAAGGCAAGAAGGCCGCGGCCGAGCTCGAAACGCGCTTCGGACCCAAGCGGAAGGAGATGGAAGCCAAGCAGGCCGACATCCGCACCAAGCAGGAGCAGCTTCAGAAGGGCCAGAACACGATGAGCGAGGACGCCCGCGCCAAGCTCATGCGCGACATCGACGCCGCCACCAAGTCCTTCAACCGCGAAGCCGAGGACGCCCAGGCGGAACTCGAGCAGGAGCAGCAGAAGGTGTACAACCAGCTCGGCCAGCGTATGATCGCCGTCCTCGACAAGTACGGGCGCGATAACGGGTTCGCGCTCATCCTCGACGTCAGCCAGCAGCCCAACCCGGTGATGTTCGCCGCCAATGGCATCGATGTCACCACCGAAGTGATCAAACTCTACGACGCCAACGCGGCGCCCGGATCGGCCGCTCCCGCCCCGGCCGCAGCCAAACCAGCCGCTGCCCCGCCGCCCGCCGCAAAGAAGCCCGCCGGCGCGAAGTAGCCTTCGTCCTCCCAAGACGCGGACCGCCGCTCCCGGCGGTCCCGCGTCAAAGGCAGTCCCCCTCGTACGCCCTTCCCGGACCGATCAGCTCTTTCACCCGAAACCGCAGCGGTTTCACCAGCTTCCATTGCGGAATCGCTGATCCGGGCGGGTAGGTTTGGCTGGACGAGTGGGGAATCACGGGCACGACCTTCGCCAGGCGCTCCGGCCCCGAGATCTGGAAGCCTCCGATCGTACCTTTCTTGTGCTTGTCCAGGTCCTTCTGGGTCCAGCCGAACTCCGCCCGTAGCAGTTGCTCCGCGTTTTGGGTGCTGCCGGTCGGCTTGCCGTCGGAAAAATGCGTGTAGCCTCGGTATTCGAAGTCATCCACCCCGGGGCGGTCCAGCAGAAACAGGAGCCAGGCGCCGGCGCTCAGCCGCCCGTCGCCGAATCCGATTCGCTTCTCGAGTTCGCCCGGCGTTTGCCCGCGAATGAAGTGTAACTTGAGGATGTACCCGTCGAGGGTCACTGTCGAGCCGATTGCGAACGATGGAGCCGCCATATGATCCAAAGCGGAAGCGGCGGCCTCGGAAGGTCATTTCCACTCCCGATCGATCTGTTTGCGGACCGGTGCCCGTTTCCTGTACCTTGGAAGTGTCCCCCCGCCCGCGGTGAGGTGCGAGAGCGGTTGAATCGGGCGGTCTCGAAAACCGTTGAACCTTTACGGGTTCCGTGGGTTCGAATCCCACCCTCACCGCCAGAACCTTTTCAACGAGTTAGCGATCTAAGCCTCTTTAAGGAGCGGCCGACGCCGCACTATGCGCGCTGGGTGCCCGAACGGCAGGCTCGATTGACCGACATTCCACTGGGGGCGTTCGCGGACAAGCCAAAACCTAAGCTCGCCGTAGTTCCCGGTGGGGTCGTCTCGGCTCGAATCAAGGCAGCTTGACCAGAACCTGAACCAGCCATCTCGGCAAATGCGAACGGCGGAAAACGACGCGTCCCCGACTCGTTTCGAGCAGAAGCGACGGCACCGCGCCCCACTCGCTGTTATCGTAAACGCGGAGGATGTCCATTTCCCGGATTGCGCGGCCGAAATTTCGCAAGCTGGCTTCGTGTATGCCACGCAGCAGGGCTTCAGGCGCGCTGTGCCCACCTTTGTCGGCGCGGATCTTCACTCGCTCCAAGTTCGCCGCGAAATCTTCCAGCACAGCCCGCAGCCTTGGCGGCGCGGGCTTGATCTCAGGTGCGATCCCCACATAAGAACCGCCGTTCAGTTCGGCTCCGCGATCATCGGCGTTGAAAAAGTCCACGCCGAAGGTGGAGACGGGAAAGAGGGTCGACTTCCCGCTGCCGGGCGGTCCGGCGATCACGATCATGCGGGGCGCTGAGCTATCCGCCAAAGTCGCGGTCGGCTCCTTCGCGCATGTCCTCGGGCAGATCAGTCCGTAAGCGGTTGCCGCGGTTGTCGGTGATACCCAGCGTTTCTAGTTCTTGAGCGGCCGCCTTGGCGCGGGCACCGGCGGCGGTAAGGTAGGGATCGTGGCTGGGCAAACCGTAGGTGGATCCGTGCTGAGGAGGCCCATCCAATTGACCGAGGGCGGCGCGCAAGACGAACTGATCGACGGAGAGGCCCAGCCGGCTCGCTTCATGGGCGAGCCGCTGCGCAACATCTCCCGGCACTTCCAGCGTGATCGTCATGCGTCACCTCTCTGTTCTGAGTTTAGCAATCTGCGGTTCAGTGGCCGGCGCGAGTCACGCTGACTCGGTAACGTTGACGTTAACCAGGGCATCGACGGGCCTGTTTCAGATCACGAGAAGGCCACGGTGCCCCCGCCCGCGCTCGAAGCTGCTGATTCAGCAGAATCGAATCAGGGCGAATGAAGATGTCCGCGGCGTTGCCCGAAAGGTTGTTTTGGGAGACCATGAAGTCGGCGGAAGTCGCACTCCGAGAGGTTCGCATGCCACAGCGTCAGACCAAAGAACTCGCTCGTGACTCGGGGCCTTCGGGCCTCGTAACGCAACCAAAGGGTCACGTACGCTTCAGCGATTCTTGAGCCTCTCTCGCCACCAACCCCCCCGCTGCGAGCCTAGCCAGGCGCCGAGAAGTTCGAAGCCACAGTATCGCTCCGTCTCGTGGACAGCCGCATGAAGGACCTCCACGCCGTCTGGTTCCGGGCGGTTCAACCTGCTCTGACCTCAACGCGCAGCGATCTTGCGGGACTCTGCAAGTCGGGGGTTGTTTCTTCCATTTGCCGAATGTATTCTGTGGACACGTGAGGCGGGAGTCTCGGAAGTCAGTATCGGCTTGGGTTGGGAGTGGTCATGCGGAGGAATCCGTTCGTCGCCATTGCGGCAATTCTGTCCCTATCCGTCGTCCACGGGCAAACCACGGTTACCTTGGATGAATCAAAGATTCGCGCGGTCCTTCGGGGCGAGAAGACTTTCGTTGCGATTCCTTTCTTCAGTACAGCAGACCACCCGGTCAGCGCCGAACTGACGACGGCCTGGGTGGGCCCGGAAGAGAGAGAATCGAGCCGGATCCGAAGGCCCATCACCATTCACCCCGGTCAGTCAACGATCGAGACCGGCCTTCCACTTGAGAACTCCTCCATCTGGACTCGGCTCCGGTACACCGTAACTCCCGACCGCGCTAACGCAAGGGCCTTCGGCCCGGTGAGCGGAGTTCTTTCGTTGGTTCATATCTCTGACTACGCGTTCGAACTCCGCACAAACTATGCGGGTGTGGCGCGCCGGGGTGGTCCGATGACGGTGCACGCGGAAGCTGTGCACCCTGTTTCGCGAATCCCAGTTGCCGGGATCGAATGGAAGGCAACGCTTTCGATCGACAGGCACGTGATTGCCGCCAAGGCAGTTTCAAAACATCACGAGGGCTTCGTAGATTTCACATTCGATGTCCCACCGGCAACTGGAGAGGATTCCGATAGCGAGGCCACAGTTGTAATCTCTGCAAAGCGGGGCGACTTTGAGCAGAATGTACCGTTCGCGATCCAGCTGCCCGATCGCCTCTCGGCACGGTTTCAGACTGACAAACCGATTTATCAGCCAGGGCAGACCATGCATTTGCGAGCCGTGGTTTCAAACGCCCAGGGACAGGCCGTGCCGGGCGCGAAGGTAGCGCTGCGGATTGACGACCAGGATAATGAGCGCGTTCACACCGTCCAACTGGTTGCTTCCCGATTCGGAATCATCCAGGACGACTGGGTGATCCCGCCTTCCGCCGGCTTGGGTACCTATCAGGTTACCCTGGCGGCCCAGGGAGACGATGACTACGATCTCGCACGGCATGTCGTCCGGGTCAGCCGGTACGATCTTCCCACCTTCACGGTTACTGCGAAACCAGATCGCTCCGCATATGTTTCCTCGGAGCCCGCTACGGTTACGATCACCGGGACCTATTTGTTCGGCAAGCCGGTCTCCAAAGGTCGTGTCAAAATCGTTCGAAGCAGAACAGCGCGCTGGAATCCTAAGCTCCGCAAGACCGAGTCAGCCGACGAAGTGGTTGCAGCCGGCGACGCCAAGGAAGATGGGACCTTTGCTGCGCAACTCGATCTGAAAGCCGATCATGACGAACTGAAAGCAAGCGATACTCAGCGCTTCGAAGACCTCCACTTTGCTGCCTACTTCACGGACACGGTATCCGGGCGAACCGAGCAGCACCGATTCGATGTTCGGATCACGCGGGAGCCAATCCACGTCTATCTTATTCGGACGGACGGGGGCGGTCGGTTGCCGTCGCCCGTCTACGTAACGACATCTTACGCTGACGGCCGCCCTGCTTCCGCGTCAGTCAGCCTCCAGTTTCAGGGCAAAACCACTACTTTCACCACGAATCGCTATGGCGTCGGAAAAACGGCCCTGGTCAGCCGCGAAGACGTTGACGATGGGCCTGTCATCACAGTGACGGACGGGTCGGGGAATACCGGTCAATGGAAGGAACGGTACTGGCAGGCTGGGGCGGGCCTCGTTCGAATCCAAACTCGGCAGACCATCCATCGCGCCGGGCAAGCAGTGACCCTACAAGTAACCTCCCCACTGGACGCACCTCCCGAACAGGCCGTTTTGATTCACGCGATCTCAGGTGATCGAAAGATCGCTACGCGGATTGTTCAGCTTACAAATCACCTAGGCGAGATTACCTTCCCCTATCAACCAGAGTTCCGGCGTACGGTCGTTTTCGTCGCGTGGAATGCGGTCGATCCGCGAAGTGATGATAGGTCTAACGTGTTGGGCTCCCGGGCAGTGATTTTTCCGGACGGCTCTGACCTTAGACTCACGGCGTCTCCCGATAAGCTTGTCTATAAGCCCGGGGAGAAGGCTGCCTTGCGGATGCGCGTTGCCTCTCAAGATGGCAGGGCAGTTGAAGCGGCGCTCGGGCTCGCAGTGGTGGATCAGGCTGTGCTTGAGCGAGCCCGGACCGACGGCGATTTCGGGCGCCGGCCTTGGTTTGCCTGCGCCTTCTGCAGAGACGAGGGCGAAGCGGAGATCGGCGGGATTCGCCTGAACGATCTGTTCGGTTTGAAGCCGCAGTCGGAGGTTTCCCCAGAGCTTGACCTAGTTGCTGAGGCGCTCGTGGCCAGAGCAGGCGCCTTCGTCTTGAGTCAGAGCAGCGAAAGCGTTGTGTATGCACCCACCTTCGCTTCCATCACGGCGCAGGTTCAACAGATCACTGCGAGCTTGGACCACCATTACGTGAGTACCCTGGAAGTGCCAGAGGAACTCACGACGTTCTCCCGGATATTGGGCCGCTCGTGGGCCGATCTGCTGGATCCGTGGGGGAAACCGTATGCTGCGGAGTTCTCAGTACTTCGCGACAACAGTGTCGTTTCGATTTTGAGCGGCGGGCCGGACAAGCGCTTCGGAACTCTTGACGATTTTGTTGCGGGCACATTCCGGCGCAAATACTTCGCGCCAGTTCATCGTTTGATCGAGCAGGCATTGGCAAAGCGTGAAGACTATCCCGCAAGCGACCGAGACTTCCTGCAAATGCTCGATAGCAGCGGACTGCGCCTGGACGCCATGCTCGATCGTTGGGGAACCCCTTATCGCGCCCGCGTTTTGACCGCAGGCGTGACAAGACTCGTCAGCGTCGTCAGCGCCGGACCAGACAGGGCATTCGAAACGAAGGATGACTTCGCACTGGCCAACTTCGCCGGCGGATACTTCCGTCGGGAAGCGGCGCAAATTCGACAGGTTCTGCAGAACGCGAATCCCGCACCACAGTCGACCGAGGACTTTCAAAGGCTACTCGCTTCCGCTGGCATCGATGTCACCCATTTTCGAGACGCCTGGGAGAAGCCCTACAGAGTTGTGAGTCTTGTGTCGTCGCGCTATTCTGACCGGGTTAGTTCTACGACTTCCCGCGTCTTCGGCAGCCCGGCGTCAACAAAGACCGAGATCACACCGGTTACTCAGAGGTTCCTCATCATCTCGCTGCGGAGTGACGGACCAGATCGCATCGAGAACACATACGATGACTTTGACATCGCTCGCTTTCCCATTCTGTTGAATGAGGAGTCGGCCGAACTCCAGGTTGGCGCAAGGGCTCCCCAAGCAACCGCCCTCCGTGGAACCGGTGCCATTTCTGGAACCGTGACCGATCAGGCCGGGGCCGTCATCCCGAATGTCACCATCACCCTTGTCGACGCGTCGCAAGCGGCCTATGAGTCAACCACCGATCAGGAGGGCATCTTCCATTTCGTTTCCGTCCCGCCAGGTCTCTATTCCCTTCGAGCTGCGATGCTGGGCTTCACAAACTACGAGGTGACGCAGGTACCCGTTGCGGCGGGGCGCACCACGAATGTCGATGTTGAACTTCGCGTTGGTCCCGTGGCCGAAACTGTGACGGTGGAGGCGGATGCGGCAACACTCCAAACGCAGGCCGCCTCCGTTTCGGCTGCGGTTGCCACCGCAACGCCGCGCGTGCGGGAGTATTTCCCTGAGACCCTTGTTTGGAGCCCCGAGATTCTCACGAGTGCGAATGGCGAATCCACCCATGAGTTCGCTCTTGCCGACACCGTCACCACCTGGAAAGTCGCCGTATTCGCCTCTACTCTCGATGGGCGCATCGCCGATGCCGAAAGCGAGTTCCGGACCTTCCAGCCGTTCTTTTTGGACTTCAGTCCGCCATCGATTCTTACGGAGGGAGACCAGATCGACTTACCCGTCACCATCAGAAACTATCAGGATCGGGCTCAAAGAGTTGCACTGGCTCTTCAGCCGAATCAATGGTCCAGCGTAAAGGGCGACTCTTCTCGGCGCGTAACCGTTCCATCCAACGGCTCGATCAATGTCTCCTATACCGTTCAAGCCAGGAATGCATCGGACCGGGCTCCCCATCGACTTGTGGCAAACGGTGCGCGCGTCCGCGATTCGATTGAGAAGACTTCCCGGGTTCGCCCGGACGGACAGGAGGTCGTTCAAACCAAAGGAGACTTTGCGGTTGGAAAGGCAGCCTTCACGGTCAATATCCCTCCCGCCGCAATTCCGGGTGCAACTCGCAGTGAACTGCGGATTTACCCCAATATCGCTTCTCTGTTACTCGAGAGCTCCTCGGCGATTCTGACAACTCCGCTCGGATGCGCGGAGCAGACGATTTCGGCAGGCTTTGCCAATCTCGTTTCGTGGCGCTTCGCTCATGCGACCGGCGTTGTGGACCCGAAAACAGTTCAGCGTGCACTGGCCAACGTTCGGCTTGCCGTTGATGGCCTGGGAGCGTTTCGCAGCCATGATGGCGGCGTGAAGTATTGGGCGAGGGGTGAGCCGGATATCGCAGTTACCGCCCACGCTTTGAGTTTCTTGCTCTCCGCCTCGACGGTATCCTCCGTAGACAGAGACGACTTACTTCAGATCGTCGCATGGCTTGAGAAGGCTCAGTCAAAGGACGGACGGTGGGCGCCACGGTCGATTGAGAGTGACCAGGAGGGTCGCCAATCGTTGTTGCTGACGGCGCTGGTCACGCGCGCCCTGGGCGAGGCACAGAAGGCAGGGATTAACGTGTCTGGGTCCGTTCTCGGCGGCGCCTATCACTACATTTCCCGGTTCACTGACCAGACTGATGAACCGTACATGCTGGCCAATTTCGTGTTGGCCGCGCTGGATTCGGGTGATGAAGCGCTGCTCGGCAATGCCGTTGCTCGACTTGCGAGCATGAGCCGCGAAGAGCGCGGGGGCATCTACTGGGATATGCGCACCAATTCTCCGTTCTACGGATGGGGAACTGCCGGACGGTATGAGACGACGGGCCTCGTCGTGAGCGCCTTGTCCGCTTGGCGAGCCAGTCATCCCGCGTCAACTGAATTGGACCCACAGATACGCCGCGGCTTGGTCTTCCTGTTGCGCGGGCGCGATGCAACGGGAATGTGGTTTTCCACACAAGCGACGCTTCGCTCCATGCGGGCCATCGTGGACGCGTCCTCGGCGCTGGGTAACTTCGGAGGCCATGGTGGAAGCCTGGAAGTCCGTTCCAACGGTCGCTTGGCAAAGACCATACCCCTACCCAGCGATCCCAAGGCAACCGATCCCATCTTGCTCGATCTCTCGCCATACATGTTACCCGGCGACAATGAAATCTCTTTGGCGCATACTTCGCTTACGGGAAGTGCCCTTGTACGGCTCAGCTCGAGCCACTGGATACCTTGGGAGCAGACGAAACCAAGGAATTCTGCGGAACTACGGTTCGAGGTGGCCTTTGACCGCCTGAGTCCCAACGTCTTTGAACCAATCCGATGTACGGTGAAAGCCGAACGAGTGGGCTTCAAAGGTTACGGCATGATGCTGGGTGAAATCGGACTACCGCCGGGAGCCGAGGTTGATAGGGCGTCCCTAGAATCCGTAGTCGGCGATGGTTCTCTTGGAGTGGATCACTATGAGGTCCTTCCCGATCGGGTCGTCCTGTACCTGTGGCCCAAAGCCGGGGGCACGGCCTTTGACTTCTATTTGAGCGCGCGGAACTCAATGGTCGCAAAGTCAGCCCCATCGGTTCTCTATGACTACAACAATCCGGAAGCGCTTTCCGAACTGGCCCCATTTCGCTGGTCAGTGAAGTAGCAAGCGGCGATTCGAGATGCGCGTGAGCGGGACCTTGCCGTGCGCGCGTGCGAGGAGCTTGATGGATGGTGGCCAGGGACGGAATCGAACCGCCGACGCCAGCCTTTTCAGGGCTGCGCTCTACCAGCTGAGCTACCTGGCCTTTCGGTTGGCGAGCCTCTATTGTAGCAGAGCTACAGCTCGAGTTTCCCGCCGAACATCATGTCCTTCAGGTTGAACTTGGCCTTCAACTGCATCGGGCCGAGAGCGGTCTCGAATTGTACTTCCTTGTCGTCTGCCGTAATGGCTTCCGTGCGCGGGAACAGGAAGATCGTGAGCATGCCCGCATCGCCGGGCAGCACCGCGATCTTCGCCGGCGAGAGGTCGGGCTTGCCCTTGCGCTTCAGGTGCGTCACCTCGATCATGCGCTGCTGCATCTGCTCCATGCGCGCCGGATCTCGCTGCTGGTTCTGCCACTGGCCGCCGCCTTGCCCGCCCGGGCCGCCGCCCTGGCCTTCGCGCCGCTGCGCCGCCGAACTGACCACGTAGTAGTCTTTCATCCACGCGGCAATCTGCGCGGCGTGTTTGTTTTCGGCCTTCGCCGAGGCTTCCCGCACGGGTGCCGAACTCTCCCAACGGACCGTGAACTTGGGTGGTTCCCAACCGCCGCCGCCACCGCCCATGTCGCCCCCGCGGCCGCCTCCCCAGCCGCCGCCTCCG
>DALYJJ010000065.1:0-32687 GCA_031969915.1 Bryobacteraceae bacterium | reverse complement strand
GCGTGACGTGCCTCGATCGCCGACCTGGGGCACGTCACGCTGTGCTTCGAAGGCGTTTCGGAGATCGCCGCCGTCGAGATCGAAGACGAACAGCTTTGGGACGGGCAGGCGCGCTCTTCCCGCTACCAGGACTTCGGGCGTTCGGGGTTCGTGACGCCGCCGGAGTTCGACGCGGCACAGGCGGCGCTGTACCAGGCGGCGGGCGAGAAGCTACTGGCGGCGTACCAAGAAACGCATGCGGCAATGGCCGGCTACCTGTCGGAGAAACTGCCGCGCCCGGAGTCGATGAAGCCGGACGCGTACCAGCGGAACATCGCCGCGCGGGCGTTCGACGTGGCGCGGTACCTATTGTTTTTTGGCGTGCCCACGGGCGTGGGGCAGGTGACGAGCATCCGCACCCTGGAAAAGCAGATCCGCAAGATGAAGGCTTCGGAACTGGCGGAGGTGCGCGAACTGGGCGCCGAGGCGGCGGCGGCGTGCGCGGAGACGCCGGCGTGTCTGTGGAGCGGCGATGGCGAGCCGGTGGCGCCGACGCTCGCCAAGTACGTCGAGGCCGACGAGCACATCGCGCGGTCGCGCGAGGACCTGGCTCTGTGGGCCCGACAGAACCTACCCACGGCGGCGGGCGCGGCGGTGGACGAGGTGGATCTGCTGAAACCGGCGGACACGGAGTGCGACGTGGTGGCGACGCTGCTCTATTCCGTCACCGACCGCCCGTACCGCGAGCTATACGAAACGGCGAGCGGGTGGCCGGATGAGCGGCGGGCCGAGGTGATCGACACGGCGTTACGCTCGCGCAGCCGCCGCGACGAACTGATGAGCGCGTTCCGGGGCGGGCCGTACGTGTACGACATGGTGATGGACATCGGCGCCTATCGCGACCTGCACAGGCACCGGCGCTGCCAGCAGTTCCGCCAGCGCTACGGGCGCGCGCTGGGCTTCGACGTACCGCGCGCAGTGAGCGAAGCGGGCATCGAGGGGCCCTTCCGCGCGGCCTTGGAAGGCGCGTTCGCCGCGGCGGCTCTCCTGCCCGAACCCGCGGCGGCGTACCTGCTTCCCTTCGCCACCCGGGCGCGCTTCCTGTTCAAGATGGACTTTGCCGAGGCCGAGTACATCGCGCGCCTGCGCAGCGGCGTGAAGGGCCACTTCAGCTACCGCGAGATCGCCTGGAAGATGAAGGAGCGGATGGCGCGGCTGGAGCCGTCGCTGGGGCGGCTGATGTCCGCCACTCCGCCGGAAATCGAGGACCCGCTACAGCGTTAGGCAGCGGAGCCTTCGTCACCGCTTGCGAAAGATGTGCCCGATGACGCCCGGCGGCGGCCCCCACTTGTGGGCTCCGGTATCGTCGAAGCCCTGGTCGAGGGAGGTCAGCGTGCGCGGCGTCAGCTCGGAGTAGCTGATCACGTGAGTCGCGCCGCGGAGGGTGGACTTGCAGGTTCGTCCCGCGCCGGCGGAACCCTTGAACAGTTCGCGGTCCGCGCGGATGAAGACCACTTCGCAACCGCCTTCGCGGCTGAGGCGCTCCATGGTGAGCCGCTGCAACTGCCCGGGTGCCGCGCCCACCAGATCCTTGGGCTCCGCGATGCGGTAGTCCCATACGGTCACCGCCCCGGGGCCGGTCTGTTCGAGTAGCAGGACGCGCTGGCGGTACGGCTGCTCCTCGGCGCCCGCCATCGCCTGCTCCAGGTAGAAGGCGGGCTTGCCTCCGCCGATGTTGGTGGGAAGGGCGACGATCTTCAGGACGGCCCGGACGTGCCGGTAGGCGGTCTGGCGCGCCTCGTCTTGCGCGGCATGCTCGAAGGTGTCGTACACACCGGGCAGCCACTCGGCCACCTGGCGCATGGGATCGCCGGCCATCGAAAACAACAGGAGTAATGGAGGGAGCACACACCGAGTATCGTGGGATAGAATCGGCTCAGGCAAGAGGGTCTGGAGGTCTCGATCGCGATGCATTTGAGATTGGTGTTGGTTCTCGCCGCGCTCAGTGTGCCGCTCGGGTTGGAGGCCGCCGGGAAGGCCGAGATACGGGTCGACTACCCGGCCGGCCAGAGTGTGTTTCCGCCGGACTTCGCGCCGCCCACGTTTCTCTTCACGGATCGCGAGAAGGCCAACCTGAATTGGCGCGCGGAAGTGCAGTTCGCGAGCGGAGCGCCGCTGCGAGTGGCGGTGAAGGGCGAGCCACTCAAGGTAGGGGAGATTGACGAGCGCGTGGTGGCCCCGTCGAACGAGATCCCGAAACTGACGCCCGAGCAGCAGGCCATGCGCACCTGGGCGCCGGACGCCGCCACCTGGGAGGCGATCAAGAAACGCGCCGGGGTGAAGCCGGTCACGATCGTCTTCGAGGGCCTGGCCGCCGCGGACGCGAAACCGGCTTCCGAAGGCCGGGTGACGATCCGCATCGCGGCGGATCCGGTGGGTGCGCCGGTCTTTTTCCGCGATGTGCCGCTGATGCCGGCGGCGCTCGAAAAGGGTGTCATCCGGCCGCTCCCCAAGAACGCGTTGCCGCTGGTGGCCTGGCGGTTGCGGTACGTGAATGAAACCAAGAGCCGGCTCATGATCGACGGGCTGCCCACGTGCATGAACTGCCACTCGTTTTCAAAGGACGGGAAGACGCTGGGCCTGGACGTGGACGGGCCCGCGAACGACAAGGGCCTCTACGCGCTGGTGCCGATCGCGAAGAAGGCGTCGCTCAAGAGCGAGAACGTGGTGGCCTGGAGTTCGTTCCGGGGCAAGCTGGGGAGCAAAATCCGCGTCGGCTTCATGTCCCAGGTTTCGCCCGACGGCCAGCATGTGGTGACGATGGTGAGCCCGGGGGACCTGGCGCCGCGTGGGCCCGGCCAACTGCCGCGCGACGTACGCGGCAACTTCTATGTGCAGAATTTCCGGGACTACAAGTTCCTTCAAGTTTTCTATCCGACGCGCGGCGTGCTGGCCTGGTACAGCAAGGCCGCGGGCAAATTGCTGCCGCTGCCGGGCGCCGACGATCCGCGCTACGTCCATACCAACGCCACCTGGAGCCCCGACGGGCAGTTCCTGATCTTCGCCCGCGCCGAAGCGCGGGATTCCTACACTCCGGGCGTGAAGCCCGCGGAGCGCGCGAACGATCCGAACGAAACGCCGGTGCGATACGACCTGTACCGCATTCCGTTCAACGGCGGAAAAGGCGGCACGGCGGAACCGATCGCCGCGGCGTCGGGCAACGGGATGAGCAACAGTTTCCCGAAGATCTCGCCGGATGGGAAGTGGCTGGTGTGGGTGCAGGCAAAGAACGGGCTGCTGATGCGCCCGGACGGGCAGTTGTTTATCGCGCCTCTGGCCGGAGGCCCGGCGCGCCGCATGAACTGCAATACACCGCTGATGAACTCCTGGCACAGCTTTTCTCCCAACGGGCGGTGGATGGTGTTCTCGTCGAAGATGCGCTCGCCCTACACGCAGATGTACCTGACGCACATCGACGAGCAGGGCAACGACAGCCCGCCGGTGTTGATTGAGAACGCCACGGCCGCCAACCGGGCGGTGAATATTCCCGAATTCGCGAACGTAGGAGCGGACGGGTGGGAAAGCTTCGACGCCCCGGCCACGGATTTCTACCGCGTGGCGGACATGGCCCTCGAGTTTCAGGAAAAGGGGCGGCCACAGGACGCCATCGGGGAGTGGAAGAAAGCGCTGGCGATGGATCCGAACGATTCGATGGCGCTGAGCAACCTGGGCGCGGCGCTCACCGAGGCGGGCGACTATGACGCGGCGATGGCACAGTTCAAGAAGGCCGTGGAAGCGGACCCGGAGAACTATAAGAGCTACAGCAACTGGGGCGTTTCGCTGGCCCGCATGGGCCGTTTCGACGAGGCGGCGGAGCCGTTGCGAAAGGCGATCGAGTTGAATCCGGACGACGCCAAGGCGCTCGGCTCCTACGGCGGCGTCCTGCTCAACGTGGGGCGCGGCGAGGAGGCGAAACAGCTCTTGGCGAAGGCCCTGGAGATCGATCCGCAAAACGCCGATGCGCACAACAACCTGGGCAGCATCTTCGCGCGCGCGGGCCAGTTCGACCAGGCGGTATCGCATTTCGAGCAGGGAGTCGCCGTGGAGCCGAATTCGATGGCCCTGCGGTTGAACCTGGGGCGGGCTCTGGCCGCGCGGGGGCAGGTGGCAGAAGGCATCCCGCATGTGGAGAAAGCGGCGGAACTGTCACAGGGCCAGGAGCCGATCGTGCTGGACCGGCTCTCGATGCTCTATGCGCAGGTGGAGCGTTTTCGCGAGGCGGCGGCCACCGCGCGGCGGGCGCTGGAGTTGGCCACGCGCCAGGGAAACCGCGATATGGCCGAGGCCCTGCGCCCGCGCATCGAGTTGTACGAAAGCAAAGCCCGTTAGAAGTTGATCTTCGCGCCGAACTGGAACTGCCGCGAATCGTAGGCCGAGGTAAAGGCGAGGGCCTGCGTGGGCACGCCGCGGAAGCCTTGAATCGGCCGGGCGAGCGAGGCGAGCGGCACGTTGCCCACCGTGTTGTTCACGGTGCGGAAATTCGTCCGGTTGAGCAGATTGAAGCCTTCCGCGATGAACTCGATGTTGCGCTTGCCATCCGATGTGAAGCTGAAACGGCGGGACAGGCGCATGTCGAAGGTGAAGAAGTTCGGCCCTTGGCCGATGTTGCGGCCGGCGCCGAAAGGACGGTCGTTGGTGACGTAACGGTCCTCGTTGATGTCCACGCCGGCGAGGATGTTGAAGGGCCGCCATGAATTCGTGACCAGGATGGGGGACACGTTCCAGGCCCGCAGGACGGCGTTCTTGGCGGGCGATTGAATTACGGCGTTGAACACGAAGCGGTGCTTGTGATGGAACGGCGACAAGGCCCTCTCGGCGCGGGCGTTCAACTGGTCCATGGGCGAGAAGTCCGAGTTGAAATCCGTCACGTCGTCCATCGCCTTGCTGAACGTGTAATGGGCGTTCAGCGCGAAGTTCGAGCTGAACCGCTTGGTCAACTGGATGATCCCGGCGTGGAAGGAGGAGTTGCCGTCGAAGGTGAAGATGTTGCGCTGCAGGACGAGGGGATCGATGAACCCGTAAATCGGGCTTCCATCGGGGCGGAAGCGGCCGCTGTAAAACACGTTGCGGCCGGTGATGCGGGCGATGCCCAGCGTGCGGTTGTAGTTGTAGCCGACCGAGATGGCGTAGTCGCCGAAGCCGCGCTCGATTTCGAAGCTGCCCTGCTGCGCGTAGGCGTTGCGCACGGGTTCGGCGCCGAAGACGACGCGCAGCGGGAGGCCCGGTCCGGGGCGCAGGCCGAAGGGCGCGATGTCGGCGGCGGTGATCGCGCGGTTGCCGATCACGCCGCGAGCGAGCAGCCCCTGGTAGATGTCGCCGGAGGTGAGCGGACGGCCGGTGGATGGGTTCAGAAAGACGGGCAGACCGGTGAGCGGCACGAAGATCTGGTTGATGTAGGCGCCGGACAGCGTGTCGGCCACCTGCGAGACCTGCAGATTGGTGGGCGTGTAGTAGACGCCGTAGCCGCCGCGCACCACCATCTTGCCATCCTTCCTGGGAGTCCAGGCGAAGCCGATGCGCGGGGCGAAGTTGATGGCGTCGGTGCCGATCGACTTCTCGTTCTGCTCCAGGTCATAGCGAAGTCCGAGGTTGAGCGTGAAGCCCTGGAAGGGGCGGTACGAATACTGGCCGTAGAACCCGTATCGCTTGCTCCAGCCGATCCAGCGGGGGTCGCCGAAGCCCTGCTGGTAGAACGTCGGCAGGCCGAGGCTGAAGGCCTGGAGCGCGTTGATCGGCGCGGAGAGGTTGGGGATCAGGCGCTGCTGGCCGGCCTGCGTGAGGATGCCCGCTAAGGTCGTGGGGAAGTTCGGATCGCCGGCGGCGCTGGCCAGCACGCTGGCCAGGGGCACGGCTTCGCCGAATCCGAAGCGCCCGCTGAAGAACGTCTCCGAGTAGACGTTGTCGCGCACCGGGTTGATGTCGAAGCCGAACTTCAGGTCGTGTGAGCCGGAGTGGAAGTTCCAGTTCTGCATCACCTGGTAGTGGCGCTCGTAGTTGGTAGAGGGCAGGAAGATGTCGCGGCCGAAAAAGCCGAAGCCGGTGATGTTGATCTCCGGCCCGTTGGGATCGGTGGGCAGCACGTCCAGGCGGTTGTAGTTGAACATCGCGCGCGTTTCCACCACCCACTGGGTGCTCAGCACCAGACTGTCGTTGAGCATCACCGTGCCGTCCCACTGGTTGTTCGAGCGCCCGCGGTTGTATGCCACCAGTGCGCCGAACTGCGCGTTGCTCTGGTTGCTGTCGGTCCAGTTAGCGCGCAGGAAGCCATTGTGGGTGTCGGAGAAACGGTGGTCCAGACGCACGGCGAACATCTGCGTCCCTTCAGAGAACGGGAATCGTCCGCTGTTCCTGTTGAACAGCGAGGTGACGCGCGGATTGTTTCCGGGAATCAGGAGTTGATTGGCCTGCGCCGCCAAGCCGCGCAGCAGCGGGCTGCCGGAGGCATTGAAGAAGTTCACCAGTTCCTGCTGCGAGCCGGTGAGCCTGGTGAACGCGCTGGTGTCCTGCAGAATCGGCACAAACGCCGTCTCCTCGCGGTCCAGGCGCTCATAGGAGAGGAAGTAGAAGGTCTTGTCCTTGACGATGCGCCCGCCGAAGGTCGCCCCGCTCTGGAGCCGGGTAAAAGAGCTCTTTCCGGGATCGAAGAAATTGCGCGCCTGGATGTCGCGGTGGCGCAGGAAGCCGAACAGGTTGCCGCGGATGTCGTTGGCACCCGACTTGGTGATGATGTTCACCACTCCGCCCGAGGCCCACGAAAACTCGGCGCTGAAGCTGTTGCGGTTCACCTGGAACTCCTGCACCGCCTCCTGGCTCACCGAGGGCCGGACGCCGCCGGAGTTCACGAAGTTCTCGACACCGTCGATGTAGAAACCGTTGCCGCGCCCGTTGCCGCCGCCGAAACTGACGCCGCTTTGGGGCGTCTGCGCGACGCGGTAGTCGGTGCCATCAACGGTATCCGAGGTGTCCGCGGTGGCCGGAGCGAGCAAAACGAAATCCAGGTAGTTGCGGCGGTTGATGGGCAGGTCGCGGATGCGCTGCTGTTCGATGGTGGTGGCCTGCTGGTAGCGCTCCGTTTCGACGACGGGCACTTCGGCGCGCACTTCGAGCTCACTCGCGACGTTGCCCACGGTCAGGGGCACATCGAGGTTGATACTGTCGCCGACGCGGATGGCGATCTCGTCGAGCACCTGAACCTTGAACCCGTTGGCCTCAACCCGCATCCGGTAGACTCCCGGGGGCAACAGCGGAACGTTGTACCCACCCTCACCGTCGCTCACAGTGTTCCGTGTGAGGCCACGCTCCGCATTGGTGAGCGTGATCTTGGCATTGGCGATCGACGCGCCGGTCGGGTCGACGATCGTCCCCTTGAGGTCGCCGGACGTGCTCTGCGCCTGTCCGTAGGCGAATTGGATGGCCAGCAGGACGAGGCAGGCCGCTCGACGAAGTGTCATGGTAGTCTTTCCAGGTGTGAGACTGGCCAACATCTTACCACCTGAAAAATCAGTATGAAATGTGAATTTCACATCCTGGCGTTGATCTTCGCGGCCCTTCCCCTCACGGCCCAGTTCCAGGCGGGCACGGCCCGCGTCGATATCACCCCGGCCGGGCCTATCTGGATGTCGGGATACGCGAATCGGGCAAAGCCTTCGGACGGTATCGGGCAGAAACTCTGGGTGCGGGCGCTCGCCCTTCGGGACGGCAATGGCAAGCGCGTTCTGCTGGTGGGCGCGGACCTGATCGGATTTCCGCGCCAGCTCACGGACACCGTCGCGGCGCGACTCCAGAAGGAGCATGGCCTGACGCGATCGGACATTGTCATCAACGCCTCGCACACGCACTCCGGGCCGATGGTCTGGCCCAACCTGCGCCTGATCGCACCGGTTCCCACGGAGGAAGTGGCGGTGCTGAAGGACTACGCGGGGCGGGTTGTCGAGGCGATGGTGGAGGCCGGGGGCAAGGCGCTGGGGTCGATGGCCCCGGCGAAGCTCGACCTGGCCCATGGGCGTGCGACGTTTGGCGTGAACCGCCGCGTGGTGGGCCCGGAAGGCGTGAAGTTCGGCGTGAGTCCGAACGCGCCCCGGGACAACGACGTTCCGGTGCTGCGGGTGACGGCGCCGGGAGGCGAACTCCGCGCGGTGTTCTTCGCCTACGCCTGCCACAACACCACCATGACCGGCGACAATTACCAGATTCACGGCGACTACTCGGGCGCCGCGGCGGAGGACCTGGAACGGGCCGCGCCCTCGTCGATTGCCCTGTTCTTCACGCTCTGCGCGGGCGATCAGAACCCCGAGCCCCGAGGCACCATGGAACTGGCGGTGGAGCACGGCCGGGCGCTGGCGGCCGAGGTCCGGCGGGCGATGGCGGGGCCGATGAAGCCGGTGCGGGGCCGCTTCCAATCGGCCTTCGAAACCGTCGATCTGCGGTTTGCGCCTAAGGACCGGGCCGACTTCGAAAAGGAATCCCAGGACTCCAACGCCTGGCGGGTGCGCCGCGCCAAAGAGATGCTGCGGCTGATGGACGAGAGCCGTCCGCTGCGCCAGATTCCCTACCCGGTGCAGGCGGTGCGGTTTGGCGGGACCTTCACTCTGGTCGCGCTCGGCGGCGAGGTGGTGGTGGACTATGCACTGCGCCTGAAGCGCGAACATCCGCGTGAGGACTTGATTGTGGCCGGCTACTCGAACGATGTCATGTGTTACATCCCGTCGTTGCGCGTGCTGAAGGAGGGCGGCTACGAGGCGGATTTCAACCTGATCTACTACGGCATGCCCGGACCGTTCGCCGAAGATGTGGAGGAGCGGGTGATGTCGGGGATCGCGCGCGTGCTCAAAAGGGTCGGGAAGTGACCGGCCGTTGGGCTGCGATTGAAGCGGGCGGCACAAAGTTTGTGTGCGCGGTGGGAAGCGGTCCGGATGACCTGACGGGGCCGGTGCGATTCGACACCCTGGGCCCTGAAGAAACCGTGCGCGCCGTGGCGGAATGGTTGCGATCGAACGGGCCGTTCGACGGCGCCGGCGTGGGGACCTTCGGGCCGGTGGATGTGCGCACCGGTTCGCTCACCACCACGCCCAAGCTGACCTGGCGCGGATTCCCGCTGCGGCAAGCGCTGGAGCGGGCCTTGGGTGTCCCGGTGGCGATGGACACGGATGTGAACGCGGCGGCGTTGGGCGAGCATCGGTGGGGAGCCGCGCGGGGCATTGAGAATTTCCTCTACATGACTGTCGGCACGGGCATCGGCGGCGGCGCGATGGTGGACGGCCGGCTGCTCCACGGCCGCTTGCATCCGGAGATGGGCCACATCGTTACACCGCTTCATCCGATGGACCGCGATTTTCCGGGCGTCTGCCCGTCGCACGGAACGTGCCTGGAAGGTGTGGCGTCAGGGCCCGCGCTGGAGGCCCGCTGGGGCGAACCCGCCCGCGGTCTCTCCGCCGATCATCCGGCGTGGGAGAGCGAGGCGTTCTACCTGGGCTTCGCGTTGGCCGGGCTGACCTGCGCGCTCTCCCCGGAGCTGGTGATTCTGGGCGGCGGCGTGATGGAGCAGGCGCACCTGTTCCCCGCCATCCGCGAGAAGGTGGAGACGGTGCTCAACGGCTACCTGCCCGCGCCGCGGATCGTGGCGCCGGAGCAGCGCTACTGCGGCGTGCTCGGCGCGCTCGCCCTGGCACAGGCGGCGGCCCGCTGAACCCGGCTCCCTCACGCCGCCGGCTGGCGGGTCTTCTCCTCTTCAATCATCGTATTGACGATCCGCCGGAAGCCCGCATCCCAGTTGGGAAACAGATCCACCCACTGGATCTCCTTCGAGATGTACTGCGGGAGGGCGCACTCCTCGACGCGCGCCGGAATGATGTAAACGCGGTCGGGCGGCAGGTTGCGCGCGCAGTCGAGCGCATACCGCAGCTCCGATTGGAAGCCGCCTCGCTTGGAGAGGGCGCGGCGTGAAAAGCAGAAGATGACGAACGAGGCCATATCGAGGGCCCGCTCGATCGCCCGCGGCCAGTTCTGGCCGGGCAGCAGTTTCTTCTTGTCGATCCACGGCGAGAAGCCGGCGCCGCGCAGGTCCTCATACAACCGGAGGGCGGAGCGGACATCCTCTTCCACGTACGCGATAAACACCCGCGGCTGAATGTTGGGCACGAACTCAAAGTCGCCGCCCGGGAGTGGGCGGAACTGTCCCAAGCCGTCGATCTCCACCGCGGTGCCCTCGTAGAGACATTCGCGCACCAGCGCGGCGACGTTTTCCACGCTCATCGGCTCCGCCGGCCTAGGCAGATTGGCGAGGACGTGGAGCTTCGAACGGGTGCGGGTCCCGTCAGCGGCCATCGTTCCCTTCTCCATGAGGGCGGAAGATCGGTGTCTGCCCCGGTTCGAAGCGTCCCAGTCCGGGCAGCTCCGCGGGCTGGCCTTTCCGCAACGAGTCGAGAATATCGTGCACCAGGCGGTGCACCTGCTCGGCGGCGGCGCTTTTCGGCATGTTTGTACGGCTGGCGATCAAGTCGGTCAGGTCACGCTTTTTCATGGCTACATCCGCCTCGATCCTAACAACAGGCTTCCAAGAATCCGCCGCGGAACGTACCGCATGCCTGCGAATATGTGCATTCGTTCGAGCCGCTTACGGTGGTTTGAAAAAAATGGAAAAATGCGTGACTCACCTTGGGCGGGCCTGCGAAGCGGGCGTGCGAAGACTAACGAAGAACCTGTGCCTCCAGGTCGGCAACCTGCGCCTTGACCTGCTCGGCGTCGTTCCCCTGCGGCGCGTACTTCAAGTACAACCGCAGGTTCGCGAGTGCCCCGGCGCGATCCCCCAGGTCGAGCGCAATCACGCCCAGCAGATGGTACGCCTTGGGCAAGCGATGCGGCGCGTCCAACTCGATCGCCCGGCGGACCGCGCGCTCCGCCGCCCGAAGGTCCTTCAAGTTGTAATTGGCCACCCCGCTATACAAGTGCGCCTGCGGGAATTCATAGGGGTTCAGGCCGATGATCCGCTCGGTCATCGCAAGCACATCCTGCCACTGCCGCTGCGCCGCGGCGATCATCGCGAGTTGGAGATGAGGCTTGAGAAATCGGCTGTCTAGCGACATTGCCTTCTCATACGCCTGTTGCGCCTCCGCGATCCTCTGTTCCCGATGAAAGACCGCGCCGAGTTCGAACCAGGCTTCCGCGAACCGCGGATAGAGCGCGAGTGCCCGTTCTAACTCTTTCCGCGCCGGCCCCAGCCGGTTCTTCCCCGCCAGCTCTACGCCTCTCTCAAGCGCCTTCTTTGCGTCCTTCGGCGCTTGGGCGCTGTTCATGCTGTACGTGTAGCCTTTGATCTTGTCCATCGGGCGGAGCACCAGGAGCCCGATGTCGAGGCTTCCGCTGGGAGGGATGGAGCCCATGGCATGAACCGCCGGCAGGAACCCTTCGAGTTGCGCCCGTACCTCGCAGCCGGCAAGGGTGCCGCCAATGACTCCGGGCGTTGGATCGCGTGTTACCCGTTGACCGACGGTGACCCGAAAGCGGTCTCTCGTGTAGACCGCCTCACCGATGCTGCTGTGACACACCCCTTGCACCGAGACCTGCTGCGGCGGCGCGCTGCCGTCCTCCAATACCACCCGGCCGGTGACGGACACGGAGCTGACTTGAACGAACTCGGGGCGCGGCGGCGCCTCCGTCGGTCTGGGTGTCTCCACCAAAGGCGGTTGTGAAGTTTGTGCGCATGCCAGCACGACGCAAAAAGCGAACGAGCTTAGGACCCGCACAACTTTATTCTATGCCCGTCCGCCAGCGCCTGCCTCACGCCGGGAGCGACGGCCAACAACGATCTCAGGTTCTCACCGGCCGGAAGGTCGCTGATCACATTGTCCGTGCGGAACGACTCGCCCTCGCCGGGCGGCGCGTTCTTCGGGTACTTGAGGAAGACGCGCAGTTCACGTGGTCCCTCAGCCCGACGCGCATCAGAGCGCCGGCGCGGTTCGATATCTGTGCGACATAGCCGTCCTGAGAGGCGGAGGTTCAGTCCATGCGCCGCTGCGACATGCCGGCGAGTTTCTCGAAGAGTCCCGATATCTCTTCGACCGTGTTTGGGCCGCTCCTCGTAGGTGTACCGGCCGCAGATCAAAGGTGACGGGACGGAGTTGCGATGGTCGCTCGCCCTCGAATGGCGGGGGAGTCGCAGCAGCGGAACTGCCCTTTGGGACCGCGGCGCTTGAGCCACCAGACGGCATAGCCTGTGATCGGGAGGACCGATACAAAGGCTCCGGCTACGAACCAAAGCCATCGAGTCGCAGCGCCGCCGAAGTAGCCGAAGTGGAGAGGATCGTGGAGATTGTAGATCTGGGTGGCGAGATGGGCGGCGCGTTCGTCGTGTGTTTCGAGGACGGCTCCGGTAGCAGGATCCAAGGCCACCCAACTGGAAGCCGGAGCGCTCCAGGCGCCGTGGACGTTGCCGTGAACGACAACCGGCTGGCCGGCTCTTGAGGGAAACGACAGGCTGCGCGGGGTGAAGCCGTCGATGGCATGCGCAGCGGTAGCGAGGGCGTTCTCCAGAGTAACCCTAGAAGGGCTCGTGGAAGCGCGGACCGTGGGCTGCGGGTGGAGGTACTTTTGAGCGGGGCGATAGTAGGCCGCCAAGTTTTCCAGTCCGAGGACGGCGCCGGTAAGGGCCCACAGGAGGTTCACCGCGAGAGTCACAATGCCGGCGAGCTTGTGGATGTCGCTGTTTGCCCACTGCGCTCCCCGTCGCATGCGGATGGAGCGCCAGCTTTGACCGCGGAGGAATCGCGGATACAGAATCAGGCCGGTGATGCCCGAAAGGCAGAGGATGAGTCCCAGGGCGCCGACGACAATACGGCCCGTGGCGCCGAAGAAATAGAAGCGGACGTGAAGTTGCCGCAGGATGTCGGCGAGGTGACCGTTGGCAGGGCGGGCGCCGAGGACGGTGCCGCGGTAGGGATCGATTGCCACCTGTTCGTTCCCGCCGTTCGAGGAGCGGCGGTAGGCAAGATAGGGGCGATGGGGTTCGACTGGCAGTGTGATGCTTTGAACGGGAAGGACGGAGGCGAGGGCCTGATCGATGGGAACGCGCGAACGGGCGGGCTGAACGACCAGCAGCCGCGGGTTGGCGAACTCATCGATCTCGTCTTTGAATACCACGACGGTCCCGCTGACGAGAATGACGGCGATCGGGATGCCGGCGACGAGGCCGGTCCAGCGATGAATGCGGAAGAGCCAGCGGACCAGGCGCGTACGGAACGCCAAGGCCGGGGCGGGCGGCGGCGTCAGAACAGAAACGTTGAGCTCAGGAGCCATACGCGTGGAGAGCCGGGGAAGAGGGTAGTGGCCCCGTAGCCGCCCAGGAAGTAGCGGCGGTTAGCGAGGTTGTCCATGGTGGCTGTCAGCCGCAGCGGGCCGCGGGTCCAGGCAAGGGAGGCGTTGGCGATGGTGTAACCGGGAATGACGAGGGTATCGAAAGTGGGGCGCCTGCTGGCGTAGGAGACGCCCAGGCCCGCGCTGAGATTCCAGAATGGGAGCTGATAATACGCCCACAGGTTGGCGGCGTTGCGCGGCGCGTTTTCATTGCGGCGGCCGACGCGGTTGAGCGCAGTGTCCTTGGTAACTTTGGCGTCCAGGTAGGCGTAGTTGGCCGTGACGTTGAGCCGGTCATTGACTTTCCCGATGACGTCCAGCTCCGTGCCGCGCGAGGCTACCTCGCCGAGGGGGATGAGGAAGGCCGACGGTGAGTTGGGATCGACGACCAGGATGTTGCGACGGCGGATGTCGAAGAAAGAGAGAGTGGAGGAAACCCGGTTGTTGAACCACTCGCGCTTTGCTCCGAATTCGAACTGGCGGCCGGTCTCGGGTTGAAAAGGGCCGCCGCGTCCGATAGTGCTGGTGCCTTGCGGCAGGAAGGACTCGGCGAAGTTGGCGTAGACGGAGGTATTGGAAAAGGGCAGATAGACGAGGCCGGCCTGAAGGGCGACATCGCGGTCGCCGAACTGCTGAGAACTTGCCACGCGCGCGATCTCGTTGAAGCTGACGTTCCAGTCCTTGAACCCGGTGACGCGGGCCCCGAACATGGCTTTGATGCGGGAGGTGAGGTCGAACTGATCACGCACCCAGAGGCCATACTGGCGGGAGTCCCCGTCTCCGGAGGAACGATTGCGGAAGCGGTACGCCGTGGGGTTAGCGAGGCCGTAGGTAAAGGTGACAAGGCTGAGGCTGGGGACTCCGTCTATCGGATCGGCGGTGCGGTCGCCGCGAATGTCGTCGCCCTGAAACCCGAAGTCGAGGCCGAAGGTGAGGTTGTGACGGATAGAGCCGGTCTGGAGGGTGCCGCTCGCAAAGGTATTGAGCCATTTGCGGGAGGCGAAGCGGTTGAAGTCGCGGAATTGGCGGGTGATGGAGAGGAAGTCGGGGGAGAAGGGGCGGGGCTCATGGTAGGAGTCGCGGTAGCGGTTGCGGGCGAAACGGGCCGTCGTCTGGAGGGTCCAGGTTTCGGCAAAGCTATGGACGTAGTTGAGCTGGAGGGCGTCGCCGGAGTTGCGTTGGGAGTCAGTGGGCTCCTGGACGGTGAAGCCGATGGGCAGGAGGTCGACGTTGTTCCGCGGGGCCACGATGCCGCGGTCGCGCTGAGCCGTGCGGTTGTCCTTCATGAGTTCGCCTTCCAAGGTGAGGCGGGAGCGGCTGGAGGTAGCCCACGTCAAGGCGGGTGCGACGAGATAGTTGTCGGCCTGGTTGAACCAACGGAAGCTCTGGTTGCTGAAGTAAGCTCCGTTGAAGCGGTAGAGGAGGGTGCGGGCGCTGTTGAGCGGCCCTGTGGAGTCGACCTGCGTCCGGTGCTGCTTGAACTGGCCGTAGGTGTACGACACCTGATTGCGGAAGACCGGTAGGGGCTTCTTGGTCACCAGGTTGATGAGGCCGCCAGGCTGACCGGAGCCATAGAGAACGCTTGCCGGCCCCTTTAGGACTTCGACGCGGTCGATGTTGGCCAGCATGGGCGAGGTCCAGAAAGTATAGAGGCCGGCGCGGGAGCCGTTATAGAGGACGGCCTGCTCCCCAGAGCGGAAGCCGCGAATGTTGAAGTCCTGGTAGGCGGAGAACTGATTGACGCCGGAGATGTTGCGGAACACGTTCTCCAGGCGCACGACCTGCTGTTGATCGAGCACCTTCTCGTCGATGACCTGAACGGACTGGGGGAGTTCCAGGGTCGGAGTCTCCGCGCGGGTGAGTGTGGCGGCGGCGTCGGCCCGGACCACCACCTGCGTGACTTGGGTGGACAGGGCGAGGACGAGGTCCTGGGTGAGCGTGACGCCTGCGGCGAGGGTGACCGTTTGATTTACAGGGAGAAAGCCGGCGAGATCGACGGTGAGGGTGTAGACCCCCGGCGGAACGGCAGCGAAGCGGTAGTCGCCGAAGGCGTCAGTCCGCGTGACGCGAGCGGAGGCGTCGGTGGAAGCGAGTTTGACAGCCACGTTGACAGCGGCTCCGCCGCTCTGATCGAGCACTCGTCCCCGCACCACCGTCGGCGTTTGCGCGCACAGGGGACAGAGAAGAAACAGATTTGCGACAAGCCACAAGAGGGAGGTTATTTGCTTCATTTCCTCTTCCTTTACATGCAACTCAGTTGCAAGAGATAGAATATCATGAGTGTCATCGAAGGGCAAGAAGAGACAGTGAACGGCACAGCCATGAGGACCAGATGGCCCGACCTGGAGGGTGAGCGGGCTACACCTGGTGCCGAGTGGCCTTCACCCGCCAGCCGAGGCGGGGCCGCGTGACGACGTCGCCCGACCCGCGGAGCATTCAACTGGGGCTCACGCCCTATTTCTGAACGCGTGCGGCTGCGGGCCGGAACGCAGGGCTAAGGCTCGGAGCTTCGCGGCGCGCGCATTCCCAGAGGTCGTCGAGACGAGGCGTCTAGTCCGTCTAGTCCAAGCAGGTTGACAACCTTTATATGTAGACATATAGTGTGTGTAGAGAATCTAGGTATGAATGACAAGCGGCAGGACCTGTTGCAGGGGACGTTGGACCTCTTGGTGTTGAAGACGCTGGGGCAGGGTCCGGCGCATGGGTACGCACTGGCGCAGAAGATCTCGCTGTCGTCGCGCGGAGTGCTCGAGGTGCAGCAGGGATCGCTGTATCCGGCGCTGCACCGGCTGGAGCGGAAGGGGTTGGCAAAGAGCGAGTGGCGGGAGGGGGAGAGCGGGCGGATGGCGAAGGTGTACTCGCTGACGGCGGCGGGGAAGAAGCAGTTGCAGGCCGAACTGGAGGAGTGGCGGCGGTACACGAACGCGATCGGGTGGGTATTGGAGAGCTAAGCCATGAGACTGCCTTGGAGACGCGAGAACGCGGAGCTGGAGCGGGAGTTGGCCTATCACATCGAGACGCTCGCGGACGGATTTGAGCGGGAAGGGATGACGCGAGCGGAGGCGCTACGGCGGGCGCGGCGCGAGTTCGGCGGAGTGGAGCAATACAAGGAAGAATGCCGTGAGGAGAGCCGGTGGGCAGTAGTCGTGCACGGACTGCAGGATCTGCGTTTCGGCTGGCGGATGATGGCGAAGTCGCCGGCGGTCAGCGTGGCGGCGGTGTTGTCGCTTGCGTTGGGCATTGGGGCGACGACGGCGATGTACTCGCTGGCGGAGGCGGTGTTGTGGCGGTCACTGGCGGCGCCGAAGCCCGAGCAGTTGATGGAAGTTACGTGGGAAGTGAGGGAGTGGCCGAAGGGATTGTACCGGTCGACTTCGGGGGGCAATTATCGCGACGGCGGGCTGATGGTACAGGATTTCTTCAGCCAGAGCGCGTTCGAAGCGATGCGCCGGCAGGCGGCGGGCAAGGTGGAGGTGGCAGGACATAATTACCCGCAGGCGGTGAGCGCGAGCTACCGGGGCAGCGTTACGGTGACGCGGCTGCGGGGTGTCAGTGAGAACTTCTTTCGCATGCTGGGGGTGCAGGCGCGGCTGGGGCGGGTGCTGAGCGAGGAGCCGGGCGCGCCGCCGGAGGTGGTGGTGACGCACGGCTTCTGGGAGAAGACGTTGGGCGGGCGGGAATCGGCGGTGGGCGACACGGTGCGGGTGAACAGCTTTGCGTATCGCATCGCCGGCGTGCTGCCACCCGACTTTTTCGGACTGCTGCCGGGGGACGAGACGGCGATGTACGCGACGCTGCGGAACAGCCCGGCCATGCTGATGTCCGACAGCTTTCTCCGGACACGCAGCCAAGATCCTCTGACGTGGTTTCTGCAGGTGATGGCGCGGCGGGCGGAGGGAGTGACGACGGAGGAAGCGAAGGCGGTGTTGTCGGCGGCATTCGCATCGACGTGGCTGCAGCGGCCGGAGAGCACCGAGCGGACGCCGCGGCTGCGGCTGATCGACGCCGCGACGGGGTTGGGGAATGTGCGCCGGGATCTGGGAGACCCGGTGAAGATCCTATTGGCGCTGGTGTTGCTGGTGCTGCTACTGGCGTGCGCCAACATTGCGAACCTGCTGATGGCGCGGTCGGCGGAGCGGGGCAAGGAAGTGGCGCTGCGCGTGTCGCTGGGATGCAGCCGAGGGCGGCTGATGCGGCAATTTCTCACGGAGAGCCTGCTGCTGGCGGCCTTGGGCGGGGCGTTGAGCATAGCGGTGGCGCTGGGCATCGGAGCGCTGATGACCCAAGTGCTGCCGGCGAACATGGACTTGGGAGCCATGACGGTGCAGTGGAGCGGGGAGTTGCTGGTGGTGACGGCGGTGGTGACGTTGGTGACGGTGGTGCTGTTCGGGCTCTATCCGGCATGGCGGAGTTCGCGTGTGGATGCGGCGCCGGCGTTGAAGGAGGGAACGGGCAGCGAGGGAACCGTGAGCCGCCGGCGGTGGCGGCCGGCGAAGGCGCTGGTGCTCGCTCAGGTGGCGGTGAGTGTGTTGCTGGTGATGGGAGCGATCCTCTACACGGGGTATCTGACAGAGATCTTGCGGCGCGACGCGGGGTTCGACCGGGCGAACCGGCTGCTGCTCGATGTACGGCCGGGGGAAGTGGGTTACAGCGATGAGCGGCTGGATCGCTTTTACGCGGACCTGGAGGACCGGCTGCGGGCGGTTCCAGGCGTAGCGGCGGTAGGTTTGTCGCGGACACGGCCGATGCAGGGCGGCGGGTACCATACGACCATCGAGACGTCCGGGAAGCGGTCGAACACCGCGGTGCATCACGCCAGCGCAGGATTTCCGGCGGCGCTGGGCGTACCGCTGCTGGCGGGGAGGACGTTCACGGTAGAGGAGGTTCGAGGCGGGCGCAAAGTCGCGATCCTCAGTGAGCAACTGGCGCGAGAGTTGGGGCTCGTATCGCCACTCGGTGCACGCATCCGAAGCGACGATCAGGAGTGGGAGGTCGTCGGCGTGGCACGCAATGCGAAGTACTCGCGGTTGACTCGCGACCAACCGCTTTTGTACGTGCCGCTGCCCACGGGGATCAAGCGGGTGACGGTGCTGCTGCGCACAACCGCTCCACCGCTGGCGGTGCTGAGCGCGGCGCGGGAGGCGGTGACGTCTTTGGATCCGAATTTGCCTTTGGTGGATGTATTCACGATGGAGCAGCAGATCGCACGAACGCTGCAGCGGGAGCGGATGTTCGCCTGGATGTGCGGAAGTTTCGGTGTACTGGCGCTGGTCCTGTGCGTGGTGGGCTTGTACGGGCTGATGGCGCACACGACGGCGCGGCGGCGGCCGGAAATCGGGATTCGGATGGCGTTGGGGGCGTCCTCGCAGGGGGTGCTACGGCAGGTGGTGTGGGAGGGCATGCGGCTGGCGGTAGTGGGTATGGCGATGGGCGCGCCGCTAGCGGTGTATGCGGCACAGGTGGCGCAGCAGCAGAAGCTGATTCCCGAGGGGCCGATTCCCTACTGGACGCTGGCGGCGGCGGTGGGCGTGTTGCTGGTGTCGGCGCTGGCGGCGGTGTGGGGTCCGGCGTGGCGGGCAGCGAGCGTGGATCCAATGCGGGCGCTGCGGCAGGGGTAGGGCGCGCCTGATGCTGGCGACGGCACGAGAGAGACCCGCTTAAGTCAATTTAATAGCTTCTTAAGCGCCGGTTCATTTCCGAGTGGTCTCCTGGTAGAGACGCCAATCACGTCATACACTCTGTCGATCCAAGGAGAGTCCCGCAGATGAAGAGGCTGATGTCTATCCTTCTGGGCTTGTCGCTGTTGAGTGGTGTCGCCACCGTTTCTTTCGCCCAGGAAGAGAAGAAGACCGAGGACACCAAGAAGAAGAAGAAGGGCAAGAAGAAGCCCGAGGAGAAGAAGGAAGAGAAGAAGTAGTTCCTCCCGCATCGATTTTGAACGCCGCGCGGGGTCTCGCGTCGCGAGCCGCGCGGCGTTGGCTTTTCGAGAGGTGCGCGCAAACAGCGAGTGCGGATTTGCCGCTAGTGCTTTGTACGCGGCATCTCATCCTACGTGCAGTTCCTCTACGCCAGCGAGTTCCACGCCCCCGTGGAAGCTCTCTTCTCGTTCCATGAGCGTCCGGATGCCTTCGAGTTGCTGACGCCACACTGGTCCGGCGTGGCACTGGTGCGGCGCACCGGCGGGCTGGAGACGGGCGCGGAAGTCGAGATCGAGATCCCGCTGGGCCCCTTCCGCCGCCGCTGGCTTGCGGTCCACACCGAGTATGAAAAGAACCGGCTGTTCACCGACGAGCAGCGCGAGGGTCCGTTCGCGCGTTGGATTCATAGTCATGAGTTCACGCCGCTGGGAACGAACCGCTCACGGCTCACCGATCGCGTCGACCTGGCCCTGCCGGGAGGCCCGCTGGTCAACCTCGCCGCCGCCCTGCCGGTCCGCCTGCAACTCCGCCGCCTGTTCCGCTACCGGCATGAAGTGACCCGCCGGCACCTGGAAGCATCTGCGGCGGCGGCGGCGGGATCTCCGGGTGCCGGACGTCGGCTCGGGGTTGCAGGTAGCGGTTCGGGCGCCACTGACTGACGGACGCCGCGGGCGCGCATCCTGTCGCGCCTTCAACAAAACCTACTACCCCTTTGTGAGGCGTGGGATACAGATTCACATCTCTGCACACGTGTTCCACAGAGATTTGCACACTCACGGTTTCGTAACGTAGTGCACTAGCTATAGATATAGTTCTTGACCTGCCACAACATCTTGTGGCACAGTACTCACTGCCAGCCGACACGGTCGAAAGCCGTGTCATACCCCTTGAGCGGAAGAGTCAACAATGGGACAGTTAACCGTCGATCTGAGCGCGCGTATGGCGGAACTCAAAAGGAGCTTGCCCAAGCACCTGCGCACCGGTCTCACCTTCCCCCGGTACTTCACTGCCAATCTGAAGCCCGGGCGGACCCCCTATGACGAGGTGCAGTGGGAACTCCGCAGCGCCACCATCGGCAACGACAAAGGCGCCGTGATCTTTGAACAGAGGGACGTCGAAGTCCCCGTGGACTGGTCGCAGACCGCCACCAACATCGTTGTCAGCAAGTATTTCTATGGCAAGATCGGCTCCCCGGAGCGCGAGACAAGCGTTGCCCAACTGGTGCACCGGGTGGTGGATACGATCGCCGACTGGGGCAGGGACGGCCGCTACTTCAAGACCGACGACGACGCCGAGAACTTCCGGAGTGAACTGGCGCACCTGATGCTGACGCAGAAGGCGTGTTTCAACTCGCCGGTGTGGTTCAACGTCGGCGTGAAGGAGCCGCGCGGCTACGGCTGGTTCTTCGACGAGGCCACGGACTCGATCAAGAGACTCGAGCCGCACATGAACAAGCCGCAGTGCTCGGCCTGCTTCATCAACTCCGTCGGCGACACGCTCGAATCGATCCTGGAACTGGCCAAGACCGAGGGGATGCTCTTCAAGTGGGGCTCGGGCACGGGGACCAATCTGTCCAACCTCCGTGAGGAAGACGCCGCGCTGTCGAGCGGCGGGCGCGCCTCCGGGCCGCTTTCGTTCATGCGGGGATTCGACGCTTTCGCGGGCGTCATCAAGAGTGGCGGCAAGACGCGCCGGGCGGCGAAGATGGTGATCCTCAACGCCGAGCACCCGGACATCGAGCGCTTCATCTGGTGCAAGGCCAAGGAGGAGAAGAAGGCACACACGCTGATCGACGCGGGCTACGATTCGTCGCTCGACGGCGAGGCGTACAGCTCGATTTTCTTCCAGAACGCGAACAACTCCGTGCGCGCCACCGACGAGTTCATGCAGGCCGTGGTGAGCGACGGCGACTGGTGGACGAAGTCCGTGAACTCGGGCCAGGCGCTGAACCGCTACAAGGCGAAGGACCTGCTGCGCCAGATCGCGGACGCCACATGGCAGTGCGGCGACCCCGGCATGCAGTTCGACACGACGGTGAACAAGTGGCACACCTCGAAGTTCACGGCGCGTATTAACGCGTCGAATCCGTGTTCGGAGTATATGTTCCTCGACGATTCGGCGTGCAACCTGGCGTCGCTGAACCTGATGAAGTTCGTGGGGCCGGACGGCCAATTCGACGTGGAAGCGTTCCGCCACGCGGTGGACACGGTGACCCTGGCGCAGGAGATCATCGTCGACAGCGCGAGCTATCCGACGGAGAAGATCGCCAAGAACTCGCACGATTACCGTCCGCTGGGGCTGGGCTACGCGAACCTCGGCGCGTTGCTGATGTCGATGGGCGTGCCCTACGACAGCGACCACGGCCGCGACATGGCGGCGGCGCTCACGGCCGTGATGTGCGGGCAGGCGTATTTGACCAGCGCGCGCATCGCCGGCTCCGTGGGCCCCTGCCCCGGCTACGCCCACAACGAGTTGAGTTTTCTGGAAGTGATCCGGATGCACGGCGAATCGGTGGCCCGGATCGACAGCCGCCGCGTGCCGCAGGCGCTCTTCGAGAATGCGAAGAAGTGCTGGGAAGAGGCCTACGCGCTGGGCAAGACCACCGGCTACCGGAACGCACAGACCACGGTCATCGCGCCCACCGGAACCATCGGCTTCATGATGGATTGCGACACGACGGGCATCGAACCGGACCTGGCGCTGGTGAAGTACAAGAAGCTGGTGGGCGGCGGCGTGATCAAGATCGTCAACAACACCGTGCCCCAGGCGCTGATCAAGCTCGGTTACCGGCCGGAGCAGGTGGAGGCAATCGTCAGCCACATCGATTCGAGCGGGACGATCGAGGGCGCGCCCCACATCAAACAGGAACATCTGCCTGTGTTCGATTGCAGCTTCCGCCCGCAAAACGGGACGCGCTCCATCCATTACATGGGCCACGTGCGCATGATGGCCGCAGTCCAGCCGTTCATCTCCGGCGCGATTTCGAAGACCATCAACATGCCGGAAGAGTGCACGGTGGAAGACATCATGAGCGCGTACATCGAGAGCTGGAAGCTCGGGCTGAAGGCGGTGGCCATCTACCGCGACGGCTCCAAGCGCGTTCAGCCATTGAGTTCGGGAGACGGCAAGGGCGCAAAGAAAGCGGCGGCTGGTCAAACGGCCGCCGCGCCCGCCGTGCAGGAGCGCATCGTTTACCGGCCGATGCGCCGCAAGCTGCCCGACGAACGGCAATCGATCACCCACAAGTTCTCGATCGGCGGCCACGAGGGGTACATCACCGTGGGCCTCTTCGAGGACGGTTCGCCCGGCGAGATCTTCATCACCATGGCCAAGGAAGGCTCCACCATTTCCGGCGTCATGGACAGCTTCGCGACGGCGATCAGCTATGCGCTGCAGTACGGCGTGCCGTTGAAGTTCTTCGTCGACAAGTTCAGCCACGTGCGCTTCGAGCCCAGCGGCTGGACCGGCAACCAGCAGGTGCCCTACGCGAAGTCCATCATGGATTACATCTTCCGGTGGATGGCCGCGAAGTTCATGGGGCCGGAGTACGCCGCGCCATCCGAAGCCGGCGATACGCTGAAGCTGCGCCCAACCGAACCCGAGCCGCAGCAGGCGCTGCCCTTCGAGACCGCCTATGCCGACGCGCCGCTGTGCGCCGAGTGCGGCTCACTCATGACCCGCAACGGTTCCTGCTACAAGTGCGAGAACTGCGGCGGGACGAGCGGCTGCTCGTAAGCGGGCTGCTGCTCGTAAGCTGGTTGCATGGACCCTGTTGTGTTGTTCCTTGCGGTGGCCGGCGGCATTGCCGCCGGCGCCGCTTTGATGTGGCTTCTGCTCACTCCCCGCGCCGATCAACTCCAGAAGCATCTCAAGGAAGTCCTTCCCCTGCGCGAGGAAAACAAGCAGTTGACCGGCGATGTCGCCGGCCTTCGCGCCAAGCTACAGACTCTCGAAGACACCGAGAAGCGCCTGGAGGCAGTGTTCGGAAAGCTCTCAGCCGATGCCCTGGCGAAGAATAACGAGCAATTCCTGACGCTGGCGGGAACGCGCTTTGAGCCGTTCCAGAAGACGCTCGGCGAACTTGAGCAGCAGGTGCAGTCGCTTGAGTTGAAGCGCGAGGGCGCCTACCAGTCGCTCCGCGAGACCCTCGCTTTTCTGCAAACCACAACCACCAACCTGAGCCGCGCCCTTCGTCAACCCGCGGTGCGAGGCCGCTGGGGCGAACTGCAACTGCGCCGCGTCGCCGAACTGGCCGGGATGGGCGACTGCTTCGACGAGCAGGCCACGGTGAGCACCGAATCGGGACGCTTCCGCCCCGACATGATCGTGCGGCTGCCGAATCGCCGCGCGGTCGTGGTGGATGCGAAGGTCCCCCTGGCGGCATACCTGGACGCGCTCGAACTGACGGACGAGTCGGCCCGTGCCGCGAAGCTCAAGGAGCACGCCGCGCAGGTCCGCACGCACGTGGCGAAGCTCGCCGCGAAGAACTATTGGCAGCTTGAAGTGACGCCCGAGTTCACGGTTTGTTTCCTGCCCGCCGAAGTCTTCTTCAGCGCCGCGCTGGAACAGGACTCGGACCTGATCGAGTTCGCGGCGGCGCAGGGCGTGATCCTGGCCACTCCCACGACGCTGATCGCACTCTTGAAGGCTGTAGCCTACGGCTGGCGTCAGGACCAACTCGCGAAGAACGCCAAGGAGATCAGCGAACTCGGCCGGACGCTGTACGAACGGCTGGGCGTGATGACCAACCACTTCGACGACCTGCGCAAGAACCTGGAGCGCAGCGTGGATTGCTACAACAAGGCCGTGAGTTCGCTCGAAACGCGCGTACTGGTCACCGCGCGCCGCTTCCGCGACCTGGGCGCGGCGGGCAGCGACGAACTCGAACAACTGGAACTGATCGACTCCGCCCCACGCCCCGTTCAGGCGCCGGAGCTGGTGCTCCGCGCCGGCGACGGCGGCTGAGTCCGTCGCAGGCCCCAGCGCGGCGCAAGGCCCGTGAGTGTTTGAGGAATTGGTAGCGCTAACGGGATTCGAACCCGTATTTAAGCCTTGAGAGGGCTTCGTCCTAACCCTTAGACGATAGCGCCGCTTATGCCGATGATACCATGCGGGGCCTCGGGAATTCGGGTCCTGGACTGTGGTACCGTTTCCGGCATGGCAGAGAACATGACCAGGCGGGCGGCGGTGGGCCGGGCGGTGGCCGTGGCGGCGGCGGGGCCGGCGATTCTTTCCGCCCAGACGAACAATGTGCGGGTGGCAGTGATCGGCGTGGGAACCCGAGGGAGCCACGTGCTGCGGCAGACCATGAAGGTACCCGGGGTCTCGATCGTTGCCATCGCCGACATCAACCCGGAGACGCTGGCGCGGATCGGGGCCGAGGTGCAGGGGGGCGGCCATACGCCGGCGTTGTACGCCGATTTCCGCAAGATGCTCGATGAGCGGAAGGACATCGACGCGGTGATCATCGCGACGCCGGTGGATACGCATAAGGACATTGCAATCGCGGCGCTTGAAGTCGGCAAGCACGTGTACCTGGAAAAGCCCATGGCCATCACACCGGAGGACTGCCGGCTGGTGACCAACGCGGCGGCGGCCGCCAAGGGGATCTTCCAGATGGGATTCCAACTGCGCCACGATCCGAACCGGAGCGCGGCGGTGCGCTACATCCAATCCGGAGAAGCAGGTCCGATTCTCTACGCGCAAGGCTACCGGCACACCGGGGATCTTCCCCGGGAAACGCTGTGGCTGTTCGACCGCAAGCGGAGCGGCGACAACATCGTCGAACAGGCCTGCCACATCCTCGATCTGTTCACCTGGGCGATCGGCAAGCCGCCGCTTCGGGCCATGGGCTCGGGCGGCATCAACCTCTACAAAGACGTGCCGCCCGGGCGAACCACGATGGACAACTACTCCGTGATCTACGAGTTTCCCGGCGACATCCGCGTCAACTTCAGCCACATCTACTTCGACCCGAGGGGCTTCTCGGGAATCAAGGAGCGCATCTACTGCGCCAACGGAGCCCTCGATTTGACCTCCGCGACGTTCTACCCGCTCGAACGGCGGGAACCGGTAAAACTCGAGGTTCCCGATGCCGGGCAGAGCGCGGACTACCTGTCGGCCGCGGCGTTCATCGACAACGCACGGGGCAAGAAGACGCCCTTGAACAACGCGCCTTCGGCGCGGCTTTCGACGCTCGTGGCGATCCTCGGCCGCAAGGCGATCGAGGAGCGGCGGATCGTCGAGTGGAAAGAAGTCGATCTCTGAACCGGACGAACCCGGCCGCCGCGCGGCGGCCGGGTTCATTCCGTGTAACTCACTTCCAGCCGTTGGACGCGGCGGGCGGCGAGGAAGAGGATGGCTCCCGACACGAGCAGCAGGCCGGGAATCGCAAGCCATGCGGGCGTGGGCTCGGCGTTCTGCACGAGCAAGGCGAGCGGCCCTTCCACGGGCACCTGCACCGGGCTGAGCGACTTCAAGTAGAAGGTCACGCTCAGCTTCTGGAGGAACGCCGGGAGAAAGCCGTTGATGCCTTCCCAGACCATGAAAATGGCCGCCGGGATCATCGGGTTCCGGAAGATCAGCCCGGCGATGAGAAACACCGCGCCGTAGCCGACGCAGGCCAGCACGGTCACCACGAGGTACCAGATGAACTGATTCATGCCGGCGCTCTGGAACAGCCAGGTGCGCCACTCTTCGCCGAAATGCATGGCGATGGTGAGGAACGACGCCGCCACGCTGATGGTGAACAGGACCACGGCGGCGATCATTCCGGAGACGTACTTACCGACCATCAACACGTCGCGGCGCAGCGGCGCGAGGAAATAGTAGTGCATCGTCCGTTCCAGTATCTCGGCGCGGAACAGGTTGGTGAAGATGCCCACGCAGCCGAAGTAGATTCCCAGGCGAAGGTAGAAGAACTGAAAGATGCCCGCGAAGATCATGGTGTCTTCGGGGATGGAACAGCCGGGCCGCGACCGGTACGATTCGACCAAGGAGTGCCCCACGGTCAGGATGATGGGCAGCAGCGCGAGCAGGTAGATCCACAGCGCCCGCTTGGAGAGGAAGCTCTTCTTCACCTCCAGGCGGGCCACGGAGCCCACCTGCCGGGCCCACAGGCCCCAGGGCATTGTCGAGAGGTCTTTCATGCGGCGGCTCCCTCGGCGCCAATCAGATATTGATAAATGGAGTGCACGTCTTCGTCGCCCGGCGCGATGGACTCGAAGTCGAAGCCCTCTTCCACGGCGAGGCGATTCAGGAGAAGGTAGAGCGTGTCGGCATCGCGCGTGCGGACCATCAGGCCGTGGCGGTCGGTGTGAATCCTGGCCTCAGTGACGTGCGGCTCCTCGAAGAGGCGTGAAGCCAGGAGGCCCGGACGGTCGCAGCGGATCATCACCTGAATGGGGTGGTCCTGCACTTCGCTGCGCACGCCCTGAATCTGGCCCTCGGCGACGACGTAGCCCTGGCTGAGCAGAATGACCTGGTCGGAGATGCGGTCCACTTCATGCAGGATGTGGCTGGAAACGATGACGTGGACGCCCTGGGCGCCGAGCGCCTCAAAGAGCGCGATGGTCTCGGCGCGGGCCATGGGGTCCAAGCCGTTCAGCGGCTCGTCCAGAATGAGAACGCGCGGATTGTGCGAAAGCGCCTGGGCGAGTTTGATGCGCTGCCGCATGCCTTTGCTATAGCCGGCGACCTTCCGCAGAGCGGCTTCCTTCAAGTTCACGCGGCCGATCGACTCCCAGGTGCGGCGGTCGGCTTCCTGCTCGGTGTATCCCTGGACGCGCAGAAACGAGTAAATGAACTGGTAGCCGGACATGCCGCGCGGGAAGTTATCGAACTGCGTACAGTAGCCGACGGCGCGAAACAGGTTCTCCGGATCGCGGGGCGAGATGCCGAGCACGCTGATGGCGCCCTGGGTGGGCAGGATCAGGCCGGTCATGAGGTTCATGAGGGTGGTCTTGCCCGCGCCGTTCGGCCCCACGAGGCTGGTGATTCCCGGGGGAATGGAGAGACTGACGTTGTTCACGCCGAGCACGTCGCCATAGAAGCGCGAAACGTTGTCGAAGACGATGAGATCGTCGGCGCTCACTTCACCACCTCCACGCCGCGAATCTTCTTATTCAGAAGCCACAGGCAGAGGACGCAGGTGGCGGCATAGGCGAGCCAACAGACCGCCACCGGCAGCTCCTGTTGATCGTCTACACGGAAGAAGATCGCGCCCGCCTTGGGATCGCCGAAGAGGCTGGTCCAGATGGCGCCGATGACGTAGCTGATGTTGATGAGGCTTCCCCACTTGGTGCGCAGCACCGCGTTGATGGCCGCGCCGAAGCCGGCCGCCACGAAAAAGATCCCGAACAGCAGGCCGCCCGCGATGGGCTTCCACTTCACCCAGGCCGAGACGGAGAGCGAGAGCAGGGCGAGCATGAGAATCCACAAGAGGGAAGCGATGGCCAGGGCCCACGTCAAGTGAACGTTGGCCGAGAACCACTCCCACCCTTCCAGGTAGCTTTGCAAGCCGAGCAGAAAGAGGCCGGGGATCCAGGTCATGAGCGAGAACAGCAGCAAGAGAATGGACATGCGCCCCAGGATGTATTCGTGGCGCGAGAAGGGGCGGGACAGGTAGAGCGGAACGGCGTTGTTGGCCAGGTCTGGGGAGACGAGGCCGGGGCCGATAAAGGCGTTCAGAAAGAACGCGAACATGCTCTGCGTGCCGAGGAAATTGAGAAAGAACGCCGCGTTCACCACGATCAGGTTGGACGGTTTGACGCCCATCAGTTCCAGCGCGCTGAGGTTGTGGCGCAGATAGATGATCAGCGCGAAGACCAGCGGCGGGATCATGGTGCCCAACAGAAACAGGGTGAGAAAGCGCGAGCGGCGCATATCTTCCCAGGTGTAGCGGGTGAGGACGAGGAAGCGGGACCACTCGGGCGTGAGCGGGCCGGAGTAGCCGCGATAGGTCTTCTTATAGACCGCCATGGACGGCCTCCTTCCCGGGCGCTGCCGGCGCCGGCGCCGCCGCGGGCGGCTGGTCTTCCATGGCGCGCAGGAAGATGTCCTCCAGCGAATCGCGCCGGAAATTCAGCCGGCGGATTTGCACGTTTCGCTCGGCCGCGGCGCGGAAGATCTGCCGCACCTCCAGGCCGTCGGGCAGCACGAGCTTCACGCGGCCGTTACCCGACCAGGCGGCCTGGCAGCCCAGGCGTTCGATATCGAGGACAAACTCCTCGCCGCCGCCCTTGGTTTCCAGTTCGAGGAACTTCCTGTTCGCGCGCCGTTCTTCTTCGAGGTCGCAGGTATCGGCGATGCGGCCGTCCTTGAGAATCAGCACCTGGTCGCAGCACTCCTCGACGTCGCGCAGCAGGTGGGAGGAGATGATGATGTGCAGGTCGCCGCGGTCGCGGATCTCGCGAATCAGGTCGAGCATGCGCCGGCGGGCGGGCGGATCGAGGCCGTTGGTCGGCTCGTCGAGAAACAGGAGCTTGGGCCCGTGCACAATGGCCTGCGCGAGCTTCGCCATCTGCTTCATGCCCAGCGAGTAGGTGCCGATGTTGCGGTAACGGACTTCGCCCAAGTTGGTATAGAAGAACGCCTCGTGTGCGCGCTCCAGCGCCTCGGCGGGGGGCAGCCCGGACAGCTCGGCCATCATGCGGACGAACCGGATGCCCGACATGTTGGCGATGAACGAATCGTTCTCGGGCATGTATCCGATGAGCGAGCGGACGTGCCGGGCGTGGGTGCGGATATCGTGGCCGAAGATGCGCGCGGTTCCGGAGAAGGGCTTGTGAAAGCCGAGCAGCGTGTTCAACAGCGTCGACTTGCCCGCGCCGTTGGGCCCCAACAGGCCGATGGCCCGGCCGGTCAGCGATCCCGTGAGTTCCTTGAGGATGGTACGCTGACCGATCCGGACCACCAGGCGATCCAGTTCGACAACTGCATTAGTGGACATCACTAGAGGCTACGCGGGCGAGGGCCCGCGTGTTCCTTTCTCTTAGCGGCGGCCGCGATTCTGCAGCAGTCCAGCGAAGCCCATGGGGCCCTGCATGGAGATCAGATTCGCTGCATTCAGGCCTAGCGTAGCACTCGTGGTGGCGACCGTGATCCGGTCGTCGCCGGCGTAGATACCGACCAGGAGCGGCTGCATGTCGCCGGTGATTTCCTTCATCGCCTTGCGCTGCTCGGGGTTCAGCGGGGCGCTGTTGGCGAAGCCTTCAATGAGCGGGCCGAACGTGGACCCGAGGTTGTGGTAGAGCAGCCCCGAGAAACTCGCGTAGGAGTCGCGCGGGATCAGGTCCTGGAACTTGCGGGTACGGGCGATGGAGGCGCCGTTGTCGCGATAGCTCATGGCCTGTTCGACGAGCACCCGCGAGGGCGCCGCGACCAGGAAGCCGTTGTAGAAGGTGTAGTGGATCTCGCCCCACTTGGCCAGTTGCGGGCTGGCGATGCGATAGAACGTCCGCCCGTTCACAGACTCTTGCACGTACGTCGCCCCGGCGGCATTCGCCAGGCGCTGCAACGCGCCCTCCAGCCGCGACGGGTTGTAGACCTCCACCGCCACCTTCCAGGACGGCACGGGAAACGCCGGGCCGTCGAAGGCGATCGTGACGTCGCCGCCCAGCGTGGCGGCGATGTCCTCGCGGAGATCCACGCCGAGCTTGGTCTCCTGCTCGCGCCGCTCCTGGTCAAACCGGCCGTTGGCGCCGCCGGCGAGATTGAACAACTCATCGACGATCGCCGCCGGGCTGCGCAACGCGAAGGAGCTGACCACGGTGGCCTCGGGGGAGACGAAGTCCAGCGAACTGAGCGTCGCCGGACGGCCCAGCCACGCAGCGAGGCCTTTCCGTTCGCCCTGGAATCCGAACTGCGCGCTGGTGCTGGTGACGCCGTTGACCTGTTTCTGCTCGATGAGCAACTGCTTCACGCCGCCCATCAGGAAGTCGGCTTCCCGGCCGTTCCGCGCGCCCGCCATGCGATCCAGGTCCGCGCTGAGCACGATGCCCGCACCGTCCCGGTAGGCCTGCTGAATCCGCGCGTGATAGGGCGTGCCGGCGAAGCGCGCTCCACCCTCCACCGCCGCAGCCACCTCGCGGAGCGCCCGGGTGGAGGAGGAAACCGCGACCACACCCTGGCCCGCATACACGGTAAGGGCATTCTCGCCGTCCGCGCCGATCGCCGCCGCGGTCTCAGCGAAGTGCAGCTTCACGTCGCGGGCTTCCGGCGCGATCTTCCGGATTTCGGCCTCGACAAACTCCTTCAGGCCTTGCCGTTTCAGCTCCGCCGCAAAGACCGGCGCGTCGATCCCGCCGTTCGCGCCGGCGGTGGCCAACAGCACGATCTCCTCGCCCAGGAAATCGCTTAACGCGCGGATCTCGTCGATGGTCTGCTGCAAGGTCAAACCATTCGACCGGTTACTCTTCGCTTCCCACCACTCGCGGAGCGCCGGGCTCTGCTGCACCTTTTGCGAGAAGATGCGATGCGCGTCGGCAAGCGTTGGTCCGAGGTTCGGCAAGCTGGCGTAGAGCACGGTATGGGCGGGCGCGAGGTCGAGCAGCCGGCTGCCGTAGCGCAGGTCCGGCAGGCGCACCGACTCCAACTGCTTCCGGAGGTCGCCAAACTCCTTGAGCAGCGCCAGGTGCTTGTCCACCTGCGCGCTCCAAGCGATGTCGTCCGCTACCGGGATGGGCGTCACCGCCAGGCTGGAGGTGTACTGCATGCCCGGCGTCAGCATCGCGTCCTGGCTGCTTTGCGTGACCTGCACTTTGCCTTCGATCACCGAAACGCGCGAGCCTTTCTGACCCGCGTTCACACTGAACACCGTGCCCTTGACCGCCACTCGAACGTCCGGCGTGAGCACGAACAGGTTGCCATTCTTCTGTTTCGCCGCCTCGACGATCACGCCGCCGCGGCTCAACTGGATCTTCGTATCCCGGAACGTCGCGCTGATAGAGAGGCCGGAGCGCTCGCCCATCTCCACCATCGACCCGTCGGCCAGGCGCACCGTAGCGCCCGAATCCTTGGCCGTGCGCAGTTCGGTGTTCGCGCCTACTGTATCACCGGGCTGCAACGCAACGAGCGCGTCGCCGGAAACCCGGTACAACGCGCCGTTCACCTGCGCCACTGTCGAGGAGGCTCGCGCCGCGTTCGGCGCGTTGACATAGAGGTTCCAGCCGCCCAGACCGACGCCCACGGCGAGAGCCGCAGCGGCCGCCCAGCGGAAGGCGGGCGACGACTGCCAAAGCGGGCGGCGCCGCTTCGGCGCGGGCATGGAGACGACCTTGCGCTCCATCGTTTCGATCGTCTTCCTGCACGCGACGCACTCGTGCAGGTGATCCTCAACGAGAAAGCGCTGGGCCTCGGCGAGGTTCCCAGCGCGATACCCGGCAAACAGCTTCTGAAAGTCCGTGCAGCCGCGCAGGACGTGCGATTCGGCGTTTCCGGCGGCCTTGGTTTCCGCTTGCAGTTTCATCCAGACCCGAGCCGCGGCGGCTTCCACCACCACCGCATCGGGCTCGTCGCCGCGCATCTCCGCGAGCGCCCCGTCCAAGCGGGGGTCTTCCATGGACTCGAATTCGGCTCTCATTGCCGTTCTCCCATCTGAAGCTTAAATTCGTTCGCCAGCCGCTCGCGCGTGCGATGCAGCGTCACGGCCACGGTAGCCGTCGTGGTGCCCACCATCTCCGCGATCTCCGGGTTCTCTTTGCCTTCGATGAAACGCAGGGCGAAGATCTCCGCCGCGCGGGGGCTCAGTCTGGCAACCGCCTGGCGGAGCCAACTTCGAATCTCGCTGCCCCGCAGGGCCCGCTCGGGCGATTCGGCGGGGTTCTGCGTCAGGTGCTGCGGGGACACGTCGTCGATCGGCACCGCGCGGGCGGCCTGCCGGGAGCGGATGAGGTCGACCGCCGCGTTCACCGCGGCCCGGCGCAAGTAGCTCTCCGCGTTCGCCATCGGTTCAGCCTCCGCCTCGCGCCGGCTGAGCCGCAGGAAGACGGTCTGCAACACATCCTCCGCGTCTGCCGGGCTGCCCGTCACCCGGTACGCCGCACGGAACACCATGGCATGGTATTCCCGAAACAACGACTCGAGATCCGGCGGGCCGGCCGCGTGCAGGGGACCGATCGGAACCCCCGCTCCCCGCTCCACCTGGGTCATCGCTATCACGCCTTCGCTCCTCGGTTTGCCTTCATCCATGGAGACGGACCTCGCCGAACTATATTAACGGGCGCGCGGGCCGTTTCGATCCATAACTGTTTGTGGCGTTGAGCTTGGGGGTGCGTGGGGCGGGCTCTGTTCGGGACCGCGGAGGCGCCCGGCGGCGTTGGAGCATGAGGCGGACCGCTGAGCAGATCTGACTTCTGCGATTCGGGGCGCGGCGGGGTTCGCAGG
>DALYJJ010000064.1:10485-32871 GCA_031969915.1 Bryobacteraceae bacterium | reverse complement strand
GGCGGCAGTTGCAAAACCTGGCGTTGCTCGCCCCGGGAATTGCGGCGGGTTGGAACTGGTCGACCGCGGCCAACCGGTACGGCAAAGCGCGAGAGAACCTGGAAGGCGCGTTCAATGTGAACGGCGCACGCGCGCGGTCAAACAACTTCACGCTGGACGGGATCACGCTCAACCTGCGGCAGTATGGGGTGATCAATTTCGAGCCTTCCGTCGAGGCGGTGCAGGAGTTCCGTTTGGTGATGGGAACGCCGGCGGCGGAGTATGGTTCGACGATGGGCTCGGCGGTGACGCTGGTAACGAGGAGCGGCGGCGAACGGTATCGCGGAAGCTTGTATGAGTTTTTCCGGAACGACCGCCTGGATGCGAACAATCCGTTCAACAAGGCGGCCGGGCTGCCTCGCGGCAAGCTACGGCAGAACCAGTTTGGCGGTTCGCTCGGCGGGCCGATTTATGGGAAGTCGCACTTCTTCTTTGTGAACACGGAACTACTGCGGATCATAGAAGGCGTGGAAACGAGGCTGACGAGCGTGCCCACGGCCGAGGAGAGCCGCGGGTTGCTGACGATCCAGGATGCGGGCGGGCCGCGTACGCTGGACCTTTCGTCGCGCATCAACTCGACGAGCCGGAATCTGCTGAGCCTGTTCCCCGCCCCGAACAACGGCAGCGCAGCGGCGTTGAATTACAATTCGTCGCTGCTGATCCGGTTGAACGATTACCAGACGCACGCGCGAACGGACCACTACCTGAGCGCAAAGGATCTGTTGACGGTGCGGTTTTCGTGGAACCTGAACGATCAGGAGTATGTGATCAACCGCTTTGGCGGTCCATTCATTCCGGGGTTTTCGCTGCCGAATCCGGAGAAGACGGTGAACACGGGCGTTGGTTATACGCGCACGATAGGTGCGTCGCTGGTGAATGAGTTGCGATTGGGTGTAAACCGCTATCGCAATCCACTGGCCAACGGCGATCCGCGCTCGGCCGAAGAGTTTGGTCTTCCCAATGGAAGCGTGGCAAATGGCATCCCCTCGATTGAATTCCGAGGTGGCACATTGGAGAGCCTGGGCGGGTTGGCCTGGTTTAACCGCGACCAGAACGAAACGACTTACCAGGTGTCGGACTCGCTGAGTCTTCTGGTGGGCAGGCATAGCCTGAAGTTCGGCGGCATGCTGCTGCGCCAGCACATGAACACGCGGGGCGCTTACAACCAACGGGGCACGGTGCGTTTCGATGGCACGCGGAATGCCGTGGTGCCGCGGTTGGCGGGCAACGAGCGCGCGGCGCTGCTTGCCGATTTCCTGCTGGGATTGCCCTCGGAGGCGTCAATCACGGTTGGGCAATTTGGGCGCGGGTTCCGGCAGTGGAACGGCTCTGGTTTTGTGCAGGATAGTTGGCGCGCGACGTCGCGGCTGACGCTGAACTTCGGGCTGCGGTTCGACTACACGGCGCCTTGGACCGAGGTGAATCAGAAGCTCTCCAATATCGTCGCCGAGCGCGGGCTTGTAACCGGAGGCGACGCGGCGTTTCCCGGGTTCTATGCGAACGACCGCAACAACTTCGCGCCGCGGTTTGGCTTTGCCTACGATCTGGGTGGACAGGGTAGGACGGTGGTGCGCGGCGGGTTTGGCATTCTCTACGAGACGCTGTTGCAGGCCAACTCGGTGGAACTCGTGGAGAACAACGCGCCGTTTTCGTCGTCGGCGATCACGCGCTCGCCCGTACCGTTTGCCGTCAGTGGACCTTCGCGCACTCTGCTGGATCTTGCGGCGCTGGCGGCGCCATCGCGCAGCCTGGGTGCGGTGGGCAGTTTCCGGAATCCATACACGATGCAGTTCAGTTTCGGCATCCAGCACCGGCTGGCGTCGAGTTGGATGTTGGAGGTCGGCTATGCGGGGGCGCGAGGCGTGCGTTTGCCGGTGTACCGCAATGGGAACCAGGTGCCGCTAGAGTCGTTGACGGCCGCGCAGCGTGGGCTGATTGGCGCAGCGGCGTCGGCCATGCAGGACACGACGGCGCTGCTGCAACCGCTGCGGCCTTACCCTCAGTTTGACAACATCACGCTGAGCGAGAACATCGCGGCTTCGGTGTACCACAGCGGACAGGTGCGACTCACGCGGAGGTTCCACAGCGGCTTGCTGTTGGATGCCTCCTATACTTTCGCCAAGTCGATCGACAACGCGAGCGACTTTAATTCGGGCGACCCTTCCGAGCAAGTGTTGAACGCCTACGATTTGCGTCGGCAGCGCGCGGTGTCGAGCTTCGACGTGCCGCACCGTTTCACGGCGAGCGTGCAGTATGCCCTGCCCGTCCCCGTCACGTTGAGCGGAATGGCACGAACAGCGCTTTCCGGTTGGACTTTGAACGGGTTGATCACACTGCAATCGGGACAGCCTTTCACACCGTACCTGCCGCTGCTCGACCCGTTCCGGAACGAGGCGTTCAACCGGCCGGATGTGGTGGGCGATCCGAATGCGGGCGTGCCGGAGGGACTGGCGTTCAATCCGGCGGCGTTCGCGGTGCCGGCGCGCGGCACGTTTGGGAACGCGGGGCGGAACATCGTGCGTGGGGATGGCTATCAAAGCTTCGATCTTTCGGTGTTCCGTACATTCCGCCTCGGCGACAGGCTTTCGCTACAGTTTCGCGGCGAGTGGATGAATGCGTTCAACACGGTGAACTACCAGGGGCCGGTCACTGATTTAACGGCGACGCCGGGGGCGTTCATTGCCGCCGCGCCGCCGCGGGTGGCTCAGTTGGGAATGAAGCTGCAATTTTAGCGAGCGCGTATGAGACGATTGACCCCGTGAACAGGCTCGACGCATGGCGGGATCGAGGTTCGTGGGCGGCGGGCGCGTTGATCCTGCTGGGGGCGTGGCTGATGCGTCCTTACGGCAACCTCGGTGATGCGGCGAATGTGCCGTGGTTTCTCGCCGCCGCAGTCGTGATGGGTGCGGGCCTTTTGGCGGGGCTCGGGTGCGGGCAGGTGAGTCCGGCGTGGTTCTGGATGGTGGCGGTTGCGGCAAGGCTATTGCTGTTGGGCATGACACCTGGGAACGACATCTACCGCTACCTGTGGGAAGGCGAACTGCAAGGCGCCGGTTATTGTCCGTACTGTTTTGCGCCGGCGGCAATGGAGCTTGCGCCGTTACGCAACGCGCATTGGCGGATGCTGGAGCACAAGGAGGTATCCGCCATCTATCCACCTATGGCCGAGCTGGTGTTTCGGAGTGTGACGTCGGCTTCGGCAACCGTGACGGCGATGAAGGCGCTGTTCGTGGCGGCAGACCTGACCGTGTGCTGGCTGCTGGTGCGGCGTTATGGAGCGGGGCTGGCGTTGGGATACGCGTGGAATCCGCTGGTGATTTATAGCTTCTCCGGCGGCGGCCACTATGACAGCTTGTTTCTGCTGGCGATCGTGGGGGCGACCATGCAGTCGGAAGGCGGCGATTCGGCCGGGCGACGGTTGCGCGGCGCCTTGCTGTTGGGCGCGGGAGTGGCGCTGAAGTGGCTGAGCCTGCCGTTGTTGGGTTGGGCTTTGTGGAGGGTGCTGCGGTTGGATGGAGTGAAGCGGCTCGTGATGGCGGGAGCGGCGGCGGGAACGCCCTTTGGGGTAGCGTGGTTTGTGGTGGCCTGGGGGAATTGGAGTTGCCCGCTGTTCCCGAGGGACTTCACGCGGGTTGCCCGGAGCGCGGAGGCGTTGCCGGCGTTGGTTGCCTGGCTTCTGCCGCCCGAGCACTTGCTGAACCAGAACTCCAGTTACCTTGTGATATTTCTCATCGCGGCGGCGGTTCTGCTGTGGCGGCAAACGGAGATGCCACGCACCGCGCATGCGACGCTTTCGGCTGCGTTGCTGACAACGCCCATGTTTCATGCCTGGTATGGGACGTGGATCACGGCGCTGCTACCGGCAACGAGGAGCCGGGCGGCGATCATGCTGAGCCTGTCGGCGTTTGTGTACTTCTGGCTCCATCACACGGCGGGACAGCCTGGCGGCATCTGGCGGCAGACGGTGTGGGAGAAACTGTTGCTCTGGGGCCCCTTTGTGATTGGGTTGATTGTGGATGAATGGGCGCGTAGGCGCGTCCGGAAAGAAGGTACAACATGACGCGAACACTCTTTGTGCTTATGACCGGGATGGGACTGGGCGCTTGGACGGCGTGGGCCGCGGACGCGAAAGAACGTTTCGTTCTCGATGTGCGGCACCTGATTTGAGAGGAATGCCGCCACTCGGTCGAGGAGGCGTTGCGGAAAGTGAAGGGCGTTGTGGACGTGTACGCCGATTTGCAGACAAGCGAGGTGGAGGTGATTGCGGAGAAGGGCGCGGTGACGGGGCGCATGCTGGTGGAGACGGTGAACCGGACAGAGGACAGCTCTCACAGCTTTCAGGCGAAATTGAAGCGCGGTCCGGAACCGGTGGAATGAGCGGCCAAGACGCACGGCATCTGGTGATTCTGTTTGCCAAGGCTCCGGCGGCGGGACGCGTGAAGACGCGCCTGCTGCCTGTGCTGACGGCGCAACAGTCGGCGGATCTGCATGAGGCGCTGGTGGCGGACGTGCTGCGGATGCTGGGGGCGTTAGCGCCGACAGTGGAATTAGAACTCCATACAGACGTGGCGACGGAGGCATGGCCTGACTTTGAAGGAACGCGGAGGCTGCAGACAGCGGGAGGTCTGGGGGAGAAGCTGATGTCGGCCATGGAAGCGGGGTTGGCACGAGGGCATGCGTCGGTGATCGTGCTGGGGAGCGATTCGCCGGGGTTGCCGTGTTCGCATGTGGAGGAGTTGTTGCGCGGGGAAAGCGATGTGAAGCTGGGGCCGGCGGAGGATGGCGGTTATTACGGCATCCGTGTGAGGAGGATTGTGGCGGGCATGTTGGATGAGGTGCGCTGGTCGACAGAGCACACGATGGCCGACACGGTGGCGGCCGTCGAACGTAGCGGCCTGTCGGTGAGTTTGGGCAGCCCTTGGTTCGACGTGGATGAGCCGCGGGACTTGCTGAGAATGGGCAGCGTGGTGGAGCCTGGAAGCGCCACGGCGCGGTGGCTGGCGGATGCCGGGGTGAAGCTACGTTTGGCGCACTGTCTGGTGAGCGCCGCGGCGGAGGAAGAGAGCGGCGAGGGTCCAGAGAATTTTGGCTCCGGCGCGGATGCCACCGAGAAGTGAACCGCCGATTTTCGAGTGGCCGCCCTGGCGCGGGAGCGAGCGCACGAGGAGTTCGGCAATGCGGAGACCTTCCTCGACCGCGCGGACTTGCATTTCGAGCGTCCAGCCCCAGGTCCGATCGCGCATCTGAATGCGGTCGAGCGCGTCGCGGCGGATGAGGCGGAAGGGGCCCATGTCGCGGTAGCGGTGGCCCCAGCCTAGGGCGATGCCGGTGGTGGCGACGGCATTGCCGATGCGCTGCGCCCAATTCACGCCGGAGGCTTCGGAGGAGGACTGGCGCGCGCCGAGGATGAAATCGTACTGGCGGGTGAGTTGGAGGAATGCGGGCAAGCGAGCGAGATCGTCGCTGCCGTCGGCGTCGCAGAAGAGGATCCAGTCGATCGCGGCGGGGAGATCCTGCAAGCCTCGCCAACAGGCCGCGCCGTAGCCTCGGGCGGGTTCGGTAAGCACTTCCGCCCCGCTTTGGCGTGCGATGGCGGCGGTAGCGTCGGTGCTGCCGTTGTCGACGACGCGCACATGGTGAATGCCGAGGCGCTGAAGTGCGTGCACCACATTGGCGAGGGATTCGGCTTCATTGAGCGCGGGGATGATGGCGGCGACCACGGGTGACTGCGGCATGGTTGCTGCGTGATCACTCATGGCGTGGACTCACCGTTTGGCGGAGCGTTCCGCAGCTTGTCGAGAATCCGGCCTGCCATAGCCGCTCCATGGTCACGCGATGATTCCTCGGCAAAGGTGGCGCGGAGTCGCAGTGCCGCCTGGCGCATCTGTTCGAGTTGCCGGTGGAGTCTGGCGCACGGGCCGCACATGGACAGGTGGAGGCGGAGGTGGAGACGCCGCCAGAGGCCGAGGGTCTGCGCTTCGCCGGAATGGAGGAGCGTGGCGGCTTGTTTGCAGGTCATCATTCGGCGTTCCCCCATCCTTTCCCTTCCAGGCATTCGCGCAGGCGATTGCGAGCTCGAAACATGGTCACCCCTAAGTTGGTGACAGTGAGGTCAAGGATCTTACAGACCTCGACGCTGGAGAGTTGCTCCATTTCCCGTAGGACGAAGACGGAGCGCTGGAGCGGAGAAAGGCCATCGAGGCAGTGACTGATGGCGTCTCCGATCTGCCGAGCTTCCTGAAGGCGGAGAAGGTCGGTGGGCGGGTAACTCCACGATCCTGCGGAGTCAAACCGGGACTCGAAGACATCGTCGATGGGATCGTGCTGCTCGTCGCGGATACGCTTTCGGCGCCGCTCCATGCTTTTGTGGTGGAGGATGCCGAAGAGCCAGGTGCCGGGTTGGGAGCGGCCTTCGAAACGGTCGAGGGTGGAGAGGAAGGTGAGGAAGACCTCCTGCAGCAGGTCCTCGGCCTCATCTTCGGTGAACCCCATCCCGCGGGCGGCGCGGTAGAGCGGGCGGCTATGCTCGTTCACCAGCGCGGCGAGGGCTTCCGGGTCGCGGCGTTTGAGCCGGGCGACATCGCCGGCGAGGGGCGTTTCCGAGGAGGGCATGGGAGCAGGGACAATTCTATTCTGGCAAGAGTATACGGACGATGTTGGTGAAGGGCTGGTTGGACGCGGCGGATGGTGTAAGAAATCAGGGCGCCCGGTCACTCATCTTCCTTGACCCGCGGGCGGGACCTGGACAAGCAGAAACATGATCTCGGTCATCATTCCGGCGTTGAACGAAGAGCGGGAGATCGCGAGGACGATCGTGTGCGCGCTGGCCATGGAGGAGGTAGGCGAGGTGATCGTAGTGGATGGGGGCAGCCAGGATGGCACGGTAGGCATTGCGCGGGCGATGGGCGCCGCGGTGGTGGAGTGTGAGCGGGGCCGGGGTCGGCAGATGCACGCCGGAGCGCTGGCGGCGAGTGGTGAGGTGTTGTGGTTTGTCCATGCCGATACTCGGCCGGAGAGTGGTGCGACACGGCAGATTGTGGCGGCGCTTGGTGATGCTTTGGTTGTGGGAGGGAACTGCACGTTGGCCTTTGATGGCGAGACGCGGGGCGCGCGGCTGTTGAATGCGGTGCAGCCGCTCATGAAGCGGCTAGGTGTCTACTATGGCGATTCGACGATTTTCGTACGGCGCTCGGTGTATTGCGCGGCGGGTGGGTGCAGGCCATATCCGCTGTTTGAGGATTCCGACCTGATTCAACGCGTTCGCGCTTTGGGGCGGTTCGTTTCGCTAGATGCGAGGGTGGTCACCTCGTCGCGGCGGTTTGAGCAGAGGGGGTTTCTGCGGACCTGCTTTCTATGGACCAGCCTGCAAATGCTGTTCTGGTGCGGTGTGCCGGCCGAGCGTCTGGGCAAATGGTATGCGCCAGTTCGACGAGACACTGTGTAAGATATGGCGGCTGGCGGACACTCACGGTTGACGATGAAACTCCTCCGGATTGTGACGTTGTGGGTGATGAGCCTGCCGCTGCTGGCGCAGCCGGGCGGGCCGGATGCGGCGCTGTGGGACTCGCTCGTGAAACGGTACGTGAACGAGGAGGCGCGGGTAGACTATGGCCGCTGGAAGCGGGAGGGGTTGGCCGAATTGGATGCGTTTCTGTCGCAGGTAGCCGCGCCATGGCCAGCGGGCATGGAGGCGAGCGCGCGCAAGGCAGCTTTGATCACCACGTACAACGCGCTGACGGTGCGATGGGTGCTGACGCACTATCCCGTGCAGAGCATCATGAAGACCCCCAACCCGTTTCGCGCGGCGCGCCAGACGGTGGATGGACGGAGGCTATCGCTCGACGACGTGGAGTCGCAACTTCGCAAGATGGGTGATCCGCGTGTGCATTCGGTGCTGGTGTGTGCGGCGCGGAGTTGCCCGCCCCTACGGCGCGAAGCCTACACAGCGGAGCAGTTGGAGGCGCAATTGGACGACAACACGCGCGTCTGGCTGGCCAACGCAAAGCTGAACGAGTTCACTCCCGAACGAAACGCGGCGTCGGTGAGTTCGATCTTCAAGTGGTACAAGGGCGACTTCGGCAGTGAGCAACAGTTGCGCGCGTTTCTGGCACGCTACTCGCCGGAGGGCAGGGGTGAATTTCTCCTGCAACCCAAGGCCAAGCTGACGTTCAAGGACTATGACTGGGGCCTCAACGACGCATCGAGCGTCGGCAAGGGTTACACACAGCTGCGGCTGTACTGGGATGTGGTGATGCACTACCCGCCGGCGGGCGTGGGGGTGCTGGCGCTGCTCGCGGTCGCGCTCGGAGGAGTGTGGTGGGTGTGGGCCGCGAGAAGAACGCGGGCCGCATGAGGCACGACTACGATCTGCTGGTGATTGGTGGCGGTGCGGCGGGTTTGACGGCGGCGGGGATGGCTGCCGGGCTGGGCGCGAAGACCGCGCTGGTGGAGGCAGGCAAGCTGGGCGGAGACTGCACGTGGCATGGCTGCGTGCCGAGCAAGAGTCTGCTGAAGGCCGCGTACGTGGCGCAGGCGATTCGTCATGCGGATCGCTTCGGGCTGACTCCGACTTCGGTGGAACACGACTTCAGGCGGGTGATGGAGCGCGTTCGCGCAATCCGGGAGAAGGTGTATGAGGATGCCGATTCGCCGCCGAACCTGGAGAAGCTCGGCGTCGAGGTGATCTCGGGGCACGCCCGGTTCCTTTCGTCCCATGTGGTTGAGGTGAGCGGTGAGGGCGGCGCGCGTCAGGTGAGCGCATCGAAGATCGTCATTGCGACAGGCACTTCGCCACGCCGCATCGAGATCGCGGGAATGGACTCGGTGCGCGTGTTGACCAATGAAACGTTGTTTGAGCTGGATGAGTTGCCTCGACGATTGCTGGTAATCGGTGGGGGACCGATCGGTGTGGAGATGGCGCAGGCGTTTTCGCGGTTAGGCTCGCTAGTGACGGTAGTGAGCACCTCAGGACGGATTTTGCCCAGGGATGATGCGGAGCTAAGCCAGATGTTGCTGGAGCGACTGCGCGCGGAGGGCGTCCGCGTCCTGCTGAACACTGAGGTGCTCGAGTTCGCGGGGGGCGTTGCGCTGACATCCACGGGCGAGCGAATCGAAGCCGGCACGGTTCTGCTGGCGGTTGGGCGAGTGCCGAACCTGACTGGCCTCAACTTCGAGGCTGCAGGAGTTCGATCCGGCGTTCGAGGGATTGAGGTGGACCAGCGCTGCCGCACCTCAGCGCGCCATATCTACGCGGCCGGCGATGTGGCCGGGCGTCACATGTTCACGCACATGGCCGAGCAGATGGCGCGCGTGGCCGTCACCAACGCCGTGCTGCGGATGCCGTCGCGGATCGAAGAGGCGGTGGTTCCGTGGACGACCTTCACCGACCCTGAACTTGCCCAGGTGGGACGCACGGAGGAGCAGTTGCGCCGCGAGGGTGTTCGCTACAAGGTCTTCCGTTTTCCCTATTCGCAGTTGGACCGTGCGATCACGGATTCGGAAGAGACTGGGCTGGTGAAGGTCCTCGCCAGTAGCTGGGGGCGGATACTGGGCGTGAGCATTCTCGGCGCTCATGCGGGGGAGCTGATCGCCGAGTATGCGCCGGCGATGAAGAGCGGTATCAGGCTGGACCAGGTGTCGGCGACGATTCATGCTTACCCGACGTACAGCCTCGCCAACCGCCGCGCCGCCGACCTTTTCGTGATGTCGAAGTTCACGCCGGCGCTGGCGAAGTGGATGCGGTGGGCGTTGCGGCTGCGAGGGAACTGCAGTGGGGGGGCGGCCTAACGCGAACTCAGTTTCGTCCCGCGGTGACGCCACCGTCGACGGGGAGAACGGCGCCGGTGATCCAGGCGGCCTCATCGGAAGCGAGGAAGAGAATGGCCTGTGCGACATCGAGCGCCTGGCCGTTACGACCGATGGGATGGAATGAGTGGAAGGTGGGCAGCACGTTGGCCACCTCCGCAGGATTGAGAAAGGTGCTGTAAACCGGAGTCTCCACCACAGCCGGAGCAACGGCGTTAATACGGATGTGGAAGGGCGCCAATTCCAGCGCGAGATTGCGGACGAGTGCATGCACACCGGCGTTGGCCGCTGAGTAGGCGCTGGAGGGGGTGGCACCGACCGCCATTAATCCCCACATAGATCCGGTGTGGACGATGGCTCCGCCGCCGCGCTTGCGCATGGCATTCGCCGCCGCCTGAGCCATGAAGAACTTGCCCTTGAGGATGATGTCGAGGAAACGGTCGTACTGATGTTCAGTGATCTCGAGGAACGGCTTGGGTTGGAAGATGCCGGCGTTGTTGATCAGGATGTCGACGCCGCCGAAGAGCTTTTCGGCCTCCTCCACCAGCCGGAGGGAAACCTCCGGCTGGCTGATGTCGCCCGCGACCACAGCAGCGTTGTGTGCGCCGAGCGATGCGGCTGCGGAGTGAAGCACCGCTTCACGGCGGCCGTTGAGAACGACGCGCGCGCCTTCGGCGACGAGTTGGCGGGCGGTTTCCAGCCCAATGCCAGTGCCTCCTCCGGTCACGATCGCGACCTTACCGTCAAAACGGCGCCTCATGGCCTCCCTCCCTTGATCGCCTTCATGCGGTCGAGAGCTTCGGCGGTGCTCCAGACGTCGGAGGCCAACATGCGGAAGTTGACGAAGGCGGCTTCGTAACCGTCATAGCCGGGGAGTTTGGCGGCCGCCGAAGCGTCGGCAGCTACCACCACTTCAAAACCCTGCTCGAGGAGTTCGCGGAGGTGCGATTCGGTGCACAGGTTGGCTGACATGCCGGCGAGAATCACTTGGTCGATTCCGGCTTTGCGGAGTTGCAGGACGAGGTCGTTGCTCTCAGGGCCATAGAGTTTGTGCGGACTGGAGACAACCGTTTTGCCGTCGTTGATGTAAGGTTTGTAGCGATCGAGCCAGTCGGCGCCGGAGCCGGCGAAGCCGTCGGTGGTCAAGGAGCCTTTGCGGTCGAACATTCCGATCTTGTGCATCAACGCTTCCAAGGCGCCCTCGAACTTCCACTGATGGTCCTGTTGGTAGTAATAGTGGGGGCTGATGAAGACGGGGATGGCGGCGGCTTTGGCGATTTGAAACAGCGATTCCAGGTTTTCGATGGTGCGGTTTTCCGTGACGCTCTTGCCCACGACGCCCCAGGCAACGCCCTTGGGGTGGAGGAAGTCGTTCTGCGGATCGGTGACGACGAGAGCGACGCGGCCAGGTTTCAGCGTCATGCCGGGGCGCGGCAGCGGGGCATCGGCACGCGGTCCCTGGATGTAGTGAATGGTGGCGGCAGCCGGGGTTTGTGAGATGGCGGGCGAGGCGAGCCAGGCAAGCGAGGCCATCGCGGCCAGGGTACGGACAGTGATCGTGTTCATTACGTTCTCCTTGGATTGGTTGTAGGGTGAATGGTGACGAAGGCGTGCCGTGACTTACCCTCGCGGGGTCGATCCCGCTGCCGGGGGGCGGGGATTGTAGGGGGAAGCGTCGAGGAACTCCCAGCGGGCCTGAATGGGAAGCGGGAGGATGAGCCAGCATTGGATCTTGAAAGTCCAGAACCGGCCGGTGCCACCGGTGAGACCTTGTTCGTCGAGCTGACTCCATTCCACCTTCGCCGCGCCCGTCATCTGCAACATGCGATTGGCGGTGAAGTCCATCACCGTGACACCGGCGCGCGGGTCCACGATCAGGTTTCCGAGAGTATTGAAGAGGCTATTTCCGGCGTAGTCGGGCACACGGAACGTAGTGGCGTCCAGGCGTTGCAGGAAGCCCGGGTGGCCACCGCGATGGGAGACATCGACGCCTCGCCCGGCGTGGGCGCTGGCGATGAAGAGCGTATCGGCGGAGTCGATCATGCGGGCGGCCTCGACGGACAAGTCAAAGCCGAAGCTGGCTTCTGGTGCTGACTCCGCCGAGGCTTCGTCGATCCACGACATGGTGCGCCGTTGAATGTACTTGGGGCAGTTCGGAAAGGCCTCCCGCACGGCGAGGACGAATTCGGCGTCGAGCACCCGTTCGAAAACCCCATTGACACGCAGCCGGCGCCGCGTGGCGAGGTCGATTGCCAGCATGCCGGCGCGCGCGCCGGTGTGGAGATTTCGCCAGAAGATGTCGGCTTGGGATGACCGGATCAGTTGCAGGTCGAAACGCAGGGTGCGCGGGTCCTGAGGGATGATCAAGCCGGGCGAGCCAAGGAGGGGTGACGCCCAGAGCGCGCCGTCGGCTGATTCGGTTCCGAACACGACCATCCGTTGTTGCTTCAGGAAAGGCAGCGCGCCGGCGATGATGTCATCGGAGATCACGGCGCTATTGCGTTGAGCAAGGGCGGTTTCACCGGCCATACGTTGCGCGTCGAGTTCGCCCGCGTGAAAGGGACTTTCGATCTTCATTGGTGTCTCGTGCTGTTGGGAGACGGCCGCGGGTGGCGGCACTGGACTGCGGCCGTCTCCGGCGGCGCATGGCTAGAAGAGGAATACCTGGTATCCGTCGTTGACGAACTTGCGGACGCTGGCAACGCCTGAGGTGCCGGGGATGGCGAGATCCTTGATGATCGCGAAACCCTTGTTCTCGGCTTCTTCGTGGGAGCCGAAGACGTCCGAGCAACCGCACGAAACGCCGGCGACGGTATCGAGAACGGCGTTGAACAGGGCGTGAAGGGGGTGCTCGGGTTTCGACAGCTCGGCCACCCAGCGTGTGCCGGCGCCTTGGAATGTGACGGTGGTGGTGTCGCCGGCCTGTTTGTATTCGTAGGCCGTGGCAAGCGCGTTGAAGACGCGGCCCAGCGCCTCATCGCCGCCGCTTTTCGGATCGGACAGAACAAAGATTGCTGCCTTCATCGTGGGACTCCTTGGGGGTTAAATTTGTGATGTGGGCCACTCCAGCGGCCACGATGATGACAGGTGCAGGAGCGGGGCCAAACCCCTTGATCACGGGAAACTGATAGAAAAAGCGGGAGTTGCGTGGCGACCGGTGGATTCGCCGACGCCACTTCAACGACATCTCGTGACGAAGAGCGGTGGCGGGAGGACGATAATTCGGTGTCTTCCTGGCGCGCCACCCGATTGAAGGGCCGAATTCCCGTTGTTTGGCTACGAGTTCTCGTGGTAGCCTCGTGACGATGTACCTGGAGCTTCTTTCGCGAGTAGCGCTGACGGTGGCGGCGAGCCGCCATGAGTGCGACACCCTGTTGCAGATCGTCAACGGCCTGGTGGACGAGGCCGGGTTCGCCTTGGCCAGGATCTGGCTACTCGCAGAGGCCGGGGAAACCGAGGGGGGGCACTTGGAGTTGCGGGCCAGCGCGGGACGGTCCGCTATCGGTCGGAAAGAGAAATGGGGGAATCTGAAGGGTCGGTTCAGTAGGTTCGAATTAGGCGCGCGCAAGATCGGTACCGTCGGTAGCACGGGAGAACCGGTGCTTATTGAGAATTTGGGCAAGCATCCGGATTGGGTAGCCGATCCTGACTGGGTGGCTAGGGAGGGCATGGCATCTTTTGCCGCGCATCCCTTGACCTATCAGAGCCATACCATTGGCGTGCTGGGTGTGTTCAACCGGCGGACTATGAGCCGCAAGGAACTGGAAGGCCTACGTGCCTTTGCCGACCACGCCGCAGTCAGCATCGCCAATGCGCGCGCCTTTGAAGAACTGCAGGAACTGCGCGGCAGATTGGAATTGGAAAACACATACCTGCAGGAAGAGGTGCGTGAGGCGATGCGTTACCACGATATCGTGGGCGCGAGCCCGGCGCTGGCGAGAATCCTCCAGCAGGTGGAACTGGTGGCTCCGACCGATGCGACAGTGCTCATCATGGGTGAATCCGGGACTGGCAAGGAGTTGATCGCCAGGGCGATTCACGAACGGAGCCAACGTCGGGCTAGGCCGCTTGTGAAGGTGAACTGCGCATCCATTCCGAGGGAGTTGTTCGAGAGCGAGTTCTTCGGGCACGCGAAGGGGTCGTTCACCGGAGCGATAAAGGACCGCGTTGGCCGCTTTCAACTGGCTGACCGCGGAACGCTCTTTCTCGATGAGGTCGGCGAGATTCCTATGGATCTGCAGAGCAAACTACTCCGCGTGTTACAGGAGCGTGAGTTCGAGCGGGTGGGCGAGGATGTGACGCGCAGGGTGAATGTCCGGGTGGTGGCGGCGACAAACCGCGACCTCGGCACGGAAGCCGACGGTAGGCAATTTCGACAGGACCTGTACTACCGTCTCAGTGTCTTTCCCATTGTCGTGCCCCCGCTGCGGGAACGGAGGGATGACATTCCGCAGTTGGCGGCGCACTTCATCCGACACGCCTGCCAACGCTTGAGATTGCCCGAGCCACGTCTCACGGAGGGCGCGGTGCGCGCGATGCAGGCTTATGGCTGGCCAGGAAACATTCGCGAGCTGCAGCATGTCATCGAACGGTCCGTTATCCTGGGCCGTGGAAAAGCACTTCCCATGGACCTGCGGGAGGGCGAGAAGCATTCGACGATGCCGGAGAGGCAGATCGCGGCGAGTCCGGCAGTCGTGACGGCAACAGCGGGGAATGCGGGGAAGATCCTCACCATGGCGCAACTCCACGAGTTGGAGGTGTCCAACTACCGGGCCGCGCTCGAGCGATCGAGCGGGAGGGTGTATGGAGCCGACGGTGCAGCGGCGTTGCTCGGTCTGCCGCCCACGACGTTGTCGTCGCGGTTGAAGTCTTTGGGAATCCAGGCAGGGTGAGCGTTCGCCGCCCCGAGATCTCGTCGTGATTTGGCGGCGCCCCGGCGGCGACTGTTTGGCACCGATCTTGCACTGCACAGACTGCCGAACCCACAGCCATTCCCATGACATATCCCCACACCGCAATCCTGGACATCGAGATCCCGCGAGCCAAGGAGTACATGATGCAGCACGCGCTCGATACCTACGCGAGCGAGACGAACAAGGTCTATTCCGTTTGGACAAGTTTTGCCAGTGAGGACCTCGACTTCCGCCCCCATCCGAAGTCCAGCACGGTGGTCGAGATCATGCAACACCAGTTGCTTTCCGAACGCCGGTTCTTCGGAGAGTTCCTTGGTACGCCTGAGATGCCTGCCGCCGAGGTGGTGCCACCCGTCCGATCAGCGCAGGAGTTCGCCGGAAGGCTTGTAGCCTTGGCGCAACCGCGGCTCTTGTTCCTTGCCGGACAACCATCGCGGTGGTGGCTGACGCACGTCCCCTTCTTCGATGTGGAGCGTGAGCGCGTCTGGGTGTTCTGGCGCCGCATTCTGCACACCGCACACCACCGGACGCAACTCACGGTCTACCAGCGATTGCTGAATTCGCCGGTGCTGGCCACGTATGGTCCAACCGCGGACGTGACATGGGATGGCGCGGACCCGACTCACACCGCTGAGGCGGCGTCGCGGGCCAGCCCGGGCAGGGGGCCTCTTCAGGGCAATTCGTGACGGCCGGAGGTTTGGTTACGGCTCTTTTGAAAGTTCTTGCGTTACCGGAAGTGATCGTGACGCGAAGTCTAGCATGTGATGCCAGACGGCTGTTCGGTGTTGGCGGCGAACCTATGGACAGCCTGGTTACGAAACCTGGATGCGCGCGATTTCGCGGTGGCTGGATGCTAGGCGTACTGCTCGGGAGTAGAAGCAAGTCGGACTGCTCTCCCGAGCAACTGATGAAGGCGATCGTTGGCTACCAGAATGCTGAGCAAGAGTGCGCCGATCAGTTAATCCGATGCGTTACACCGCTTTTGGTTAGTCTGTTCTCCCGGCCTTACTCACGAAAGGAGCAAGTGGAAGACCTCGTCCAGGAAGCGTGGCTCAGAATTCACCGGGCTCGCCAGAGTTATCGGCCTGGTGAACCGCCATTGCCCTGGATACTCGCCATCGCACGTCACACCCGAGTTGACGAGTACCGGAGACATGTTCGAAGCGCCGGCCGAGAAAGCGCCTTCGAAGCTCTCCCTGCCGATCTAGCACCGTTACAACCGAACGTGGAGGAGGAGTTGGAGTTCGATGAGCTTTTATCACACCTTCCTCAGAGTCAGCGAGAGGTTCTGGTGATGTTGAAGGTCTTCGGCATGTCCGTCGATGAGGTTGCGAGAGCCACGTCATCCGGCCCCTCCGCAGTCAAGCAACGCGCGCATCGGGCGTATGAAACCATTCGAAAGCTAATCGGTCACGATCGGAATGGAAGGAATTCGGACTCATGAGTTGCGATATGACGCACGATTGGTTTGATCGCTGGCTCTCGGATCACGCCTATCCGTTACCGCGTGAGGTCGCTAACCATTTGGCCGGCTGCAGGACCTGTCGGGAGATGATTGCACTCTTGCGCCAGACGAGCGAGCCCTCCTTCGAGTCGAAGGAACTCCAGATGCGCGTCAGTGAGACGCTGCGGTTGTCGCTAACGGCGGTGAGGCCGCTTCCATCCCGTGCAAACCTCGTAGCTCGAGTGGCGGTCTGTCTGACTGCTTCTGGCGCGGGAATCGCCTGTTGGACAGGTTGGGCGGGAATGGCGTCGCTGAGTTGGGGACAGGCCAGCGCTCTGACGATTCTAACGATGGCTGCACTGCTCTTTCTTGCCTATTCACTGAGCGCGCTCCTCGAACCGGGCGCAGCCAGGCGTGTTTCCCCGGCCGCGGCCATGGCGGCAGCCGCTACGGCGCTGCTTCTGTCTTGCGCCATACCATTTCCCTGGGATGACGCCGAGGGCCTGGTATGGGCTGGCTGGGGGTGTGGGCGAGTGATCGCAGCAGGCGCGATTCCGGTGCTTGCAATTCTGCTTCTCGTGACACGAAGAGGGATGATCGTTCACCCAGTCTGGGCGGCAGGAACCATGGTCGGAACGGCGGCGATTGCCCCACTTGCCAGCATCCAATTCGCCTGTCCGGCGCATGAGGCAACACATTTGATCGCCTGGCACTGGGGAGTCTGGTTCCTGCTGTTACTCAGTGCGTTGCTCGGCACCACGCTAATCTCCGAAATCGAAAGGCGGATAGGGCAGGCGCGCTCCTGTAGACCACTCCGGCCGAAATGAGTTCCCGTCGGCAGATTGAGCCTTAGGTGGATGAAGGCCGTGGTCGCCCAGGTGGTGCCGGCTTCCAGCTCGCACTGCCGTTTGTCTGCAGCCGGTGCTCACAGACCTGCTCAGCCTGGCTGTCCTGGCTGAAACGAGATTTCGCGAAGATTGCGCATGGCTTTCGTCCACAGTGTCTCAAAACCATCGGCTAACCGATGGGCCAATGCCGAGTCGCGGACCATCAGCGATGCTACCCGGCCCTCTGGTACAAAGGGATGGTCCACGCACAGGATCACAATGTCGTCATCGATCACATGAAACGGGTGCCCAAATTCGCCGGAGTACCGGACCCCGGTCACGTGCTCAAGATTTGACTTGTTCCTCTTCAGGAACGCCACTAATTTCGGGGCCGTCCGGTACCCGAAGCCAAATACGACCCTCTGATCCACCTTGTGTTCCGCGGCGTTGCGTGCGATGCGCCGCAGCACCGGCGAGCCGGATCCCTTGGACTGATCGATCGCTACAAGATCGCCTTGCTCCATGTACGACCAGATCCGCCGCTTAGCGGTCGCCAAGCGGATCAAGTGCCGCTTCACATGGCTTGTCGGCCCAAGCGCCAAGTCCACGAACGTCGTCCGGCCAGCTTCGCGACTGGGCACAGCCGCGAACTGCTCCCTTACCTTTTTCGCTTCTGCCGCGAATCGATCCGCCCTCTCCCGCGAAATCTCGATAAGCCGGCTGAAGATTGCATCCGTGGACAACGCCGAGTACAGCTTGGGGCGCGTCGGCTGCATCTCGACGAGTCCGAGATGACCGAGTTTCTCCAGCGCCAGGTAGACTTTTGATGACGGAATGTCACCTTCACGGCACAGAGTCTCGGCGTCAGCCACGCCTTGGAGCATCAGGGTTGACAGCGTTCTTCGCTCGTAGTGGGTGAATCCCAGCTCCGCCAGGATCTCGAGTTCTCGTAGTGCCATCAGCGCTCCAGTTTTCTACTACTAATAGTAGTTGAAAGCGGCCCTTCGCGGCGGTTACGCTGCTTAGGAAAGGAAAACGCGATGAAGCAGAACGCTCAATTGATGGCGATGATCTATGTGGACTCGGTGGAGGAAGCTCGCTCTTTCTATGTGGACAAACTCGGCTTTAGCCACTTGATGGGAATGCTGGGGAAGGACGGGTTGCTCGATTTCTGCACGGTCGCGCTCGGTGGCGCGCGGATCATGCTGATGCGACCCACCGAGGACATGGAGGCTACGAGTGCGACCACGGCAAAACGGCCCGTCGAGTTCTACCTGGAGGTTGCCGACGTGGAGGCTTACCACGAGCAACTGAAACAGCAGAAGATCCGGCCGAAGACGCCATTGACGGACCAGTGGTGGGGTGATCGAACCTTCACGATCATAGATCCGTTCGGATACCAGATCTGGTTCTATCAGAACGTAGCAGAGCCGAAGCTGCCGCAGGGCGCCAAGGTCGTGTGACTGCTGTTGTGAAAAGAGCTCACCGATGACTCGGGTAATGTTGAACGAACTCCGTCAAGAGGCCGCGACAACCAAACTGCTCCTGGCGCGCGTGCCTGCGGACAAGCTTTCCTGGAGGCCACATCCGAAATCGATGTCGTTGGGGCAACTGGCACTCCACGTGGCGCGAATACCCGGCGATCTCAGCCGTTTGGCGCGCCTCGACGAATTCGACGCGGCCGCAGCTAACTTCGATCCACCCACCCCAACCTCCCGTGAGGAGATCCTGGCAGCACTGGAGGAGAGCGTATCGTCGGCCGCGGAGTACCTGGAAACGTTGACGCCAGATGACGCCAGCGCGGGTTGGCGGCTAACGCATCGGGGAAATGAGGTCTTTACGATCCCGCGAGCCGGGCTCCTGCGATCCCTTCTTCTGAATCACTGGTATCATCATCGAGGTCAGCTGTCGGTGTACCTCCGACTTCTGGATGTCCCCATTCCGGTAATCTACGGGCGTAGTGCCGACGAGAATCCCTTCGCATGACCGGAACTACCCCGAGGAGGCGGTGAATCGTGGCGTATGACTCAGGCTTGGCCGATCGGGTTCGGTTGATTTTGAAGCGACGCGCAGGGTTCTCCGAGTGCGGGATGTTCGGTGGCATAGCTTTCATGATCAATGGGCACATGTGTTGTGGCGTAACGAAGACGGACTTGGTTGTTCGGATGCAGCCGGGCGACGTGATTGCGGCGCTCCGCCGGCCGCACACCCGGCCCATGGACTTTACAGGCAAGCCGATGAAGTCGATGATCTTCGTCGATGCCCATGGTACCGATGGCGACGAGGCCTTGAGCGAATGGGTGGAATTCGCCGCTTCCTTTGTGCGGACGCTGCCTCCTAAGAAGGCCTCCGGAAGGGGCGCGAGCCGCTCTTCCGGATCACGTCGTTCGACCTAGTAACTCTTCGGGCAGGGATGCGCAAGCTCAAGAACCTCTTCGACGCAGGCCTCGTTCGCGAGCTCGCCTCTGACTTTTCGCGAGCCGACGCGGACTTCGATGCTGCCGGCTTCGTTGAGTGGGGGCTCGACGGCCTGGAGGGTCTCGAGCTCACCGCGCGTGCCTGGCACTTGGCGGAAGCGTTACGAAAGTACCTGCCGCACTCTTTTTCAAGGGCCGCCAATGTGCTCGTCGCTTCGCTTGGCCCGGAGATGCCGCCTACCGGCGAAAACGGCCTGGCGCCCCTGCGCTGCATGCCGCACGTCTGCTTTGTGCAGAAGTACGGTCTCGACGACTTCGAAGCGGCGATGCATGCGCAGTACGAGATCACAAAGCGATTCTCGGCGGAGTGGAGCATCCGCGCCTTCCTATTGAGATACCCGCGGGACACATACGCGCGCCTGCTCCAGTGGGCCGGCGACGACAACGCCCACGTGCGGCGGCTCGTTTCCGAGGGGACCAGGCCGCGCCTGCCGTGGGCGCCCCGCTTGCGAGCGTTTCAGAAAGACCCGCGCCCGGTAATCCGGTTGCTCGAACTTCTCAAGGACGACCCCGAGCGTTATGTGCAGCGGTCGGTCGCCAACAACCTGAACGACATCAGCAAGGATCACCCCGATCTTGCGGTGGAGGTTTGCCGCCGGTGGTTATGGGGCGCTCCACGTGGACGAGAGTGGATCGTGAAACACGCGCTGCGCTCCCTCGTGAAAAATGGGCATCGCGGCGCCCTGGAGGCGCTGGGAGTCCACAGGAAGCCCGAGGTGCGCGTCAGTGGAGTTCGGCTTAGCCCGAAAGACGTCAAACTCGGTGACGTGCTTCGGTTCTCGTGCGAGATCACCAGTGTCGGGAAGGAGGATCAGGAATTGCTCATCGACTACGCTGTGCACTTCGTGAAAGCGAATGGCACGACCCGGCCGAAGGTGTTCAAGCTTCGCAGGATCGTCTTGTCACCCTCGGCCCGCGTGGACCTGAGAGGCGCCGTTTCTTTCGAGGATCTGACTACCCGGCGCCACCACCCGGGGAGCCACCGGATAGACTTGCTGATCAATGGTGTCACCCATCCGCTGGCGGAGTTCGAGGTCTTGTGATTCATGAAGGGTCGCTTCGCCGGCCTTGAGGCCAACCGCTAATCTTGGTCACACGAACCGGGCCGGAATCGTCCAAACTGGCATGAAGACCTTCGACGTTCAAACCATTGAGATGCACACAACGTTCCGGCGAGCGTTCGACTATATCGCCGATTCAGGCAATCTGCCGTGCTGGGCGAGCGCCTTTCAGTCAGTCTCCGGAGATCGAGCGCGCATGGAAACACCCAAAGGCGCCGTTGATGTAGAGCTCCAAACGGCAGCGGATTCAGAGCGCGGCACTATCGACTGGATGATGACTTTTCCCGACGGCAGCACAGCGAAAGCCTTCTCGCGCCTCGTCCAAGTAGACGACCGCTGCATCTACAGTTTCCTGCTGACTGCGCCGCCAGTTCCCTTGGAACAGTTGGAAGGCGCGCTGGAGCAGCAGTCGCTAACGTTGCGAGAGGAGCTGGCACGCCTACGGAAGATCGTGGAGCAATGACGGACGTAGACCTCGAACAGTGGGTTCGCGAGGCTAACGCGGGGAGTCGGCAAGCCCTTGAGCGGACGCTGGACGTCATTCACGGTAAGGTCTACGGATTGTGTGTGAGGATGCTTTGGCATCCCGAGGACGCCCGGGACGCCACACAGGAGATTCTCATCAGGGTGATGACCCACCTCGGGAATTTCCGGGGAGAGAGCGCATTCAGCACGTGGGTGTTCCGCGTGGCGGTGAACTATCTCCTTGACGTGCGCAAAAGCCGCATGGAAGCGCAAGAGTACTCGTTCGCGCGGTTTGGGCGGGAACTGGATGAGAACCTCGCCGCCCCCAACGAGCCGCCGGACGATGCGCTGCTGCTTGAAGAAATCAAGATCGGCTGCACACTTGGCATGCTGCTCTGTCTCGACCGGCCGCACCGATTGGCCTACATCCTGGGGGACATCCTCGAACTCGACCACAAAGAAGCTGCGGCAGCCCTGGACATTACCTCGTCTGCGTATCGCAAGCGGCTGAGTCGGGCACGTGCCACGCTGGTGGCGTTTCTTCGAGCGAAGTGCGGCCTATTCGAGCCGAAGAATCCCTGCCGTTGCCGACGCCGGGTCCGTTATGCCATCGGAACCGGCCGGATTGATCCGGCGCTGCCGATGTTCGCAGGGAATCGTGCGAAAGCGCGGGAATTCCCGTCTGTATTGGCCGACATCCGACGGCTCGAGGAAGACCAGCGTGCGGCCGCGCTGTACCGCTCTCACACCGAGCCTTTACGCCTGACGACTTCTCCGAGTGGATCCGCGAAAGGCTCTCCCGGTACTGAGATCCGCACCGGGGTCTCGGCCACTAATCGGGGAGATTAGACGAGAGAAACCCCACCCCCGGCTGACAGGCTCACTCCGATCTGTTGCTGAGGGCTAGGCGGATACACCCCTGCAGCGGCACGTGAGGTCACCGTGACCGCGAGCGAGGTTTTCAAGGGCTGAATCACCATGCGAAAAATGTGAATAATATCGATTCCAGCGCCAATTGCCGGTGAGCGGAAGCAGGCGCCCCGAATCCATGTAAACTACAGAAAGCACTGCCAAGCATAGAACGGGTGAGCCCCTGTTACGTGCCTGGTAAGAAGACGTGGTCCGAATACATTTAGCGCTACCGTTGCTCCTCGGCCAAGACCGTGTAAAAGTGACGTAAAAGTAGGCCATGTTTTCTGCGATTCCTGAGGTGTGGAAGATCGGAGGATCAACAACTTGTTGATCCTCCGAGCACTCGCATAATCGTGGTTCGAGTCCACGCCGGGGAGCCATCCTTTATTTTCAATCACTTGGAAGATCCCGTGTAAGAGTCGTGTAAGAGTGCCGATTCAACAT
>DALYJJ010000064.1:0-10475 GCA_031969915.1 Bryobacteraceae bacterium | reverse complement strand
CATAATCGTGGTTCGAATCCATGCCGGGGAGCCACCTTCCCAAAGGCGACTTCCGCCCCTTCGCTAGTCGCCGAGCTTCGCTAATTCAGCCTGGAACAGCTTGTTTTCGGGGTACTCGCGCGCCAGCTCTCGCAGCCACTTGCGGGTCTGCTCGGGCTTCTTTTCGCGCAGGTAGAAGTTGGCCAGCAGGAGTTGGGCGAAGGGCTTGAGGTAGCGCCCGCGTTCGGCTGCGGATTCCAGTTGCTTCAACCCGGCTTCCTTGTTGCCCTGCGCGCCGTCCACCTTCACAAACCACTTCAGGAAGAACGGAAGGCTGCCGAGCAGGTACTCGCTGAAGCCGGTGGTGACGTAGGCGTCGTAGGCGGACGGGTCCACCTTGAGCAGCCGAAGCGCGAAACCCTGTGACTCCTTTACGTACTCCATGCTGGCGCGCATGCGCTTCTCCACCAGCGCCGCGTAATCGCGTTCGGCGCCCACGGCGATGCACAACGCGAGCAGCGCGTTGCGGTCCCGAGGGTCTTTCTCCAAAGCGGCGCCGGCACGGGCGCGGGTCTCCGCCACCGCCTCCGCGAAGCGGCGGCGTGCGCCGGTGTCCGACTGCGGCCGGTCCTTCTTCTCGATCTTCTCGTTATCGGTGATGAACTCCCTGCCGAGCAGGTTCATCCGGTTCAGCTCTTCGAACAGGAGCCCGGAGGCGCGCAGCGCGTGGCCCAGCGGGTCGGCGGCGTTGGCCGATGTGTACTCGGCGAGTTTCTCGCTGCTGCCGCGGAAGTCGAAGCTGTACAGCCGGCGCAAGGCGGCGTCGAGGGAAGCCGCGTTCTCAGGCACGCTGGCCCCAGACATTGGGGAGGCCAGGACGGTGGCGGCCAGTGACGTCAGACAGAGGACCAGTGCGGACAGAATTCGTTTCAAAACTTGATTTCACCTTGTTCCGCCCTGGACGAGCTCTCCGGACTGCAACTTTGCGGAGATCTTCCCCAGCTCTTTTCGAATCAGCGGATTATCTGGATACTCGCGAGCCAGCTCACTCAAGAGACGTTGGCTCTCTCGCGGGCGTTTCTCCCGCAAGTGAATCAGGGACAGCACGATTTTAGCAAACGGCCCCAGGTAGCGGCCCTCGGCGGCCACCCGCTCGAGCTTCGCCACCGCCGCCCGCTTATTCCCGTCGGTGCCCTCCACTCGTACGAACCATCGCACGAAAAACGGCAGGCTCCCGAGGATATACTCGGTCACTCCACCCGCCAAGTATGCATCGGCGAAGTTCGGATCGAGCTTTAGCAGTTGCACTGCGTAGGCCTGGGATTGGCGGGCATAGCCCAGAGTCCCGATGAGCTTCTTGTCGATCAGGGCGGCGTAGTCGGAGAGCAGCCCGGCGGCCAGGCTCTGGGCGAACAGAGCCAATTTGTCCGAACCGTCCCGGCTCAACCGGGCCGCGGCGGTGCGCTGGGTCTCGGCAACGGCCGCTTGAAACCGCGCCCGGACGGCGGCATCGGGCTTGAGGTTTTTTTGCTCCGCGAGCCGCTTGTCGTCGGCGAAGAACTCCGCTTCGAGGATCATCAGCCGGTCCAGTTCGGCGAAGAGCAGAGCCGCCGCGCGCACGGCGTGGCCCATCGGGTCGCCCGGCTCCTGCTTCAGGTGCTCATCGACGATGCGGTGCGCCGCGGCATAGTCGGACGCATAAAGCCGCGCGAATGCGGCGTCAATCGGCGTGCGTTCCGCCGCGGGTAGAACACAGGCGGCCAAGGTTACGACGGTGGCGAGACGGCACAGCACGACGAGATAAGAGATGCGCGGACTACCCAAACAGGCGCTCGAAAAACTCGCGCGTTCTCTGCTGGATCTGCGCCAGTTCGAGCGCCAGTTGCTGGTCATGAAGGTGATCCGGCGTCCAGCGTGTCACCAGCGCGGTAAGCAGTTCGAGCTTCGCCGCGGAGGCAGGCAGCGCGCCCTCCGCCTGGCCGGACATGAGCCGCAGCCCATGATCGACGGCGCGGTACAGCGTGGCGGCATCGCGCAGAAAGTCGGCGTCGTTGCGTTCCAGGTGCCCGGTCTGCTCCACCACGTCGATGCGCTCCTGCGTATTGAGGGCCGGGTAGAAGATGCCGGCGCCCTTCAGACGCAGGTAGAGCAACGCGAAATCGATGTCGTAGTAGCCGCCGAAGCCGGCTTTCAAGGGGCTGGCCGCTCCCTGCTCCTTTTCGAGCCGCGCCCGCATCTGCTGCAATTGCCCGCGCGAGCGTCCGCTCTGGCCATAGCGCCGCCAGTCCACTTTCTGGAGTTCACCCAGGAACTTGGTGCCGTGCGCGACGTCACCCGCCACGGTGCGGGACTTCATGTACGCGATTCCCTCCCAGGCCTCGGCGCGGCGCGCGAAGTAATCGGTGACGCCGCTCTCGGTCTGCACCAGCGCGCCCTCGCGGCCGTTGGGGCGCAGGCGCGTATCGACGGCGAACATCACGCCGTCGCCGGTGTAGGCGGTGAGAATGCTGATCAGGCGCTCGGCGACGCGCGTCCAGAAGCGCTCCTCACGGGCGTCGGCGTCGGGCAGCACGAACATGAGGTCGGCGTCGGAGGCGAGGTCGAACTCCTTCATGCCCAGGCGGCCCAGGGCCACGACGAGCATCTGGGCCTGGGCGCGATACGAGGGGTCCTCCGGCGGGTGGGCCTCGCGCACCGCCTCCACGGCCATGCGATAGGCGCAGGCGATCACGGCATCCACCAGCGCGGTGGTGCGCTCGAGCGTCGTGAACACCGGCGCCGGCAGGCAGATGCTGGCCGCCAACAAGCGGAACATCTCGCGACGGTAGAAGCGCCGCAGGTCGGTGCTGTCCTCGAGCAGCGCCGCCATGTGCCGGTACTCGTCGTCGCGCCGGGCGGCGAAGTGTTGCAACTCCTCCATCAATTCCGGTGTGCGGACCAGTTGCTCGGCCAGGTAGGGGCTGTGCTCCATGACATCGAACAGGTAACCGGTGAGCAGCGCATCGGAATCGAGCGCGCCCAGCAGTTCAGGCCGGTCGTGGATCTTTTCGAGGAAGTGCTCGAACAGCGGCGCGCCGCGCCGGAGTTGGCCGCGCGCGACCAGGGCCGCGAGCCGAGGCGCCTTCTGATCGAGGTGGCGCACCAGATTACTGGCCACCGGCTCGGCGAAATCGGGGACTTCGCGCACCTCCACCGCCGGCGAGGCGACCGTGTAGTACATCGGCCGCTGGGCGTGGATCACCCGGTCGTAGATGTCCTGGACGTCTTCGAGGTGCCGGTTGAGCGTGCGCAGCAAGCGGTCCGGCGAGACCGTCCCGCCCAGTTCACCCGCGGGCATTCGCCGCGACAGGCGGTCCAACTCCTCCGCGCTCTCCGGCAGCGTGTGGGTCTGGCGATCCTCGTCGAACTGGAGACGGTGCTCCAGGTGGCGGAGGAACGTGTAGGCGGAGGCAAGGCGGCCGTACTCGGAATCGGAGAGCAATTCCTTGTCGTGCAGCCGCGACAGCGCGAGCAGGGTTCCGCCGTGGCGCACCCACTCCGCACGCCCGCCGTGCAGCCGCTGCAGGCATTGCACCAGGAACTCAATGTCGCGGATGCCGCCGGGCGCGAGTTTGACGTCGAGACCCGAGCGCTGCCGCCGCGCGGCGGCCTTCTCGTGGATCCGCTCGCGGGTGGCGGACACCGACTCCACCGCGCTGAAATCGAGCGTGGTGGAGTAGATCAGGGGCTCGACAAACTGCAATAGCTCGCGCCCCACGCCGCGCGCGCCGGCCGCGGGGCGCCCTTTGATGAGCATCTGCAGTTCCCAGTCGCGTGCGCGGTTCTGGTAGTAGGCGCGCGCACCGTCCAACGACAGGCACACTTCGCCCAACCGGCCGTCCGGCCGCAGCCGCAGGTCCACGCGGTAGCACATGCCTTCCGCCGTATAGGTGGACAGCAGACTGGTGTACGTGTTGGCGGCCTTCTTGTAGAACTCCTTGTTGGTGACCGGCGCTTTGCCCGACGTCTCGCCATTGCCGGCGTAAAGAAACATCAGGTCGATGTCGGAGCTATAGTTGAGTTCGCTCCCGCCGAGCTTGCCCAGCGCCAGAACAGAGAAGCCGCAATCGGCGCCGTTGGGGAGCGTCGGGCGCCCGTGGCGTTGCTCCAGGTCCCTGCAGATCGCGCGCAGCGAGACATCCAGTATCGCGTCGGCCAGCGAAGAGAGATCGGCCGTGGTCTCGGGCAGCGAGGCGTAGCCCAACACGTCGCGCAGCAGGATGCGCAGGATCTGCCGGCGGCGGAAGACGGCCAGCGGCAGGGGCTCGGGGGATGGGCCGAGTTCACGCTCCAGTTCCGATTCAAGAGTCTCTGCGGGCAGCCCGCGTTCGAGGGCTTCCGGCTGGGCCAGCGCCTCCAGCCAATCCGGGTGCCGGATGACTTCATCAGAAAGAAAACGGCTGTAGGAGAAGACCGCGATGGCCAGGGGCAGGGCCGCGGGGATCTCCGTGAAACGGCGAAAGGCAGCGGGCTGCTGTTCGGCGAGCCGTTCGAGCGCGTGCAGCGCGGCGTCCGGATCGGCCGAGCGGGCCAGCAATACATCCAGTCTTTGGGCAACGCTCTCCGGCAAGTGGGAGAACGCTTCGAGGGCGGCGGCGCGGTCGCGGAACACGATTTGGTCCAGCAAACGATGCTATCCCTTCTCACACTCCTTCGCACGCCGGGGAGCGGGCTGCCACAGACGCGCCGCTCGGCGAAGGACTGGCTAGACGACTTGGTCTACTAACTGGATTATATCGTCGGCGCGGATCATTCCCGGGAGGATCACGGAAGCATAAAATCCACTCCGGCCCCAGAACGGAGAGGAGGTGTTGCCTTCCTTGATCGATTTCTCCCAAACGGCCTGCTGGATGCCGGGTCCGTAGACGTCGAGCGTGCGGCACGGCGTGCGGGGCTTGGTCAGTTCCAGGAAGGCGTCGCCGGCGCGGAACCGTTGGCCGGCTCGGAACAGGCGGTGGTCCAGGCCGCGCGTGGTGAGGTTCTCGCCCAGGGTGCCATAGAACACAGGGAAGCCTTCGGCGGCCAACTCGTCGACCGCCTCGCTCGCGATCAGGAGCAGGGCCTGCTTCGGCCCCCCGTGGATATGGGGGTGGGCGACGGCGTCTCCTTCGATCCCCAGCGGACCTGCGAACCCGTGGGGCACAGGACGTTTCGGGACTCCGCCCCGCGAGACATTGACCTGGAGAATGCGTCCGGTCATGACACCCCTACAATCCGGATTCCAGCGAGAGAGCGGCCGCGGACGCAGGCAGGATGGACTAAGCGGCCTTCTGGACTTTGCCGCTACGGATGCAGGACGTGCAGACCTTCAGCTTATGAGCCGCGCCGTTGACGAGCGCGCGCACGTTCTGCAGGTTGACGTTCCAGCGGCGCTTGCTCACGTTGTGAGCGTGGCTGATCCGGTGACCGAACTGCGGACCGCGCCCGCACACATCACACACTTTCGCCATGACAGAGAACTCCTCAGTGATCGACAGCCTCAGTGTAGCAGGCCCGAAGAATGAGCCGCAACCGGGGACGGGGTCCGGCGTCCCCTACCGCTCCATGCGGACGGCCCAGTGCAGGAAGCGCACCAGCTCGCCGCGGTGCCGCCAACTGAACCGCCAGAACTCGCGAAAGCCGATGGCATCGCTCGGAATGCCCCAGTAGGTTTCCATGCGCCATCGCAGGTAGGGGCTCCGCCAGGGAGTCAGCCGGTAGCCCCGCGTGAATCGCCACAGGAGCGAAAGCATCTACTCAGGCCGAGCCTGGTTCTGCGACATGGTCGGCCGCGGCGCGCTCTTCTGCTCCGGCGAGGCGTAGTAGCCGGAGCGCGTCCGCACGCTGTACTTCCTCCCGCCTGCCGTCACCTTCACCTGCCGAAAACTGCCGTCCAGCGTTTGGTTGGAAGGCGAGTAGGCGATGATGTACTGGTTGCGGATATCGTGCGCCACGTTGAGGGCGAGCGGTCCCACCTCATCGAGCGTCGCCGGGAAGTAGGAGATGCCGCCCGTGGCTTCGGTGATGGCGTTCAGCGCCCGCTTGGCCTTCTTCGCTTCGCGCCCGTCCTCCTCGGAAAGCAGACCGATGGCATAGATGGCGATCTCGCTGTTGTGGGCTTTCTGCACCAGTTTCTCGAGGCCCATGGCGGAAGTATTGTCGTTTCCGTCGGTGACCAAGAAGATCACTTTCTTGTCCTTCTTCGCCTTGGCCTTCACGTGGTCGATCACCAGGTCGAGCGCGTCGCGCATGGCCGTGCCGCCGCGCGAGTCGATCTTAGTGAGGCCCTCTTCCAGCTTCTTCAAATCGTTGGTGAAGGGAACGTCTTCGTACGCCTCATCGTTGAAGTTGACAATCAAGACCTCGTCTTCGCGGTTGGAGGCTTTGACCAGGTTGAGCGCGGCGGCTTCCACCTTGCGGCGCTTGTCGCGCATGCTGCCCGAATTGTCGATCAGCAGCGCCATGGAAACCGGCACGTCCTCGCGCCGGAAAACCTTCACCTGCTGCTCGACGCCGTTCTCGAAAACCTTGAACTCGTCGCGGCGGAGGCTGGTGATCAGATTGCCCTTGTTGTCAAGGACGCTGGCGTGGAGCACAACCAGCCGGGTGTCGGCTCGAAACGTGGATTGATCGTCCTGGGCCTGGGCCGCCTGCGGAGCGTTGAACAACATCGCTGCCGCGAGCACAGCCAAGAGCCTACTGCGTGGGTGCATAGTATCCCTGGCGGAACGTGGCCCGCAGAGGCGGAAGCCCCTTAGGCTGCACGACCTTCACTAAAATCCGGCGGTACTTGCCGTCCCGCGCCTGATTGGACGGCGTATATCCTATGACGTACTGGTTACGGAGTTCGATACCGATTTTCGCGGCCACATCGGGCAATTCGGCGATGTTTTCCACCGCGAAATGCCGCCCGCCCGTCTGCTGGGCGAGCTCGTTTAACAGACCGGGGCCCGCCATTTCCTCGGCGGTGCGGCCGCGGGCGCCGATGGGCTCGAAGATGCCGATAGCGTAGACCTGAACGTCCGCCTCGCGCACCACGTTCTTAATTTCGCTTTCGGTGTAGCGGCTGGAGTTGTCGCCGCCGTCGGAGAGGATAAGCACCGCTTTCCGGGGGTTCCGCGCCTTCTTCATGGTATTCATGGCCAAGTACACCGCATCCAGTAGAGCGGTGCGCCCTTTAGCGTTGGTGAAGGTCAGGCGGTTTTGAATCTCCTCCGTATTCGTGGTGAAAGGCACCACCATCTCCGGCCGGTCGTTGAACTGCACCAGGAAGAAGTCATCCTCCGGGTTGGCGGTCTTGAAGAACTCGGCGGCGGCCTGGCGCGACTTGGTGAGTTTGGCGCCCATGCTGCCGCTGGCGTCGAAGACCAGACCCACGGAAACCGGCGCGTCGACGCTGCCGAAGCTGACGATCTGCTGCTCCACTTTGTCCTCGAACACCTTGAAGTGCTCGCGCTCCATGCCGGTGACGAACTGGTTGAGCGGGGTGGTGACGGAGACGTTCACGAGCACCACGTTCGTGTCGATCCGGATGTTGGCTTCGCGCGGCGCTTCCGGAGCCTCACCCGCGGCGGGAGGCTTCGCGCGGGGCGTGATGGTGACGCGGGGATTGGCAGGCGGAGGTTCGTTCGCAGTCCCCAGCCACGCACCGAGCCCCACCAGAATGCCGAGGGCCGCGAGCCGCTGATAGTGGCTTTTTCGCACGCTCATCCCCCTATCGGCCGCCAACCGCCCTCAGTATAGCATGCGTGTTTTTCATGGTATGATCGAACGTGCCGACGAGAATTCTGGGCGTAATCCCCGCCCGGTTTGCCTCCTCTCGATTCCCCGGCAAAGCCCTCTCCCTTCTGGCAGGAAAACCAATCCTGCAGCACGTGTTTGAACGCGCCAGCGGCACCCGGTACCTCACCCGGCTGGTGGTGGCCACCGATGATGAGCGCATCGCACGGGCGGCGCGCGGCTTCGGCGCGCCGGTCGCCATGACCCGCGCCGACCATCTCTCCGGAACCGACCGCGTGGCCGAAGTCGCGAGCGGCGATCCGGCCGGCATCATCGTCAACATTCAGGGTGACGAGCCGCTCATCGATCCAGCCGCCATCGACGCCGCCGTCCTCGCCTTATTGGACGATCCGAATGCGCCGATGGGCACATTGAAAAAGAAAATTGACAATCCCGCCGAAGTGGCCAATCCCAACGTGGTCAAAGTGGTGACCAACCACGCGGGCGACGCGATCTACTTCTCGCGTTCGCCCATTCCGTTCGAACGCGGCGGCGACGAACCGCACCAGCGGGCGGTCTGGTTTAAGCACATCGGTCTCTACGTCTACCGGCGGGCGTTGCTGCTCGCCTACTCGGATTTGCCCGTCGGGCCGCTGGAGCGCGCCGAGAAGCTGGAGCAACTGCGGGCGCTCGAGAATGGGTATTCGATCCGGGTGGTGGAGACGGAGTACGAATCGCTCGGGGTGGACACGCCCGAGGATCTGGAGAAAGTGTCCAGGCTGTTCGAGGCGGCCACGGTCAAGAGCATTCATGGCTAAGTACATCTTCGTCACCGGCGGCGTGGTTTCATCCCTCGGAAAGGGAATCGCCGCCGCCTCCATCGGTTGCCTGATGGAGAGCCGCGGACTGCGCGTTGCCCTGCAGAAGTTCGATCCCTACCTGAACGTCGACCCCGGAACGATGAGCCCGTTCCAGCATGGCGAGGTCTTCGTCACCGACGATGGCGCCGAGACGGACCTCGACCTGGGCCACTATGAACGCTTCACCCATGCGCACCTCACCCAGGCCAACAACCTGACCAGCGGCCGCATCTACGAACAGATCATCACGCGCGAGAGGCGGGGCGACTATCTCGGCAAGACCGTGCAGGTGATCCCCCACGTGACCAACGAAATCAAGGCTGCGGTGCGGCGGATCTCGCCGGACGTGGACCTGGTGATCGTCGAAATCGGCGGCACGGTGGGCGACATTGAGAGCCTGCCGTTCCTTGAGGCCATCCGCCAGATCCGCCACGAGGTGGGACGCGAGAACGCCTTCTTCGCGCACGTCACGCTGGTGCCGTGGATCGCCGCCGCGCAGGAGCTGAAGACCAAGCCCACCCAGCACTCGGTGAAGGAACTGCGGGCGATCGGTATTCAGCCGGACATGCTGCTATGCCGCTGCGACCGGCCGCTCGAACAGGATCTGAAAGAGAAGATCGCGCTCTTTTGCGACGTGGCCAAGGAGGCCGTGATCGCGGCGCAGGACGTGAGTAGCGTCTACGAAGTGCCGCTCGAGTTTGCCGCGCAGGGCGTCGATGAGATCATTCTCCGCGACCTCAAGCTGGAGTCGAAGCCTCGCGACCTGGCGCACTGGAGCGAGATGCTCGACCGCATGAAGAACCCCGAGGACGAGGTCGAGATCGCGCTGGTGGGCAAGTATGTCGAGTACGAGGATTCCTACAAGAGCCTGAAGGAAGCGCTGCTGCACGGCGCCCTGGCGCATCGTCTGAAGCTCAAGATCACCTGGGTGGAGTCCGAACAGATGCGCTGGCCCGAATGCGCGCGCACGCTCGAGAACTTCGACGGCATCCTGGTGCCCGGCGGTTTCGGCAAGCGCGGCATTGAGGGGATGATCGACTCCATCCGCTTCGCGCGTGAGAACCGCGTGCCCTATTTCGGCATCTGCCTGGGCATGCAGACCATGGTGATTGAGTTTGCCCGCAACGTCTGCGGGTTGACGGAAGCGGATTCGACGGAGTTCGAGCAGACCACCCCGCACCGCGTGATTTACAAGCTGCGCGAATTGAAGGGCATCGATGAGCTGGGTGGGACGATGCGCCTGGGCGCGTATCCCTGCAAGCTCGCCGAAGGCAGTTTCGCCCGCGAGGCCTATGAGGCGGCAGAGATCAGCGAGCGCCACCGGCACCGCTATGAGTTCAACCGCGAATACGAAGAGATCCTCACCCGCCACGGTTTGCGGCTGGCCGGGCAAACGCCCGACGGCATGTACGTAGAGATCTGCGAACTGCCCGATCACCCGTGGTACCTGGGCTGCCAGTTCCATCCGGAGTTCAAGAGCAAGCCGCTGGAGCCGCACCCGCTGTTCCGCGCCTTCATTGCCGCTTCGTACCGCAACCGGCAGCATCGGTTGGCGAAGCAGAGCGCGCCGCTGTTTGGCGACCTGGAAAGCAAGGGCGCCGAGGAGCCACGCGGCCAGTTCTCGCATGCGGATTGAGGTTGCGCCGCGGGTAGCGTTCGGCGGCGGTGAGCCGCCTGCGTTGATCGCCGGCCCGTGCGTGATCGAAAGCGAAGAACACGTCCACTTCCTGGCGCGGGAGATCGGGAAGATCGCGGGGCCGTTCGTCTTCAAAGCCTCCTACGACAAGGCGAACCGTTCGAGCGCGGCCTCCTATCGGGGCCCTGGACTCAGCGAGGGACTGCGCATTCTCGGCGGCGTGCGCAAGGCTCTGGGCGTGCCAGTGCTCACCGACATCCACG
>DALYJJ010000063.1:0-33840 GCA_031969915.1 Bryobacteraceae bacterium | reverse complement strand
CCTGCCCGCGCGGGTCGATCTACAAGCGGCCCGAAGACGGCATCGTGCTGGTGGATCAGGGGCGCTGCCGCGGCTATCAGGAGTGCGTCAAAGGGTGCCCTTACAAGAAGGTGTTCTTCAATCCCATGACCGGCACTTCCGAGAAGTGCATCGCGTGCTTTCCGAAGGTTGAGCAGGGCATTCAGCCGCAGTGCTTCGTGAACTGCATCGGCAAGATCCGCCTTGCGGGATGGATCTCAAAACCGGAGCAGGCGCGGGCGGATAATCCGCTCGACTACCTGGTGCACATCAAGAAAGTGGCGCTGCCGCTCTTCCCGCAATTTGGGCTGGAGCCGAACGTCTACTACATCCCGCCCATCCATGCTCCGTTCTCATTCAACCGGCAACTGTTCGGGCCGGGCGCGGGCGAGGCAATGAGGACTTATCGAAACGCCATGAACGACGCCGATCTCGCCGGCCTGCTATGCCTGTTCGGGTCGACGGAGATGGTGGTGCCGCGCTTCCGCCGCCAGGGCGACGTCGTTGTGGGCAGCGACGAGAAAGGCGGTGAGCTGGTGCGGGTGCCGCTGCGCGAGCCGGTGCACGTGCGGCCTGCGTTGGACGTGAAGAACCAGTTGGTCAGAATCAACTGTCCGTAGGAGGAACCATGCGTACCATGACCCTGGTGTTCCTGCTGCTGGCGGCATCGTGCAGCCGCGGGCCGCGAATGGTGAATGAAGTGGTGGCGATGGACGTCGCAAAGATGCCTGCGGCGCCGGGCGACGCCGCCTGGGACCAGGCACCGGAGCACCTGGCCAAGTTGCTCCCGCAGGACCAGGTGGAGCCGCGGCTGATGAATGCTTCTACCGCCGCCGTCAAGGTTCGTGCGCTCACCGACGGAACCGAGGTTGCGTTCCGGCTGGAGTGGGCCGACGACTCGAAGAGCGACGCACCGGGCCCGTCGAAGATGGTGGATGCCTGCGCAGTTCAGATTCCCGAGAAGTCGGAAAACAACCTGCCCGAACCCCAGATGGGGCAAGAAGGGAAGCGTGTGCAAGTGACTTACTGGCGTGCGGATTGGCAGGCGGCTGTGGACGGGCGGGGCGACACGATTCGGGATCTCTACCCGAACGCTTCGATCGACCACTATCCGCACGAAGCGAAATCGCTCGAGCCCGGCTCCGCGGCGCAGAAGGGAATGGCGCTACGTTACTCACCCGCGCGGGCGCTGGGCAATAATCGCGGCGGGCCCCGGGCCACACCGGTGGAAGACTTGATCGCGACGGGACCGGGGACTCTCATGCCCGGGCCGTCGCTGGGCGCCAAAGGAATGGGGGCGCATGGGCGCGATCACTGGTCGGTGGTGATCACCCGGAAGCTTCCCGATGGCTTGTCGGTCAATCAGCGGACGCACATCGCGTTCGCCGTGTGGCAGGGCTCACTGAAGGAAGCCGGCGCGCGCAAGATGCGCAGCGTCTGGATCCCGCTGGTGCGGAGGACGGAATGATGCCGGCCCACGAGCTGCTGGAGAGCGCGGGCGAGTGGCGCCTGATTGGCCTGCTGTTCGAATACCCGAACGCGGCATGGCGGAAGAACGTAGAGGCTCTGCTGCCGGCGCTCAAGCCGGAGCTTCGCGCGTTGGCGGCCGCGGCGCTCGAGCAGTGTGGCGAGGGCCTGCATAGCGCGCTGTTCGGGCCCGGCGGGTGTGTGCCCGTTCGCGAAGTGACCCATCGCGGCGGGGTTCAGTTCGGGTACCTGATGGCGGAACTGGTGGCTTACTATGAAGCCTTCGGATTCGACCCGGCCATTGAGGAAGCCCCGGACCATCTAGCGGTGCAGGCGGGCTTCATCGCCTTTCTCAAGATGAAGCAGGCGCTGGCGATGTTAGAGGGCGACGAGGAACGAACGCGCGTGACAGCGGCCGCCATCGGCGAGTTCATCCGCGAGCATCTGATTGTGCAGGCGGAGCCTGTCGCCCAGCGGCTCGCCGAGTTCGCGCCGGCGTATCTTGCCGAGTGCGGCCGCATGCTGGTGGAGCGGGTCGGGCCGCCGGTACGGTCGAACTTCCCCATCGGCGGTGCCGTTCCGGGCGACGAGAACGACGACGAGACCGGCTGCGGCACGGGACCGGCGACGGAGTTGGAACTGGTTCAACTCGAGCCCGGCGCGCTTTTCTGAGCACTCTCCAGCGGCACGCCACGCCGGTCCAACTCGCTCCGCAGGGCGGCCTCTCCGGTGAACACGATGCCGGGGATGCCGAGCGCGCGCGCGGCGGTCACGTACTCCTGCGAGTCGTCAATGTAGAGGCACTCCTGGGCGGGGCATTGTGCCGCCGCAACCGCCTGCTCGAAGAACTCGCGGGCAGGCTTGCGGCAGCCTGCTCGATACGACAACACGGCGGCGTGGAAATAGCCGAAATGCGGCCACGCAACGCGATGCGCTTCGAAGTGAAGCACGTTCGTATTCGACACCAGCACCAGCCGGTGCGAACGGGCGAGCGATGCGAACAGCGGCGCGGGCAGCAACGTGCCCTCGCCGAACATCGAGCACCACGCTTCGCGCAGCACGTCCGTGGGCGCCTGGATCTCCAGCAGCCGCGCGGCGCCGGCGAGAAATTCGTCCGGCGACAAGGCCCCGCATTCGAAACGCACCGCCTCTTCGCTGGCGAAGAGGCGCCGGCGGGCCACGTCCCACGTGAGCGGGCAATGCGGGGCGAGCAGATCCCAGGCCCGCCGGGGCTCCACCGGGACAATTACGTTGCCGATGTCGAACAGCAGGGCGCGAATCATGTTTCCCGAGTGTAGCGTTACTCCAGAAGCGCGGCGAGCCCGGCGTGTCCGTGTTGCCGCGCGAGATCCGCGGGCGTCTTCTTGTCCTTCGTGAGCGCGCGCCGGTCCGCGCCGGCATCCAGGAGAATCATGGCGATCTCCGTTTTGCCGGTCATCGCCGCCGCGTGGAGCGGAGTTGCGCCCAGGAATTCCACCGGATCGACGGGCGCGCCATGGCTGAGCAGCAGGCGGACCAGCCGCGGATCGCCGCTCTCGATCGAGGAGTGCAGCGGCGCCACCGCGATCCGATTGCGCGATGCGGTGCCTGCATTGGCGCCGGATTCGAGTAGCAGTTCGGCAATCTCATAGCGGTCGAAGTAGACCGCGAGGCCGAGCGGCGTGAAGCCGTCAGGCGAGAAGGACTCCGCCCGCTCGTTGCCGGCAAGGAGTGCGCGCACGCGCGCCAGGTCTCCCGCCGCGCTCGCCTCGTACAGATCGTACTTCGCGCCGCGAGCGGCGAAGAGCGCCGCCAGGTGCGGCTTTCGTGCGTAAAAGGCGTAAAGCACCGGGCTAGCCCCTTCCGGACTTTTCGCTTGCAGGAGTTGAGGTGATTGGTCGAGGAGACGGCTCACGGCGGCCTCGTCTCCGTTTCGAATGGCGGTGAAGAACTCTTGGCTCATAAGCAGTAGGGTGAACAGCAACGACGCACTCATGAACCATCAATACAGGGCACGGCCGCGGCGAACTTATCGGATCTTGCGAAATTTCACAGCGCCGGGAGTAACGCCAAACCGCCGCTTGAACTGGTGCGTGAACGTGGGAAGGCTGGAGTATCCCGTCTGCAGGCAGGCCTCGGTGGCGGGATGGCCGGCGGCCAGCAGGGCGCGGGCGTGCTGCATCCGCAACTCGGTGACGTAGGAATGCGGCGTGCACCCGTGCAGCGACCGGAACGCCCGGTGAAAATGATACGGAGAAAGGCACGCCTCGCGCGCTGCGTGAGCGCTGGCCGCGGGCGCGTCGAAACAGGCGTGCAGGTACTGCCGCCCGCGCGCCAGCCGCTTCGCGAGTTCCTCCCGCGTGGCCGGTCGCGAGCCCGGCAACTGGGCCACTTGCAGCATTGCCTTTTCCCGCGTTCTGGCGATTTCCTCGGCCAGCGCGACCATCCCGTCCTCGGAGAGCCCGTGCCGCGCCGCCGCCGCCAGCCGCTGGCTGACGCCTTCACCGGCCGGCCACAGTTCCGGCTCGAAAGACAGCCGCCGGGTGACTGCCGGCTGGTCGAGCGTCGCAGCCTCCGGCACGGTCATGGTCCGATGGACATCCTCGACAAAGCCGTGTTGGAAGAACACACAGAAGGTCTCCACCGGAAGCGCTTCTTCGATCTCGAGCGAGTACGGCTGTCCGTCACCGAGGAGCAAGCAACTGGCAGCCGTCAGGCGGTATGGCGACCGGCCACACCACCAGGTGACGGATCCGCCTAGAACCGACTTGAGCGAGAGCGGCCCAGGGAATTCCCGCACCTGATGAAAACGGGCCCGGGCGTGGAGAATCACGTTTTCGAGGCCGAGCCTCGAAGGCGCGGGATTGATCGGCGGGGGCATCGGCGGTTGGGCCCGTACGGCGAATGACTATCGGATTGTTGCACACAACTTGCTGCCCGGCGCGCGAGAGAAAGCGAAAGAAGTAAACTCCCGGCAACTTCGCGCCGGCCGGGCCGTATTCCTCTTTACATGCTGCTTCAGCACTTCCGATTCGGTTTGCGCCAGCTTCGTGGCAACCCCGGATTCGCCGTCACGGCGGTCCTTTCGCTCGCGCTGGGGATTGCGGCAAACACGTCGATCTTCACGTTGGTCGACCAGGTGCTCCTGCGCCTGCTGCCGGTGTCGAACCCGCGTGAACTCGTGCAATTGCGAATGGAGGGCGGGCGCACCGGCTCGCAGAACGGTGATGGTCTGCACACCTTCTCCTACCCCCTTTACACCGCACTCCGCGACTCCACGACGGTGTTTTCCGGCGTCACGGGACAGTTCCCCGACCGGCTGACGATAATTGCCGAAGAGCGGGGCGAGGTGGTGGATGCGGTCTGGGCCGCGGGCAACTTCTTCGATGTCCTGGGCGTGAAGGCCCATGTGGGCCGGGTCTTCAACGCCGGGGACGACGAGCCCGGACGTGCGAATCCGGTGGTGGTTCTGCAGTATGACTTCTGGCAGAGCCGCTACGGCGGCCGTCCGGAGATCGTCGGTTCAACCGTCCGGCTGAATGGCGCGCCGTTCACCATCATCGGTGTGGCCGCCCCCGAATTCAGCGGCACCAACGCGGGCCTGCTGACGCAACTTTGGGTACCGCTTCAATCGCGAACCGCGCTTGCGGCGGACCATCGCGAGGACATGACCAACGAACGATTCGCCTGGTTCTACCTGATGGCCAGGCTGAAGCCCGGCGTCACACGGGAGCAGGCGCAGGCCGGGCTCGCCGTGTTCTACGAACAACGAAAGAAGGAAGAACTCAAGGCGCCCTTCTTTGCAAAGTTCCCCGACACCCGGGAGCGCTTCCTGCGGCAGTCGATCACGCTCGCGCCGGCAGGCCGTGGGCTCTCTCGATTGCGCACCACGTTTGAGCGGCCGCTGGTGGTGTTGCAGTGGCTGGTGGGTATCGTGCTCCTCATCGCCTGCACGAACGTGGCGAACCTGTTGCTGGCGCGCTCCGCCGCGCGCCAGCGCGAAGTGGCGATCCGGAGCGCCCTTGGCGCCAGCCGCAGTCAACTGGCCGGGCAACTTCTGGTGGAGAGCGCCATCCTCGCTGTCGCGGGCGGCGCGGCGGGCCTCCTGCTCAGTTCGTGGCTCACGCGCGGCCTGGTGCGCTTCCTGCCCTACGATCCGGCGACGCTCACGCTCTCCACCGCGCCGGATGGCCGCGTTCTGCTGTTCACCCTCGCCGTCACGCTGGGCACGCTCGTTTTGTTTGGCTTTGTGCCGGCCTTGCGCGGCTCACTGGCGAGTGAAGCGACGACGCTCAAGAATGAGGCGGGGTCCGTCACGGGCGGCCACGGCCACGTGCGTTTGCGGAAGGCGTTCGTCGCCCTGCAGGTCGGGCTCTCCGCCATGCTGCTGATCGGCGCGGGGCTGTTCGTGCGCACACTGGATAATCTGCGCAAGGTCGATCTCGGCTTCAAGAGCGAGAACGTCGCGATGTTCGGGCTCCGGCCCGCCACGCAGTATGATGCGCCGCGGAAGTTGCAGGTCTTCCGGACGGTCCTGGAGCGCCTGGCCGGCGTACCGGGCGTGAAAGCCGCGGGCGCGAACTCCTCGCGTCTGTTGACCGGCGGACGTTGGGACAGCCAGATCACCATGGCCGGCGTGGAGGTCAGGGACGGCAATCTCCCCTGGAGTTTCTTCAATGCCGTAACACCGGGTTACTTCGATGCTCTGGGAGTCCCAGTGAAGAGGGGGCGCGATTTCTCTTGGCGGGATTGGGGCGGCGGGCGGAAACTCTGCCTGGTGAACGAAGCACTGGTCACGCAGTATCTGGACGGCACGGACCCCACCGGCCGCCAACTGGCCCAAGGTCGCGGAGAAACGCCGGACACCGAAATCATTGGCGTCTTCAGTAACGCCCGCTATCACGACCTGCGCGGGGAGGTCCCACGGCAGACCTTCGTCAACCTCGACTCGCGGTTGGACCGGATTGCCGCGGTGACGGTCTATGTCCGCATGCAGGGAGACCCGCGCGCGATCATGCCGCTGCTCCGCGAAGAGGTGCGCCGGACCGATCCGGACCTGGTTGTGTTCGATCTGCGGACGTTGGACGAGCAGTTGAACCAGCGGCTGGCGAACGAGCGGATGCTCTCGTTTCTATCGGCGGGCTTCGCCGTGTTGGCGGCGCTGCTGGCGGTGGTCGGGCTGCACGGCGTCCTGGCTTTCGTGGTCACGCGAAGGACGCGGGAGATCGGCATCCGTATCGCTCTCGGCGCCGGCCGGCGGAGCGTGATCGGCATGGTGATGCGCGAGATGCTCGCTGTGATCTTCGCGGGTCTGGCGGCGGGCGCGGCGGCGGCCTATCTGGGTGGCCGTTTCGTCGAAAGCCAGTTGTACGGGGTCCGCGCCATGGATCTGGTGGTCTTCGGCGGTGGCCTGGCTACGTTGCTCGGCGCTTCGCTGGGCGCATCGCTCGCGCCCGCCTGGCGGGCTTCGCGAATCGCCCCGATTCGCGCGCTGCGGCACGAATGAAGCGTTAAGGCCTCGTAAAGGCCATTTAACGCAAGCTTGACAGCACCGGCGCAACGGCCTTCGCAACGAGCGCGTTGGTCATGGTGGAGGTTGTTTTCACCACACCATGAAACGAACATTGGTTGCTCTTTCCGGCCTGCTGCTCACCGCGGGCCTGATCTTCGCGCAAGGCCCGCGCGGCGGCGGGGGCCGGCCCGGCGACAGCGGGGACCGCCTCGACTTCCTGGCCCAGCGCCTGAGTCTGACGGAGGCGCAGAAGACGCAGGCGGCTGCGATCTTCACCGCGGCGGACACCGCCGCCGACGCGCTTGAACCCAAGATCGCCGCTTCCCGCACCGCGCTGGCCGACGCCGTGAAGGCGAACGCCGCTCCGGCGCAAATCGATCAACTGAGCGCCGCGCACGGCACGTTGATCGGTCAAATGACTGCCATTCGTACCAAAGCCCAGGCGGCTTTCTACGCACTTCTCAGCACCGAGCAGAAAGCCATCTTCGACGGGCTTCGCGGTGGCCCCGGCGGCCGCGGGCGCCCCGAGGAGTAACACCAGCGGCGCGTCCGGCGATCCTTCCCCCGCCGGACGCGCCCACCGTGTTAAGGGCATTTTACGTTCCCCGCGGTATCCAAGCCATGCCGTTCAGCGTCCCCACATTCGTGCGGAGAGAGAGCGTCCTGAACAGCGTTGGCGATCTTTCCGCTCATGCGCGAGCTTTGCGGTCCGATGAGATCGGTATCGGCGTGCTTCCAGATTGCCTCGAATTGAGTAGAGCCCGGGTAACTTAGATGGCATCTCTAGCGTCAGGACAAGATAGCAACACCTTGAATCCGCCACGTTTCCAGATCGTTCCCGAGTCCCCCGCGCCGACGGAACGCGCGGTGATTAAGCCAGCGAAGCGTCGTGAAGCGGTGGTCGAGTTCATACGCCAGGCCCGGCGGTCTCTCCTTTTGTCCATCTTCCGATGCGACGATCTGGAAGTTCTCCAGGCTCTCGGCGATGCGGCCGCTCGTGGGGTGTGTGTGGAAGTCCTGGTGACGGGTCGCGCCAAAGGCTGGGCGAAACGCCTGAGTCCTCTGGCTGGGTGCCTGGAATTGATGGGAATTGCGGTCTACAAATTCCCCAAGACGCTGCCAAAGTATCATGCGAAGTATCTGGTTGCCGACGAATCCGTCGCGCTCATCGGCACCATGAACCTGACGCGCAAGTGCTTCCGCGATACACGTGACTTTCTGCTGTGCACCGCGGATCCGGGTGCGGTGGCGAGTCTGGTTGCGTTGTTCCGCTCGGATGTGCAAGGAGCGGCCACCGCGCCGGAGCTCTTGGACGGGCGGTTGATCGTCGGCCCCGACTCGGCGCGGGAGCGGATTGAAGCGCTGCTGGGCGGAGCGCGCCGGTCCATTCGGATCATGGATCACAAGCTGTCCGATCCGGGGATCCTCGCGCTGTTGCGCCACCGCGAGAGGCAGGGGATCACGGTCGAGATTCAGGATCGGGACCCGTCGGGAAGATTTGCGCCTCACGGCCGGTTGATCGTGATCGACGGCGAAGTGGCCGTGCTCGGCAGTCTGGCGCTTTCTGTGAAGAGCTTGAACGAACGGCGTGAGCTGGCGATCGTGATCCGCCAACCCGAGATCGTCGCCAAGCTGGAACGCCAATTCGCGGGAGCGGCCGAACGCCAGCCGGCCCGCCTGACCGCGGCCGCCTAGCCTAGCGGTTTGGCAGGAAGCCCTTCAGGAGTCCGGCGCCCAGTTCCAGCAGGTTGCCCGCCGCGGGCATTTGGCCGTTCGGCGTGAGCTGATCGATCAGCGTGGGAAGCAACTGAGAGAGTTGCGAACCCGCCGCCTCCGGCGAGAGCCCCAACTTGGACGCCAAGCCGCCGATCGCGTCGCTGCCCAAGACCCCCTGTAACTGCTCGGGTGAAATCGGGAGATTTTGCCCCACGCCGACCCAAGAGTTCACCACGTCGCCCAACCCGCCCTTCTGGAACGCGCTGACCAGGCCGCCCAGCCCACCTGGCTGCCCCTGGATCATTCCCAGCACTTCACCCACGATGTTCGACCCTTGGGACGTGCCCTGTCCTCCGCCGCCCAAGAGCTGATTCCCGAGTTCGAATAGATCCATTGCACTCCTCCATTTCGAATCCGAGTTCACAGGATAGCAGGAACGTCCCGCTTTTCCGGGTAATTGGTCATCACATTAGTGGCTACCGAACCAGCTCAGGACGCGGCGGCGGAACTCAGCCGGTTCTTTGAAGGCGGCGGCGGTGTGGGTGGCGCCGGGCACGAACCACGTCGCGATACGGGGGTTCGCGGCGGCGATGGCCTGCGAGTGCGACGGCGGCGTGTTGTGGTCCGCTAATCCATGGATGAGGAGCAGCGGCGTTTGGAGGCCGCGCGCGCTTTCGACCGGGGAGGCCGCATTCAGATCGACGCCGTAGCGGGCACGCGTATAGAGCATAGCCGAGGCGACGGCGGCCTTCACGGGGACCGCCAGCCAGGCTCCCGCCGTTTGCGTCACACGGTATTCGGCGATGGAGCGTAGATCGCTGTAAGGACACTCGGCGACGATCGCCGCGAAGGCGGGCTCCTGCGCGGCGGCCTGAATCAATGCCGCTCCGCCGAGCGACTCGCCGAGGCCGTACACGCGGCCGCAGCCGCGCTCGCGAAGCCACGCCGCCCAGCGAAGAATGTCCTTCGCCTCGTGAATCCCGAAGGTCACCAGCTCGCCGTCGCTCGCGCCATGCGCGCGGCTGTCGGGAGCGAACACGGAGTAGCCCGCATCGAGGAACATCGGCGCGAAGCCCAGGGCGCCGCGGGAGGAGTCGCCGATGCCGTGAAGCACGAGCACGCACGCCGATGCGCCGGGCGCAGTCTTAAACACGCCGCGCAGTTTCACTCCGTCGAAGCTCGCGATCTCTTCTTGGGCGTCCGACGGGCGCCGCGGAACGCGCAGCGACCCTTCGGACAGCACCACACCGGAAAACACCCAGGCGGTGGATACCAGCGCGGCGAGACCGATCAGCTTAGCCCGCATCGCTTCCGGCGCCCTGTGCCGCGGCAGCGCCTTTTTCGACATTCACCTTCGAGAGAATGGCGATACCCACCAGGAAGAAGAAAATCAGCGAGACGATGGCCACTCGATAGCTGCCGGTGAACTGGAGCGCGAGGCCGAAAAACAACGGGCCGATCCAGCTCGTGCCCTTGTCGCTGATCTCGTAGAGGCTGAAATACTCGGCCTCGCGGCCCTTCGGGATCATCAGCGAGTAGACCGAGCGGCTCAGCGCCTGGCTGCCGCCCAGGACCAGGCCGATCAGCACCGCGGCAACGTAGAACTCGTTCTCGCCATGCACCGCGAAGTAGATGTAGGTGAGCGTGGCCGACCAGATGACCAGCGACAGGATCACGGTATTGCGGTTGCCGATGCGGGCGGAGATCAGGTTGAATAGAAGCGCTCCGCCGAACGCCAGGAATTGAACGAGCAGAATCACCGCCGTGAGCGTCGACATGGGCAGTTTCAGTTCTTCCTGCCCGAACTGCGAGGCGAGCGTGATCACGGTCTGAATGCCGTCGTTGTAGATGAGGAACGCGAGCAGGAAGAGCAGAGTCTGCGGGTAGCGCCGCACGTCGCGCAGCGTGTGGCCGAGCTGCTCCACGCCGACCGAGAGATAGCCCTTGCCCGCCGGCAGTTTCTTCCCTTCCCCGCGGTTGCGCAGAACGAGCATGGGCACAATCGTGAAGACCGCCCACCAGAGGCCGGCGGAGGCGAGGCTGATGCGGACGGCGAAGCCCTGCGTGACGCCGAACGACTCGGCCTTGGTGTAGAAGATCAGGTTCAACGCCAGGAGGAGGCCGCCGCCGACATAGCCAATGCCCCAGCCTTTCGACGAGACCGAGTCGCGTTCTTCGGGCCCGGCGATCTCCGGGAGGAAGGAGTTGTAGATGACGATCGACGCGCCGAAGCAGAGATTCGCGATCAGGAACAGGACGCCGCCCAGCAGGTACCGTGTGCCGTCGAGGGCAAACATCGCCATCGTCGCCCCGGCGCCGAGGTAGGCGAAGAGGCCCAGGAGTTCCCTCTTGCGCCGGCCGTAATCGGCGATCGCGCCCAGCAGCGGCAGGAACAGAACCTGCAACAAAACGGCGAGGGAAACAAGATAAGGCCAATATGATTTGGCGGCGATTGGGATGCCGAAGGGCCGCACGAGGCCGTCGGGGCCGGCGGCGTTCGAAGCGAGCGCGGTGAGCCAGGGCCCGAGGAACAGGGTGACGACCGTGGTGTAGAAGGCCGAGTTGGCCCAATCGTAGACGAACCAGGCGCGCTGTTCCCGAGTGCTTTTCATGACGTGGATTCGGCCATCTTCCTGAGCGTGACGTAATCGAGCTTGCCGGTACCGAGGCGCGGCAGTTTTTCAGTGTGCACAATGCGGCGCGCGATGGCGATCTCGGGCGCGCCCTGGCGGGCGGCGGCGGCGGTCAGGTCTTCGCGCTTGAGCGACGGGTCTTCCGTATAGAGCAGGATCACTTCGCCCCGCCGCCCGTCCGGGACCGCAGTGGCGGCGTGCGCCTTGAGCGGCGAGGCGGCCAGCGCGATGCGCTCGGCGACTTCGAGCGAGACCATCTCGCCGGCCACCTTGGCGAAGCGCTTCAGGCGCCCGACGATGCGCACGAAGCCGTCCTCGATCTCCACGATGTCGCCCGTTTCATACCAACCGCCCTCCAGCGGTTGCACCACGCCGGGTTGGTCCGCGCGCAGGTAGCCGAGCATCACGTTGGGCCCTTTCACGTGGAGCATGCCGCCCTTTTCGATACCGGGCACGGGCTCCAGGCGATACTCAATGCCGGGCAGGATCTCGCCCACCGTGCCCGCGCGGTGCGCCATGGCGGTGTTCGCGGAGATCACCGGCGCGCATTCCGTCGCGCCGTAGCCTTCGATGATCCGGATGCCGAACTTGTCGGACCACAGACGGCGCGTCTCTTCGTTCAGCTTCTCCGCGCCGGCCACGGCAAAGCGGACCTTGTAGAAGTCATACGGGTGCGCCATCTTGCCGTAGTTGGCGAGGAACGTGGGCGTGCCGAAGATGACGCTGGAATCGGTGTCGTAGGTGAGCTCGGGAATGATGCGGTAGTGCAGCGGCGTCGGGTAAAGGAACAGCCGGCAGCCGCAGATCAAGGGCAGCAGCGTGCCCGCGGTGAGGCCGAAGGAATGGAAGATCGGCAGCGCGTTGAAGAAGCGGTCCTCTGAGTTGAACTCGATGACGCCGCGAATCTGGTTGACGTTCGAGAGGATGTTGCGGTGGCTGAGGACGACCCCCTTGGGCTTGCCTTCCGAACCCGATGTGAACAGGACCACGGCGGGCTCATCGGGGGAGACTTTTTGGAACACGCGGCGCGGCTTCGGCTTCGCCCATAGGATCAGCCAGAGCTTGTCCCCCAGCGTGAAGCGCGGACGCAACTGCTCGAGCTTCACGACCTCAACTCCCTGCAAGCCGGCCACGACCGACGCGAGTTTTGCTTTCTCGAGAAACGCCTCCGACGTGAGGATCAGCCGAATGCCGGCGATGGTGCAGGCGTTCTGCAAGCCCTCGCTGCCGGCGGTGAAGTTCAGCATCGCGGGAACGCGGCGGGTAGCGAAGAGACCGAAGAGCAGCGAGGGCGTCACCGCCGCGCTGGGCAGCAGGACACCGACGCGCTCGCCCGGCTGGGTCATCTTCGACACCAGGCGGCCCAGGGCGAGCACGGCGCGGAGCATGTGGTCGTAGGTCTGGGGCTTGCGTTGAATGTCCTCGAGCATCACGCGGCCGCGGCCGTACTTTTCAACGGCCCGCAAAAGCGACTCGTGCAGCGAGGTCACCGGCTCCGTGATGAACATCATGCGCTGCATCCGCCGTCGCAGCTCCTCGGCCGCCTTCCGCCGGCGTTCGCGCGGCGTGCGGCCTTCGGGCATGGCCAACGGCTCGGGCGGAAGGACGGTTAGACGGATCTTCGGAAACAGACGGCCGGGATGCCACGACGGCATGCGGCCCAACGGTGTGTCGAGTGCGCCGTCGATCCGGACGGGGAGGATATGCGCGTTGGTGCGGGCAGCCACGAAGGCGGGGCCGTCGTAGATCTTCATCAGACTGCCGGTGACCGTGATGCGCCCCTCCGGAAAGATCATGATCGGCTCGCCGCGTTCCACCAGGCGGGCGAGCGTCTTGACGGCCAGCGGGCTGGTGGCGTCCACGACCACCACGGGCAGCCAGCTTAACAGCATGCGGAAATGCCACTGGTTCCAGATCTGGGTATGAACTACCCAGGTGGGCTGAAACGGCAGCAGCGCACCCAGCAGGACCCCGTCGAGCAGCGACTGGTGGTTGGCAATCACCACCAGGCGCTCCGGGCGCGCGCCTCTCCAACCGTGCACTTCGGCGCGGTAGAAAATGCGAAGAAGAATGCTCGCGAGCAGCTTGATGACGGAGTGCATTTAGAGAGTGACGTTCACAATGCGGCCCTCACCGGCGGGGCCGTCCATTTCGATGTGGAGATTGTTGCGGCGCGCGTCGTGACGCACGGCGGAGGCGGGGCCGTCCACTCTCTTCGCCGGGCCGCGATGATGGATGACCCATTCGTACTTGCGAGTGACGTGCGACTCGATCTCCACGCGGAAGTAATCGCCGGCGGGTGCGGCGTGGACCTGGGAGATGGTTCCCGTGGTTGGTTCGAAGAGGAAGAACTCGCCGCCCGAGTTCGGGAAGTAGTGCAGCTCGACGGTTCCTTGCGAGAGGCGGCCGAAGGGTACGATCGAACCGTTCTTGGCGAACAACGGAAGGGAATCGGGGGATTCGACTTCGATCACTCGCCGGCCAGGATGTTCGATGTTGGTACGCAGATCGGTCCAACGGCCCATGGGAAGATAGACGGCGCGCCGGCCCGCGGGGTTGAGAACCGGCGCTGCAAGCAACTCGTCGCCGAGCAGAAATTGATCGCTCCGCCGCAGGCCCTCGGGGTCCTTCGGAAACTGGGCCGGCAGGGCGTGAACCAGGGGAATACCGCGTTCTCGCGCTTCGTCCAGGTACGCCTCGAAGAAGGCCTCAAAGCGGGTTTCGCCGCCCCACGGGAAAAGTCCTGCGAGCTGGCGGGCGCGGGCCGCCGCTGGCGTCCCGGCGTAACGGTCCGCGTCGAAACGCGGAAGCATGATGCCCGAAAGACTGCCGTGGATCATCCGCCGAACGGTTTCCTGCAGCGAATCCCAACTCGCTTCGCCGGGCGTCTCAGGCAGCGCCGTTCCGGCGCGCCGCAGGTTCGACGACGGCCGGACCTTGGCATGCTCTTCGAAGATGTCCTTCGGGTTCGGTCCGTAGTAGAAGGCGTACCCGGCCCGGTCCGCTTTCCGCGCGACTACGCGATGGCCGGCGGTGAGGTCGTACTCGTACTCTCCGGATCCGAGCTGAAACATGCCATAGCCGGCTGTGGATAGGAGCAACGGAGTGCGCGTAACGATGCGGCTGCCCCGGGTGCCGATGCTGGCGTCGGCCCTTGGCCCGAGGCCGAAGCACTCTTCTCCCGGCCGTAGCTGGAAGTCGAGCACGATGTCCTCGCCGGCGCGCTTTGGGGGCGCGGCCTCCTCCATCAGGACCTCGCCATTCACCTTGCTCACGCGCAGGCGGAATGTACTCTTGTCTACCCGGACGCGGATGTAATCGGTGACCAGTTCCACGGCATCGCCGGCTTCGGAAGCGGTGAAGTTCACCGCGTTCTCCGGCAGGTTGGGGCCGAGCGATGAGTCGGCCCACCGGCGGATCGCGAAGAACGACGACGGGGAAATGAACCGGATCTCGCCGCTGCCGCCGGCAAGGCCGAAGCGCGCACCGCGCCGGTCCCAATTCCAGGTGGCCGCCGCGGCCGCGAGCACGAAGTTGCGGCGCGTCATGCTCCGATGAGAACGGGCCTGGTTTGGACGGCGCCCGTGACCCGCGCGCCGTCCTCGCCTACGAAGACGTTGACTTCCGAACGCACGCCGAACGTCTCGAGGTAGATGCCGGGCTCGACGGAGAAGCAGGTCCAGGGAATCACGCGGCGCTCATCGTGCGTTTCCAGGTTATCCATGTTGGCGCCGGTGCCGTGCACTTCCTCGCCGATGGAGTGGCCGGTGCGGTGGAAGAAGTACTCGCCATAGCCGTGAGCTGCGATGTGGCCCCGGCAGGCGTCATCCACTTCGAATCCATGGAGTGTGCGGCCCTGTTCGCAGGCGCTGCGCACGCACTCTACGGCGCGGTCCCGGGCGCCGGTGACAATGTCGAAGATCCGGACGTGCTCCGCGGGCGCCTCCGCGCCGCAGTAGCCGGTCCACGTGATGTCGTAGTACACGGACCCGGGTTCGGTGAGCTTCGCCCAGAGGTCGATCAGGAGCCAGTCGCCGCGGCGGATGGGCCGGTCGATCTCGGGAGCGGGATCGAAGTGAGGATCGGCGGAATGCTCGTTGACGCCCACGATGGGTCCGTGATCGGCGAACAGCCCGTTGGCTTCGAACGCGGAGCGAATGAACTGCTGGATCTGGAATTCGGTGGGCGCGCGGCCGGCACGATGTTCATCGCCAATCCGCGCGAAGGCGGAGCGCAGCACGTCGTCCACGCGGCGGCCGGCTTCCAGGTGGCTTTCCAGCTTCGCGGCGTTCCAGCGCGCTTCGAAGTACTGCACCAGATCGGCGGAAGTCACGACGTCCACGCCCAAACCGCGAACCAGTTCCACGGTCCCGGCGTCCACCATGGCCACGTAGGGGACCGCGCACTTCGGCGAATACTGCATGGCGATGCGGCGGCAGCCCGTCAATAACCCGGCCAGCGAGGCGGCTTGCTGCGCCCAGCCGGCATACGACGTCTTGCCGCCCGGCAAGGCATCCAGCATGCCCGGCTCGATCTTATGCACGAGCTTGCGCGGTTCGCCCTCGGCGGGGACCAGGTAGTACCAGCGCCGCGAAGGGGCGTTCTTCACGTCGAACCCGAGGACGCGGTAAGCAAGGGGGTCCCGCTTGTGATGGTCGAAGAACAACCAGCCATCGAGCCCTTCGTCCTTGAGGGCCCGCTGAATTTCAGCGATTCGCATGCTCCGCCTTCCGCCACGACACCTGCGGCCGGAGGTGCACGACGCCCGCCAACTCCTTCGGCTCAACGACCGTGAACGCCAGTGCGTCGTCCAGCCAATCCTGGCTGGTTCCGTCCCAGTGCTGCGTGGCAACCGTCAGTGTATATTCGTGCCGAGCCAGCAGGCAATCGAAAGTGAAATCAACTTCGATCTCGTCGCCCGCGCCGCACGGACCGAGCGGGATCTGCTCGATGCGCGTATTGGTGCCATAGATGTCCATGCCGTGACGATTGCGGATGAGCATGCCGGCCACGGGCGCATCGCACGCGTTCTCATAGCGGGCGCGGATCCGAACGGTGATGCGTTCGCCGCTCTCCACGGCCGTGGTGCGCTCGCCGTTGGCGCCCAACAGCGCGATGTCCAGGATACGGCTGGAGCCATCGCCGTGCCGGAAGCTGGCATCCACGGCAGGCCCGGTGGAGCGGCCCTCCTCGCGGCGCTGTCGCTCAAGCACCAGCCCGACATAGCGGTTGACGACGTCGCGCGGGTGGCCCTCGGCGGCGACGCGGCCCTCCCACAGCAGCACCGCGCGATGCGCCAGGCGCTTCACCAGGCCCAGGTCGTGCGAGACGAACAAAACCGTGACGCCGCGCTCGCGCAGTTCCTCGAACTTCTGGATGCAGCGGCTGGCGAAGATGGCGTCGCCCACCGCCAGCGCCTCGTCCACAATCAGGATCTCCGGATCGACGTGAATCGCGGTGGAGAAGGCGAGGCGCACGTACATGCCACTGGAATACTCTTTCACCGGGCGGTCGATGAACTCCCCGATTCCCGCGAACGCCTCGATCCGCGGAAACGCCGCCTCCACCTGCCGGCGCGTAAGGCCGAGGATCTCACCGTTCAGGAAAACGTTTTCGCGACCCGTAAATTCAGGGTTGAAACCCGCGCCGAGTTCGAGCAGCGCCGCAATCCGCCCATCGGTCCGCACGGAGCCGAGCGTCGGCTCCAGGATGCCGGCCACGATCTGCAGCACCGTGCTCTTGCCGGACCCGTTCGGCCCGACCAGCGCCAGCACCTCGCCCCGAGGAACGGACAGCGAAACATCGCGCACCGCCCAGAATTCCTTGTGGCGGCTGGATGCGAACGGCAGTGCCTCCCGCAACCGGCCGGTGGGGTGCGAGTACAGCCTGTATACTTTGCCGACTTTGTGGAGCTTAATCAAAGGTTACTTACCCTTGGTTACCGTCTCTTACTTCTGCGGAGCCACCGTCCAGTGGTACTCACAATAAAGGCTTCCGGCGTCGTCCACACGCGGGAAGCAAGTGGCCAGCCTTTTGGTTGGCCGCTGTTCGTTCCAACTCGTCGTAGTCCCGGAGGCCGCCGGCGAATGTCTCCTCACCGGCGGCCCTCTTCTTTTTCGCGCACTCTCCCAGCATAGTTCGATTTGCGTTTTCCGCCCGCGTTGGCTATCGTGGTCTTTCCCGGTAGAGGAGCGGCGGTCATGAGTAGCCGGACTGGCATTCCCGAGGAATTTCGGGCGTCTGGTGAAAGGGGCATCGCCGCCGAAGCTCGCGCGCAAGTTCCTGCGCGGAGGCTGGTGAGACGTGGCTAACACCTGCTCACTGTCATCCGAGTTGCGGTTCGGATGGAGCGCTATCGAGGAGGAATGGCCTGCCCCGCGCAGCTTCTTCTTCCCGCCTCCTTCCCACCGGTTTGAGCCATGAACGTTTTCGATCTGACGCGCGCACTCATTGACCTGGAATCGATCACGGGGAACGAACTCGCGATCGGACGATACTTGTTCGACCGTCTTTCCGAACTGGCCGCGGTGAACGACGGACGAGCCGAATCCATGGACGTGGAGCGAGACCGCTTCAACGTCTTTGTCTCCTTCGGACAGCCGGTGGTGACGCTTTCCACCCACATGGACACGGTTCCGCCGTTCATCCCCTCGCGCGAAGACACCGAGAACATCTGGGGCCGCGGCGCCTGCGATACGAAGGGCATCATCGCGTCCATGATTACCGCGGCGGAGAGCCTGCTCGCGCAGCGGGTACGCAACTTCGGGCTGCTGTTCGTGGTGGGTGAGGAGCGCAACAGCGCGGGCGCTTACGCGGCGGCCAATGTCTCGCGCGGATCGCGCTTCCTGATCAACGGGGAGCCTACGGAGAACCGATTGGCGGTGGGGTCGAAGGGCGCACTCCGTTATGAGGTCTTCGCGCAGGGGCGCATGGCTCATTCCGCTTATCCGGAGTTGGGCGATTCGGCGATCGACAAGCTGCTGGACGCGCTGGCCCGCATGCGGGGCGTGCCGCTGCCGGTGGATTCGAAGCTCGGCGCCAGTACTTTCAACATCGGCACGCTGCAGGGCGGCCGAGCTCCGAACGTGATCGCCGACGAGGCTCGGGCCGAAGTGATGATCCGGCTGGTGGACGATGGTCTGGCGCTGCATGACGCCATGACGAAGGCCGCGGGAACGCAAGTGGAGTTACGCGAAGTGCTGCGCATGCCGGCCATTCATCTGGGCGTGCTGCCGGGCTTCGCGACCACGGTGGTTGCCTACACCACCGACATCCCGGCGTTCGGGGGAGCCTGGGGCAAGCCCTTCTTGCTGGGTCCGGGAACGATTCATGTGGCGCACACAGCCGAAGAGCGCGTGCCCAAGGCGCAGCTTCTGGAAGCGGTGAGCATTTACGAGCGGATGGTGAAGCAGTTGCTTCAACAGTGAACGTGGGAGGAACGCAGGGCTAGATGATCGTCATGAAGTTTGGCGGCACGTCGGTGGAGTCGGCGGCCGCTATCAAGAGAGTGGCCGGGATCGTTCGAGGCCGCCTGCAGCGGCAGCCGGTGGTGGTGGTCAGCGCGATGGGCAAGACCACGAACAAGCTGCTCGCGATGGGCGAAGCCGCCGCGGCGGGCAGTCTGGACGAGGCAGTCCGCCAGATGGCGAACCTGCGCGATTACCACTTGAAGGAAGGCCGCGACGTGCTTCGCGACGAGGACTTCGAGGCCTTGGACCAGACCCTGGGTTCGCACTTCGCCGAGTTGGAGGCGCTGCTGGCCAGGATTGCCGCCGAAGGCGCTTTGACGCCCGTACTGACGGACAGCCTGTCGGCCTTCGGCGAGCGGTTGTCGAGCGCGATCGTCGCCCTGGCGTTCTGGAACTTCGGGATTCCCGCCACCCAGGTGGACGCGCGGCGTGTGGTCATCACGGATTCCCGGCACACCCAGGCCTATCCTCTCTATCCGCGCACCTACGCGCGCCTGGCCGAAGCGGTCGCGCCGCTCGCCAGGGCCGGCAAGGTTCCGGTGCTCGGCGGCTTCATCGGGTCGACCACGGACGGCGCGACCACTACGCTAGGGCGGGGCGGGTCTGATTTCTCGGCGGCGATCGTGGGTGCGGGTATCGACGCTGAGGAGATCGAGATCTGGACGGACGTGAGCGGGATGCTGACCTGCGATCCCCGAGTGCTCCCCGGCGGCCATCGGGTGAAGTTCATCTCGTTCGCCGAGGCCGCCGAGTTGGCTTACTTCGGTGCGAAGGTGCTGCATCCATCCACGGTGCTGCCGGCGATTGAGAAGAACATTCCTGTGCTCATCCTCAACTCGCGCCAGCCCGCCCAGCAGGGCACTCGCATCGTTTCGGAGAGCGTGGCCTGCTCCAATGTCATCAAGTCGATCGCCTGCAAGCCCAACATCACGGTGATGAGCGTCCAATCCGCGCGCATGCTGATGGCGTACGGCTTCCTGCGGCGGATCTTCGAGGTATTCGACCGCTATCGCACGCCGGTGGACGTGGTGTCGACCTCCGAGGTCAGCGTGTCATTGACCGTGGACAACACCGAGCACATCGACGAGATCGCTGAGGAGTTGCGGCGAATTGCCGATGTTCGCATCGACAGCGATCTGTCGATCGTGTGCGTAGTGGGCGATAACGTTCGCGGAACGCCAGGCATCGCCGCGCGGGTTTTCGGCGCGCTCCGCGACGTCAACGTGCGGATGATCTCGCAGGGAGCTTCGCTGTTGAACCTGACACTGGTTGTGTCGACGCGCGATCTTCGCCGTGCCGTCGGCGCCCTTCACGAAGAGTTCTTCTCCGAACTGGATCCGCTGGTCTTCGAGCCAGTCAACCAGGAGCAGGCGGTCTAGGCGATGAAACTGGCGATTGTCGGGTATGGCAAGATGGGCCGGCTGGTGGAGCAGCACGCACCGGCGTTTGGGTTCGAGGTGACGGCGAAGTTCGACGAGCACGATGCGATCACCGCGGAGCGGGTGACGGGCGTGGACGCCGCGATCGAGTTCACGGCGCCGGCGGCCGCGGTCGGGAACATCGAGACGTTGTGCGCCTTGCGGATTCCCGTGGTGGTCGGGACCACCGGTTGGACGCAACACCTGCCGCATGTGCGCGCCGTGGTGGAGCGGACCGGCGGCGCCCTGGTCTGGAGCCCGAACTATTCGATCGGCGTACAGGTATTCTTCCGAGTCGCCGCCGAAGCGGCGCGGATGATGGCCGGCGTTCCGGAGTACGAGGCGTGGGTGTGGGAGATCCATCATTCCGCCAAGAAAGACGCTCCCTCCGGCACGCTAGAGAAGCTGGTGGCTGCCATGCGCGCGGCGGGCTATGCGGGGCGGATCGACGCCTCGTCAAATCGCGCCGGCGCGCATCCCGGCACGCATGAGATCGGCTTTGACTCCGCTGCCGACACCATCACGCTTCGGCACACAGCGCGCAGCCGGGAGGGTTTCGCCCGTGGGGCGCTGAGGGCGGCGCAGTGGATCGCAGGCAAGAAGGGATGTTACGAGTTCAGCGAGATTCTGTTTGGGGAGGCCGGGTGATGTTTACTGGTTGCGGCACGGCGATTGTGACTCCGTTTCGGCAGGATGGCTCGCTCGATGAGCCGGCGTTGCGCCTCCTGGTACGGCGGCAGATCGATGCGGGCATCGATTTCCTGGTGCCTTGCGGGACCACCGGCGAAAACCCCACGCTCACGCGCGCGGAGCACCTCCGCGTGGTTCAGATCACGGTGGCAGAGGCCGGCGGCAAGACCCCCGTGCTGGCGGGCGCTGGCGGTTACAACACTGCCGAGGTGATTGACCTGGCCAGGGAAGTTCAGGATCTGGGAGCCGGCGGCCTGCTCTCGGTGACGCCCTACTACAACAAGCCGACGCAGGAAGGGCTGTATCAGCATTACCGTGCGCTGGCCGCGGCGGTGCGGCTCCCGATCATTGTCTACAGCGTGCAGGGCCGCACGGGAGTGAACGTCGAGCCCGCCACGCTTGCCCGGCTTGCGGAGATCCCAAACATCGTAGGCGTGAAGGAAGCCTCGGGAAATGTGGGGCAGCAGGCGAATGTCCTGCGGGTCGCGCCCTCCGATTTCCTTGTGCTGAGCGGCGACGATGCGCTGGCGTTGCCTCTGATCGCGCTTGGCGGGAAGGGCGTGATCAGCGTGGTTTCGAATCAGATCCCGGCGGAGATGACGCGGCTGGTTCGATCCGCCTTGGCCGGCGATTTCGCCACCGCGCGCGCTCTGCAGATGAAGTATCTGCCGCTGATGGACGTGAACTTTGTCGAGTCGAATCCGATCCCGGTGAAATGGGCCATGGCGCAAATGGGATTGCTGGAGCCGGTGTGGCGTCTGCCGTTGGTTGCGCCGCAGGCGGCGAGCCGGCAGAAGATCGAGAGCGTGCTCATCGAAGCGGGCCTGCTGGCTCAGCGGGGCGCGCATGTCGCTTGATCTGGCCCGGGAGATCGAATCGCTTTTTGACGGCAAACCCGAACGCTACACGGACAACCACTTCGCTTTGTTCGCGCGCTTCAAGCAGGAGTTGAACGCCGGACGCGTGCGCGCCGCGGAGCCCGACACCGCCGCGGCCAGCGGCTGGCGCGTGAATGGTTGGGTGAAGAAGGGAATCCTGCTCGGATTCCGCATGGGAGCGATCGTTGACATGTCCATCGATCGCGCGAAGCAGCCCTGGTTCGACAAGGCGACCTATCCCGTGCGGACCCTCGCACCGGATTCCGGCGTGCGCGTTGTGCCCGGCGGCTCGAGCGTTCGCGACGGCTGCTACCTGGGTAAGGGCGTGACCTGCATGCCCCCCATGTACATCAACGTGGGCGCCTGGGTGGACGACGGAACGATGATCGATTCCCATGCGCTGGTGGGGAGCTGCGCGCAGGTGGGCCGGCATTGCCACGTTTCGGCCGCGGCACAGTTGGGCGGTGTGCTGGAGCCCGTCGGGGCGCTGCCCGTGATCGTCGAGGACGAAGTGCTGGTGGGGGGCAACTGCGGCGTTTACGAGGGCACGGTGGTGAAGCGGCGTGCGGTGCTCGGCAGCGGCGTGATTCTGAACCGCTCGACGCCCGTCTACGACATCGTTGAAGGCCGTGTGCTGACGGCGACCGACAGCGACCCGCTGACGATTCCGGCCGAGGCGGTGGTGGTGGCGGGCTCGCGCGCGATCCAGCGCGGCAAGGGCCGGGAGTGGGGTCTCTCGCTCTACACTCCGGTGATCGTGAAGTACCGCGACGCGAAGACCGAAGGCAAGCTTCAGCTCGAGGACCTGCTGCGGTGAGCGGTCTCTTCGAGGATTGAGATTACCCTGCGCGCCGACGCCTCCCAGGAAAACTCGCTGGCGCGAGGCGGGCCGGCCTGGATGAGACGGCGCCGCAGAGGCTCGTCGGTGAGGAGCCGCTCGAGCGCGGTGAAGAGCTCTTCGTCACTCGCAGGATCGAATGGCAGAACGGCGTCGCCGGCAATCGAACGCAGAGGCTCGATCGCGGAGCATGCCACCGGCAAACCCGCCGCCATGGCCTCCGTCACGGGCATGCCGAACCCCTCGAAGGTTGACGGATAGACAAAGGCGTCGGCGCGCCGGAACAGGTGGTACAGCGCCTCGCGATCCACCCAGCCCTTCACTTCCACCGCATTCTGCAGTCCCTCGCGCCGGATCGCCGCCTCCACTGCTTCGGTATGAAAGCCCTTGACGCCGGTGAGCACCAGGCGCTTGGTGACGCCGGTCTTACGAATCCGCCCGAAGACACGAATCAGGCGTTCGAGGTTCTTGTGTGGATGCAGCGTCGAAGCGCAGAGAACGTAGCCGCCGCCGCCCGTCTCGCCGAGTTCGAAGAATCGCGGATCGACGCCTGCGGGCACACAGGCCACCTTGTCCCCAGCCAAGCGGTAGATGCGAAGGAGATCGCGCCGGGTCTCTTCGGAAATGGCGATCACACGTTGCGAGCGATGCGCCGCGGCCCACAGCAGGAAGCGCCAGAACGGGAGATCGAACCAGCGGAAATACTCGGGGTGGCGCTTGTGCTGGAGGTCGAAGAACACGGTGACCATGGGGCAGGGAGGAACGAGAGGCGCGGTGAACCCGCCGTTCAGGAGCACATCGATCTTCTCGCGCACCAGCGCCGCGACGAGCCCGGTCTGTTCCCAGAGAATGCGGCCGGGCCGGAAACTCGCGCGGACCGGCTGAATGCTGGCTGGAAATCCAGGCAGGCCGCCGCCTGTTTCGCGGTTGGTGAAGACCACATATTCGTTCGCGCGGTCGACGGACGCCATCGCCTGCAGCAATCCACGCAAATAGATTTCCGAACCACCGACGGCGCCCGGGATGAGGTAGAGCGCGTTAACGCCGATTCGCATCGCCTGCCAGCGCGCTGAGGCCTTGCTGCGCGGCCTCGTTCCGAGGGTTGATCTCCAGGGCGCGGCGATAGTCGGCGGCCGCTTTCTCCGGTTGGTTGGCAAGGCGGTGGATATTGCCGCGATTGAAGAATGCCGTATCGTTGCCGGGATCGATCGCAATCGAACGATCAGCGGCCTTCAGCGCCTCCTCGGTCCGGCCGAGTTTGCCGTAGAGCACGGAGAGAGAAGCGAAGGAGTTGCCGGTCTGATCGATGGCCGCGGCCTTGAGCGCCACCGGCAGAGCGGCTTCGGTGGAGCCCGCGCAATCCAAAGCCGACGACCAGTTGACCATGGCGGTTACGCCTTGCGGGTTCATTTGGACGGCCTTCTCGAAATACGGAAGCGACTCCTTGCATTGACCGAGCTGGTAGAGCGCGAAGGCCACTTGCTCATTGGGGCGGGCCTTCTGAGGGGCCTGAGCGAGCGCGTCCTGCCACAGCGCCAGGTCGCTCCCCCACACGGCGTTCCGCGAGTGCGCCGCCACGCCGAGAAAAACCAGCACACCGCCCAAGACCGCGATCTGAGCGGGGAGCGAACCGCGCCAACGGCGCACAAATTCGGCGGCGACGAGAATCGCGCCGATCGAAGGCAGATAGAATCGCCGCTCCACCAGAAGGTCGCGAATGGGGACCACGGAGGAGGTCGGGGCGACAAGAATCAGGAACAGGAAGATGCCGAACGAGGCGAGCGGGAATCGGCGGCGATAGATCCAGGCGGCAGCCGCCAGAGCGATGAGCGCGAGAAGCGCAAGCGCGGCGAGATGATCGAACGGGCCGCGCGAGAGCGCGAATTCGTGATCCACGCTTTGGCCCACCGGGACGACGAACAGCCGCAGATAGACCCAGATGGCCCGGCACTGGGTCCAGAAGTAGTGATGCCAGGGCAGATCCTTGAGGCCGAAGCCGGCGGTGTCGGCCGCCAGAAGCACGCGCAACACCAGCGCGCCGCCGGCGGCCGCGCCGATGGCCATCAGAACGTACAACCGCCAGTTGCGGCGGAAACCGGCGAAAGAGAAGCCGGGGAACCAGTAGTAGTTGGCGGCGATCAACGCGGCGGGCAGCACGGCTGCGTGTTCCTTGGAAAGAAACCCGAGGCCGAAGAGAAAGAGGACCCCCAGGGAGCGGGCGAGCGAGATTCCTGCTTCCTCCTGCTTCAGAAACGCCGCCAGCGCGGCGTACGCGAAGAAGACGCTGAGCACCTCCGACCGGCTGGTGATGTACGCGACGCCTTCCGTCTGCAGGGGATGCAGAAGGAAGACGCCGGCGGAGAACGCCGCCACGAGCCAAGCCGGGGCGGCCGATGGCCCCGCCAATACCAGCAAGCGCCGCACGATCCGAAAAGCTACGAGCCCGGCGGCGACATGCAGCAACACGTTCCAAAGATGGTACGAGTAGGTTTCCAGGCCGGACTGAGCATTATTGAAGTAGAGCGATGCGTAGGTGAGCGGGCGCAGGCCGGTGAACATCGCCGGCAGCGTGCGCGTGGTGAAGCCGGGGACGAGATAGCCGTCGTCGAAGACCATCGGACCGCGGAGCGCCGGGCTGTACACTTCAAGCATCAACAGAACGAGCCCGGCAATCAGTAGCGCGCTGTGCCAGCGTTTCCAGACGAAGCCCGGGCCCTTCCGGCGCGGCGCCGGCGGCGCGCCCGAACCGAACCTATTGTCCGCTGGCTGCCGTTTCTGATTTCTCATGTCGCAACGCCGACTGCATCTGGAATTCGAGGATCGCCACTTTTTGCGCGAGGGCGATGTTGTTGTCCTTGAGGTTCGAAATGATCACCGAGAACCGGTAAAAGACGATCAGAAAAACGACGAGCAGAATCAGGATGAGCGCAATCGGCGGATCGTAGATGCCGAGCGCCGCCGCCAGATCGTCGAGCAGCCAATGCGAGCGGGACAGCAGGAGCAGCGTCACAGCGGCGCCAAGCCAACTCACCGAATACTCCACGCGGATATGCGCCCGCCGCACGGAGAGCAGGACCCAGACGATCAGACCCACACTGAAGAACGAGATCACATTGAGAAGCCGCTCCATCTAGCTTCGCCTCCTTCTACGCTTGCCTTCATACTTCAGGATGTTGACGAACACCCCGAGTAACACGTGCAGCATGTAGTTGACGGACTTGAGCGCCGTGATCGTGCTCCGGCCCGCCTTTCGAGGACGCATGCTGGTGGGCACTTCCTCAAACCGGAAGGCTTTGCGCTGGAGCACCACCAGCGCTTCTATTTCCGGATAGTCCAGCGGGAAGCTGGTTCGAAACACGCTGAGCGCTTCGCGATTGACTCCGACGAAGCCGGACGTCGGGTCGCGCACGGGTTTGCCGAGGATCGGCCGCAGCACGAGGCGGAAGAAGCGAATCGCGAGACTCCGGGGTACGGTGGTTTTGCCCTGGCTGCCGGGGACGAATCGAGAGCCGATCACCATCTGGCATCCCGACGTACGCAGGACCTCGAAGATCCGAGGGATGTCGCCACCGTCGTGCTGGCCGTCGCCGTCCACGCGGATTACGTACTGATAGCCGAGTTCGAAGGCGAGCTTGTAGCCCGCCTGCACGCAACCGCCGAGGCCCAGGTGATGTGGCAGCGCGAGTAACTCCGCGCCCGCCTGGCGGGCCCGTGCGGCCGTGGAATCGACCGAGCAATCGTCGATCACCAGGATCGGCGTGCCGGGCATGAACTGGCGGACTTCCTCGACCACTCCGGCGATGGCGCCCTCCTCGTTGAATGCCGGGATGATGATCAGCAGGGAGTCCGGGCCCGGAGTGGGCGTCATTGTTCGGCGACCTCCCGGGGGCCGATGGAGTGCTCGCGCGCGAGCGAGGCGAAGGCCGCGCCGCCGATGCGGCGGAGGATCGCCCGTCGTTGGCGGTAGAGCCTGGGCGCGCGCCGCATCGCCTCCCAGTGCGCTCGAACGACATACCACGGCAGCGCCAGAGCGCTGTGTCCCTGCTCGCGGAACTGGGCGGCCTTGCCGCGTCCGCTGCGCATGGAAACCAGATGCCACCAGTAGCGCGCGACCGCCGCGAACGGAACCCGCAGGAGCATGCGAAGCGGGAAATTCTTGAGCACCGTGAAGACGCGGTTGCGCTCCACGTAGTAGGCTTTCAACGCCGAGGCCCGGCCGGCCGAGTGGGAGTACCGATGGTCAACGACGGCGCCGGGTACGTAGAGGCACCGCCATCCCGCCCAACGCGCCCGGAGACCCAGGTCCGTGTCCTCGCAATACAGGAAGAAGTCCTCGTCGAAGAGTCCGGTCTCGTCGAGCATGCGCCGCCGGTACAACGCCGCCGAGCCGCTTGGGAACAGAGCCTCTTCGAGGGCCGGGTAGCCGGCGGCAGGCTGTCCATGGCCCCGCTGCTTACTGCTGCCGTCGGCGCAGAGCAGCATCCCGGCGGAATCCAGAAGGCCGGTCCCCGCCAATCGAACCTGCGACGCGCACATGCCCACGCCGGGATTGGCGTCCATCGCTTTCACCAGGGCCGCGAGCCACGCCGGATGCGCTTCCGCATCATCGTTGAGAACGGCCACATACTCGGCGCGCGATTGGCGGATGCCTTGATTCACCGCCGCTCCAAAGCCCAGGTTGCGCTTGTTCTCGATGATCGACGCTCCGAAGTCACGGGCCCCCGCCTCGCCCGCCAAAGCGCGCCCGCTGTTATCAACCACCACGACCTCGTAGTCTCCGTGCGCCTGTGCCGCTAGCGATTGTAAGCAAGATCGCAAAGCCGTTCCAGCATGCAGCGTGGGAATTACGACGGTCACGCGGGCGTGGGACAATCACCGATTTTACTCGATGGCGGCGCTATTGTCTGCCCAGCCAGCGAATGCGAACGTTGGTGGAGCGGCCCTGACCGCCGAAGTACGTCAGGAAAGCGGGAGAGGCGATGTTGTTGATCACTTGATTCGGATTCTGCCGGTTCGTGAGGTTGTTCGAACCGAAGCGGAACGCCCAGCGGTGGCCGCGAAATGCAAAGCGCCGTTCCAGGTGGAGGTTCAATTCAAAGTAGGCGGGCAGGCGGCGAGCATTCACCGCGCCTTGTACCCAGCCGCGATCGTCCACCACGGAGAACGGATAACCCGTCCGAAGATCCAGCAGGTAAGCGAACGCCCAATCTCGCCACCAGGTGGGCAGATAGCCCCAACCGAGCAGCCGATTCGGTGCGTCCCAGGGCATGCGCCCGCTGTTGTTTCCGATGAGCAGGGGCTCTTCGTTATTGATGTCCACCACCGCATTGGACCGAGCGCGGGAACGGGTATAACTTGCCATCCATTCGTAGCCGCCAGGGAGCGCCTGACGGGCCGCCACTTCAACAGCGTCGTACTCATCGCGACGTTGATTGCCGAGGAAGTAGATGGCCTCGTAAAAGCGCTCATCCTCCGTAGCGCCGCCGGGCTCCACGGTATTGAAGTACGTCAGGCCGCGCACGCCGCGACGCCGAATCAGATTCGCCCGCAGGGAGACCGCGGCGGGCAGCCGGTGTTCCACGGAGAGCGTGTAGTTGCGGTAGCGGGGCGCCCGCAAGCCGCCGGGGCCAACGCGGAATACAGTCGCGGCGGGGCCCCGCTCCACGGCGCCACTGGGTAGAAAGTAGGTTGTCTCGGGAAACTGGTCGTCGGGGCGGATGAAGAGTCGGATCTGCGTTGCGTCGTAAGTGACGCCGAATCCGCCGCTGATCCTGGTGTTCTCCAGACGGGGCGGCGACCAGGCGAATCCGAAGCGGGGCGCCGCGTTCCAGTTGCGGATGATCTGATCCCAGTCCGTGCGGAGGCCGAGTTCGAACAACAAGCCTGGGCGCACGCGCCACGAGTCCTGCACATAGCCCGCCATCTCGCTGTTGGAACGGCGCAGCGTGCCATCACCGAAGAAACGGACCAGGCGCTGCGGCGTTCCGTTGTAGCGAAAGAATGCATATCCGGTGCGGCTCACCTCCTGCCAATAGGCAAGCCGGTTGAAGTCCATCCCGCCTTTGACCTGATGGCTGCCGAGCCATTCGAATGTGGGCAGGAACGCGTTGCTGATCCACTGCTCGCGGCTTGACTTGCGCCGGGCGTCCGCGAAGAAGTTGCCGCGGCGGCCTTCCGGAGTGATCTCATACAACTCGCTGCCTTGGGGGATTTCACGGCCGAAGATCCGGTTCGCGGCGAAGCCGGTTTCGATGAGCGCCCCGCGTCCAAAGTATTTCTGGAGGCGGGCGTTCGCGAAGTACTGCCGGGCGCGGCGGTCCACGGTGGTCTCGATCGGATCGAGCGCGGTGAGGCCGTTGCGCGGCGCGTACCAGAGGTTTCCCAGAAAGCTCGAGTAGAGGATGGTCGACGGGTTGAGGTTGATCTGCGTGTGCATCAGGTTGCTGGCCCGCCAACTGAAGACCGCGTCCTGGCCGGCGGGAAGCTCGCGCACCAGGTTCCGGTCGTACTGCAAGTCGAAGGAGTTGGAGAACCACGCGCGGCCACGCCGAATGGGACCGGAAAGATTGAAGCGCGGCGTCCAGCCGCCGATGCCGAAGCGCTTCTGGAACTCGAAACCAGGTACGAAGTTCGTGCCAGTCACGCGGAACCTGTCATCGCCCGGCTTGGAGACGATCGACACCACACCCGCCGAGCCCTTGCCGAACTCCGCGGGCACGCGGCCGCTCACGATGTCCACCGATTGCACTCCCTCCACGCTGATCCGGCTCTCGAAGCGGCCCGTGGACGGGTCGCTGAGATTGAAGCCGTCCAAGGTGTACTGCACTTGCTCCGGCGCGGCGCCGTTGACGTGAATCTCGCCGCGCGCGTCGGCGAGCACGCCCGGAGTGGCGCGCAGGGCGTTCTTGAGGTTGTTGGTGGTCGGATAGGGGATGTTGATGATCTGGTTGCCGGAAAGCGATTCCTCTTTGGCAGTCGTGTCCAGGGCCACGTCCGGGCCGGAGGCCTTGACGTCGATCGCTTCGAAGACTTCGCGCAGCCGGTTGAGCACCAGACTGACCTCGTTGTTCCCATCCCGCAGCACAAGGCTCTGGCCCCGGAGTTCGAAATGGCCTTCGCGTTCCGCGGCGAACGTGTACTCGCCCGGCTCGGTGAGGGTGAGCGAGAAGGCGCCGGTGGGATCGGTGAGTGTCGAGAGCTTCAGGGCGTTCCGCTGCACCAGCACGCGGGCGCCGGCGACGGGCGCGTTGGTCTCATTGACCACCCGGCCGGACACACGGACTTCCGCGAGCGCGTAGCCCGGCAGAATACCCGAGATGCACAGCAATCCCAAAACCTGCTTCACAGCGAGTGCCCCGGTGCGCCACGTTACAATCTAATCTTATGCCCATCAAGACGACGGTAGTCGGCAGCTATCCCGCGCCGCATTGGCTGATTGGGGATAGCGCGCGCGGCACGCTGCGCGACGCGATCATGGTCGTCTTGAAGACCCAGGAGCTCGCGGGCATCGACGTTGTCGCCGACGGCGAACTCAATCGCTTTGACCCCAGCCATCCCGAAACCAACGGGATGATCGACTACTTCGTGAGCCGCATGGACGGCGTGCGGACGCGCTATTCGATCCTTGACTTGGACAGGTTTCGGGCTGACGCGGGCCTGAATTACCGAACGGCCCCGGCGGGGATCGTGCACGGCGAAATCGGGGGCGGCACCCTGAACCTGGCGGGTGATTACGAGTTCACCCGGTCGCTTACCCGCAGCCCGCTGAAGTTCACCCTGACCGGGCCGCACATGCTCACCAAAGTGCTGACCGATTCCTACTACCGCGGCCGGGACAAGCTGTGCATGGCCGTGGCGTCGGTGTTGCGGCGACAGGTGGAGCGCATTGACGCCGATGTCGTGCAGATCGACGAAGCGAACATCAGTGGACATCCCGAGGACATCGAGTGGGCGCTGCCGGCGATCAACCATGTGCTCGACGGGATCGCGGGGACGCGCGCCGTGCACATCTGTTTTGGCAACTACGGCGGGCAGAGCGTGCAGAGCGGGCTATGGCAATCGCTGCTGCCGCTGGTGAACGGGCTGCACGCCGACCACCTGGTGCTCGAGTTTGCGAGGCGCGGCTATTGGGAACTCGAACACTTCCGGGACCTCGATCCGAAAATCGGCCTGGGCTTGGGAGTAGTGGATATCAAGGACAACGCGGTGGAAGAGCCGGACGTCATCGCCGAGCGGCTGGAACTCGCGGCGAACGTGCTCGGCCCGGATCGCGTTCAGTACATTCATCCGGATTGCGGCTTTTGGATGATCCAGCGGAGTGTCGCGGACGCCAAGATGCGCTCCCTCGTAGCCGGGCGCAACCTCTTTGAAGGACGGTCTTCATGAAACTTTTCGTTGCGGCGCTCTTCGCCGCGTCTCTTCTTGCACAAACGCCGGCCAAGTATTTCGACAACATCCGCCAGCTCACCAACGGCGGGCAGAACGCCGAGGCTTATTGGAGCCCGGACGGGAAGCGCCTGGTGTTTCAATCGACGCGCGACAAGCTGGGCTGCGACCAGATCTTCATCATGAACGCCGACGGGTCGGATCAGAAGATGGTCTCAACGGGCAAGGGCCGGACGACGTGCGGGTACTTCCTGCCGGACAACAAGCACATCCTATACGCCTCTACGCACAGCGGCGGAGAGGCCTGCCCCCCTGCCGCCGATCGCAGCAAGGGCTATGTGTGGGCGGTGTACGACACCTACGACATCTTCCTTGCCAAGGATGATGGAACGATCGTGAAGACGCTCGCCGAGGGCAAGGGCTACGACGCCGAGGCGACGGTCAACTTCAAGACGGGGCGCGTGGTCTACACGTCGATGAAGAGCGGCGACCTGGATATGTGGACGATGAAGGCCGACGGCAGCTCCAAGAAGCAGATCACATCGTCGAAGGGCTACGACGGCGGCGCGGTGTTTTCGCGGGACGGGAAGAAAGTGGTGTGGCGCGCGAATCACCCGTCTACGCCCGATGCGATGAAGCGCTACACGGACCTGCTCGCCGAGAACCTCACGACGCCAATGAAAATGGAGATCTTCATTGCCGGCGCCAACGGCAAGAACCCGAAACAGATCACGAATTTCAACTGCGCGAGCTTCGCGCCGACCTTCACGCCGGACGGCAAGAAGATCGTGTTTTCCTCCAACAAACATAACTGCGACGGGCGCCGGTTCGAGCTGTTCATGATGAACCTCGACGGGTCGGGCCTCGAGCAGATCACCGAGTTCGGCGGCTTCAGCTCCTTCCCCGAGTTTTCCCCGGATGGCAAGCAGTTGGTCTTCTCCTCGGACTGGAAGGCGAAGTCGCGCTACGAATTCAATATCTTCGTCGCGGATTGGAAGCAGTGAAGCCTTGGTTCATATTGATTGCCGCGCCTTTGCTGGCGCATGATCTGTACCTGATGCCGGAGCGATTCCTCGTCTCGCCGGGAGAGCGGGTGGCGGTGGGCTTGCACAACGGCGATGCCTTTCCGGAGAGCGAAACGCCGCCGGTGCTCGCGCGCGTTAAGGATGCCTCGATGTGGGCGGGCGGCAACGCGTACAACATGACCAACCTCCGCGAGGACGGAAAACGGGGCCTGGTGGATGTCGTGATCAAGCAGAACGGCACGCCGCTGCTGGCGGTGCGCACCGCGCCCAACGTGTTGGAACTCGAGGCCGCGAAGTTTCATGCGTACCTCGAAGAGGATGGCCTGGAGCAGGTGATCGAGTGGCGCAAGAAGAACGGGGAGGAGTCCAAGCCGGGCAAGGAGCGCTACAGCAAGTTCGCAAAGGCGCTGCTGCTCGCCAACCGGCCGGACGACACCTGGAAGCGGCGCGCAGGCCATACCATCGAGTTCGTGCCGGAGCAGAACCCATATGCGTCGAAAGCGGGCGGCACGGTGCCGTTCGTCCTCTTGGTGCGCGGCAAGCCGGCGGGCGACGTGCGGATCGAACTCGCTCGCGCGCGTGACGGAGCGGGCGAGGTCACGCTCCTCGGCCGCACGGACAGCAATGGCCGGATGGTGATTCCGCTGACCACGCCGGGCGTCTACCGTCTCCACGCGATTCACATCGAGCGATGTAGTGAGCCCGCCGCGGCGGACTGGGAAAGCTTCTGGGCTACCTTCACCTTCGAGGTGCGCTGATCACTCCCAGGCCGGCCGGGCGTCGCCGTTTGCATCTCGGAGGTAAGGAGCCCAAACGAGCGTAAACAGGCGCACCGCGACGTTCGTTTTCTTCGCGCGAATCACTACGGGCTCGAGCGCCTCCGCCCGGGCTTCCATCAATCCGGCGGCCTGCTGCAACTCCGCTTCGGCGAGTTGCTGCAATTCGGCGCGCTGCTGATGGAGCGACTCGAGCGTCTCTGCGGCGCGTTCCACGTCCTGCGCCTCCTTGGCGGAGCGGTTGAGCTTCGAGAAGCCGGCGCTCGAGGAGCGCTTCACCTTCTTCGTGAGAAAGAAGTCGAGCACCGCGCCGCCAAAGGCCATGGCCGTATCCATCTTCTGGTTGCGGGCCTCCATCTGCTCCTTTTCGAGCATCGCTTCGGCGCGGCGGATGCGGTCGTCCAAGGTCATCAGCTTGGGGCCATACTTCTGCTGGATCTTGGCGGCCAGCGCATCCCGTTTCTCGTGTGACGCCTCATTGAGCCGGATGCGGAAATCCCGCTCCGATTCACCGGGTTTCGAGACCAGGCCGGCCGAGGTGCTGCGGAGGAGTTGAATCGGCTTCCGTTCGATTACCCAGTTGACGAAGTCTTTGCTCCACGCGGTGTAGCTCTTGGGCTTCGAAGCGGCCGGGGGAGCGGGCTCGTAGCCGCCCGGCGTCCCGGGTTCTTTCAAAAGATCCAGAGGCGCCAGGGTGGTTTCGACGATTTCTTCCCAGTGCACGGCCACGGCCTCGTCGATCAAAGGCACTAGGCACTGGACTTCGTCCGAGCGGTCGACCTTCGCCTTGGTGTCGGTGTAGCGGACCTGAGCCGAGCCGTACAGCATGGGCCGGAAAAAGACCTCGGCCGCGCCGGGTGCGGGCAGGAAGTACTGCGGGATTTCGGGAGGCAGGACGGGGCGCTGGGCAGGGGAGCGAGCCGGCGCGCCGACTCCCGCTGCGGCACGCAGCGGCGCAGCCGGTGTGAGTGGGGCGCTCGCCGCGGCCTTGCGTGCGGCCATCGCGCGCTGGATCTCGGGGCGGGCCAAGGGGCCG